>VBNH01000081.1 GCA_005878095.1 Gammaproteobacteria bacterium | reverse complement strand
CGATCCCGGATCGACACGCACGAAGTCGATGCGCGGCGGCGGTGCGCGTGAGGACTCGCGACGCTGCACGTAGCGCTGCATCTCCTGCTCGCTCACGCTGAGCGCCGCGAGCTGCCCGGCCTTGCCGCGCGCCGCGGCCTCGCCCGCATCGATCACGCGCGCGACGATGCCGAAGTCGAACGACGACGCGTTACCGAGCGCCGGCTGGATGAGAATGTCCTGCGGCGTGAGCGTGGCGAGCTGCGCCTGGGCATTGCGCCGGATGAGAATCGCCAGCATCTGACTGGAGATCACCGGGGCGCTGCTCAACTGCTGGCGCGGCAGCAGCGGAAAGCCGACATCCACCACTATGGCCACGTCCACACCCATGGCGCGCGCAATATCGACCGGGACGTTGTCGGTGATGCCGCCGTCGACCAGCAGACGCCCCGCGCGCTCCACGGGCGCAAATACGCCGGGCGCCGACAGGCTGGCGCGCATCGCGCTGGTCAGATCGCCCGAGCCCATGACCACCGCGTCACCACTCTCGAGGTCGGTGGCCACGGCGCGAAACGGCGTCGGCAGCTGATCGAAGTCGCTCAGGCGCGCCACCGGCAGTGTCAGCCGCCGCAGCATCTGCGTGAGCCCCTGACCCTGGATCAACCCCTTCGGCAGCAGGATACGGCCGGCGCGCACGCCGAGCGGAAATTTCACCAGGAAGCTCTCGTCCTCCTGCTTGCGCCGCAGCGTCAGATCCTCGCGTGGTGGCCGGTCGCGGAACGCGTCCTGCCAGTTGATCGAGGTCATGATCTTCTCGACGTCGCGCGCCGACAGGCCGCTCGCGTACAGGCCACCGACGACCGCGCCCATGCTGGTGCCGGCGATCGCATCGATCGGTACGCGCATCTGCTCCAGGATCTTCAGCACGCCGATGTGCGCCGCTCCGCGCGCCCCACCGCCGGAAAGGACCAGGCCGACACGCGGCCGGTGGGCGGTGAGCTGCGCGGCGCCGGGCTGATCGGCGGCACTGCGGGCGTTGTTGATGGCGGGAGCCGCGAGCGACTGAACTGCGAGAATGAGACTCAGTACCCCGAGACGGGGCGTGACCGCCCGTGTTGAACTCACGTGGGCAAGAATACCAGCATGCGGGGGCGGGCGCGCTTGAGGCTCGCAGTGGACGCGCGGCATCGCGGATAATGCCCGCCATGATGCGGTCCCGCGGTGTTGCCGGCGCGCGTGGCGGCGCCACGTCTCCCGCACGTCTGGCCGGCAGGCTGTGCGTGACGGCGCTGTGTATCGCCGCGGCGCGCGCCGCGCTCACGCAGTCGCCGGCTGCCAGCGACTGGGGCTTCTACGGCGGTGATGCGTTTGGCCAGCGCTTCTCGAGCCTCGATGAGATCAACCGCACCAATGTGTCCAGGCTGTCGGTCGCCTGGACCTATCGCACCGCTGAGCTGGGCGCGGGGCTGGCGCGCGCCGGCAAGCTCACTTTCGAAGCCACCCCGGTGCTCGCGTTCGGTCGCTTGTATCTCGAGACCGGCACGAACATCGTGATCGCACTCGATCCGGAGTCCGGAGCCGTGCGCTGGCGCTTCGATGCGCGCATCGATCGCTCCCGGCGCTACGCCGAAGTCAGTTCCCGCGGCGTCAGTGTCTGGGAGGGCGGCGACGCCCGGCAGGCCGGTCCGTGCCGGCGGCGGCTGTTCACCGGCACGCTGGACGCACGCCTGCTGGCACTCGATGCCGAAACCGGTCGCCCGTGCGCCGACTTCGGCGATCGCGGCCAGGTCGATCTGACGCGCGGTGTGCGCATTCGCGACCCGGGCGCGTACCTGGTGACCTCCCCGCCGGCCGTCTACGGCAATGCGGTGATAGTGGGTTCCGCGATCGGCGACAACCGCGCCACCGACGTGGAGCGCGGTGTCATCCGCGCCTACGACGCCCAGAGCGGCGCGCAGTTGTGGTCCTTCGATCCACTGCCGGATTCGCCCTCGCACCCGGCGGCGTCCGAGTGGAACCTCGCACAGGCCGCGGGCACCGGCGCCGGCAACGCCTGGGGCGTGATGTCGGTCGACGAGGAGCACGGACTGGTGCTGGTCCCGACCGGTTCGGCGAGCCCCGATTTCTACGGCGGCATGCGTCTGGGTAGCAATCGTTTTGCCGACTCGCTGCTGGCGCTCGATGCCAGGAGCGGCCGGCTCGTGTGGCAGCAGCAGCTCATCCACCACGACCTGTGGGATTACGACGTCGCGGCGCAGCCGGTGCTGGGGGACATCGAGGTGCAGGGAGTGCCCGTACCCGCGGTCATCCAGGCGACCAAGACCGGCATGTTGTACGTGTTCGAACGCACCGGCGGGCAACCACTGTTCCCGATCATCGAAAGACCCGTGCCCACGAGCCATGTCCCGGGCGAGCAGACGTGGTCGACGCAGCCGTTCTCGTCGCTCCCCGCGCTGACCTCCCAGCGCTCGGTGCAACCGGGCGATGCCTGGGGCCTCACTTTCTGGGATCGCGGCAAATGCCGCGAGCTCATCGCCTCGCTGCGCAACGAAGGCATCTTCACCCCGCCGGACACGCGCGGCACGCTCCTGTCACCCGGTTACATCGGCGGCGTGAACTGGGGCGGCATCGTGTTCGACGAGCAGCGCGAGCGCGTCATCGCGGCCGTCAATCATTTGCCGATGGTGGTCACCCTCATCTCACCACAGGACTTCGAGCGTGACGCGCGCTCGGACCGTTTTCCGCACTCCGAGTTCGCCCGCCAGGCGGGCACGCCCTATGCCATGCGCCGCGAGCCGCTGCTCTCGCCCTGGGACCTGCCGTGCACCGCGCCGCCCTGGGGTACGCTGGTGAGCGTCGACCTGCGCCATTCGCGCATCGTCTGGCAGGTGCCGCTCGGCTCGACCGAAGGGCTCACGCCCTGGTTCGTGCCCTCACGCGACTTCGGCATGCCGAACGTGGGCGGACCGATTGCGACCGCCGGCGACCTGGTGTTTGTCGCCGCGGCCCTGGACAGCTACCTGCGTGCTTTCGACATCGAGACCGGACGCGAGCTGTGGAAGTACAAGCTGCCCGCCGGCGGTCAGGCCACGCCCATGACCTACCGGGTGGGTCGCAACCAGCGTCAATATCTCGTCATCAGTGCCGGCGGCCACGGCCCGCTCGGCACGCCACGTGGCGACTACGTCATCGCCTTCGCGCTGCCACCCGCAGCGGCGGCGCACCCCTAGATTGCGGAGACAAAGGGAATGTCGGTTCTGATTCTGTCGATCCTCGTCCAGGTGGCGCTCATCATCCATGTCGTCAAGACCGGACGGAACCAGATCTGGATCTGGGTGCTCGCGCTGCTGTCACTGCCGGGAGCGATTGCCTACATCGCGGTGGAGATTCTTCCCGAACTGCTCCGCAGTCGCCCCGCGCAACGCACCGCGCGCGGCTTGCGCCAGGCCATGGATCCGGGCCGGGAGCTGCGCCGTTACGAGAACGAGACGCGTGTCGCCGGCAACGTCGCGAGCCGCCAGCGCTACGCGGAGGAACTCGTGCGCCACCAACGCTACGACGAGGCGATCGGTCAGTACCGCGAGGCACTCACGGGACTGTATGAACACGACCCCAATCTCATGCTCGGACTCGCGCAGGCGCAGTTCGGCAAGGGCGACGCATCGGCGGCGCGCGCTACGCTCGATGAGCTCATCCGGCAGAGCCCGGATTTTCGCTCACCGGCAGGGCATCTCCTGTACGCCCGCGCGCTCGAGGCGGAAGGCAACATATCGAAGGCACTCGAGGAGTACGCGGTGCTGGCGCCCTCCTACCCCGGCGCCGAAGCCTCGGTGCGTTACGCGCAGCTGCTGCAGGCCCAGGGTCGGCGCGCCGAGGCGCAGAAGGTGGCGCGCGAGTTGCTCGAGCAGGCGCGCATCGCGCCGGGTCACTACCGGCGGGCGCAGCGCCCCTGGCTGGATGCCGCCCAGCGGCTGCTGTAATGTCTGAATGGCCCCCGCGCCAGGCCGGCGAGCGCGAGCGCCACCAGGCTTGCCACATCCAGCGCGCCGCCCCCGCCGCCGCCCGAGCTGGGCGGCGCGGTGATCGTCACTTGGGCCGTCGATGACTGCCCGGGGTCAGCGACCGACACGGCGGAGACCGTGACCGTCCCGGGAGTGGGCACGTTCGCCGGAGGCATGTAGACACCCGACGTCGAGATGGTCCCGACGGTCGCGTTGCCGCCGATCACTCCGTTGACCTCCCAGGTGACGGACGTGTTTGCCGTGTTGCCAAGCGTCGCCGTGAACGTTTGCGCGGCGCCCCCGACCTGGACGCTATCGGTCGTCGGACAGACCGCCACCTGTATCGTCGCCGGTGCAAGCGAGCAAGCGCCCACGGCGGAAACACTGGCCGGTGCCGTGGTGGTTGCGGCGGTGGGGCTGATTACGACGTCGGCCGTATCCTGACGATTCAGGTCATCCGTCACCGTGAGTCGCACGGTGCCTATACCGCAGGAGGGGGCGGTGACCGTCGCGGTTGGCGTCGTCCCGCCCTGAAGCGAGAGATTCTGAGCGCCGATGCTCGCCCACTGATACGTGGTGATCGTGTGAGGGGGCACCGCAGCACTGGCGCCGGCCTGCAGCATGACGCCCTGCCCCGCAGCGACCGTGGCTGAGACCGTGACGGCTGCGACGGGTCGCACCGCCGCCTTGAGCGCTCCGGACGCGTTGGCCATCCCTGCTCCGCAGGTCTTGCCGTCCAGGGTGCAGATGCATTCGGTCCCCTGGACGTCATTCGCGCCCGCCGGAACGTGACACATGGTGCTGGACGTCGTCGAAGTCTGCGGGAACGGGAGCGCGCCCTCCCTCAACCTCGAGATCAGACGGCACGAATTGAGAGTGCCGTTCATGGCCGCCATCAGCGCGCCGATTCCCGAGACCAGCGGCGCCGAGAAACTCGTGCCGAGGTTCGGGTTGTTGACCTGGTCCGTGTAGGCGGGGTCGTTCGCAACAGGCCCCATGGTGCCCGTGTTGAAGGTCGTCGTGATCGGATACAGGCACGTTGATCCCGGTGCCGTGTTGACGCAGTTTCCGGCCGGCGCGCTCAACGCGACCTCGGGTCCGAGACTGCTGTAGCCCACCTTCGTCCCGACATGCCGGGTGCCTGCCACAGCCGCGGCTCCGGCACAGTTCGCCGGCGAATCCACCGGGCCGCCCTCGTTGCCCGCGGACACGACGACCAACACCCCTTGGGCCGCAACCTGACTGACCGCGTCCGCCTCGGTTTGCGTGCACGAGCCAGTGGCGCCGAGGCTCATGTTGATGACCTTCGCCGGTTGCGTATTGGCGGGTGCGCCGGCAACCGTAATGCCTGCCGCCCAGAGCATTGCGGTAGCGATATCCGAATCAAAGCCACCACACTTGCCGAGCACGCGAACCGGAAGAATCTGAGTCTGCCAGGTCACCCCGGCAATGCCAGTCATGTTGTTGGTGATCGCCCCCAGGAGCCCGGCGGTCCGCGTGCCGTGCCAGGAGCTGTTGCCAGCCGTCACGCCGCTGCACTCCTGCGGATGTTGAGTCACCTCCGTCGAGGTAACCCAGTCGCCCGGGTCCGAGGCGTCGGCCCCCGGGCAGGTGCCGCCGTTGGCCGTGAATGCATCCGAGATGAAGCAGTAGCCCGGCAGCAGGCGACCGCCCGCTGAAGTGGCAAGCAGGTCCGGATGGTCATAGCGGACCCCCGTATCGAGGTCCGCGATCACTAGCGTGGCACTTCCTGTCGTGGTACCCCACGCGGTGATCGCGTCGATCGCCGAGGGCGTCGTGGGCGAGTTCTGCAGGTACCACTGCTGGGTCGCGAACAGAGGATCGTTCGGTGGCGCATGCGCGTAACGACGCTGATCGACCTCGGCGTATTCAACTTCCGGGTCCGCCCGCAGGGCTTCGAGGGTGGTAGCGAGCGTTTCGGCGGCAAGCACCGACTCCAGGTGCATCACATGCATCCTGGCCGTGATGGCGCGGGTGTTCTTCAGCATCAGGCCATAGCGCCCGGCCAGCACAGCCACGCGCTGGCGGCCCGCCTCGATCTGCGCTTCCTCGGGTGTAACTGCAGCAGCCGTGATCGGGGCGCCCGTGGCTGCAGCAGCGCCGGCGGGCTCTCGCAGCTTGATGATGAGGCGCTCAGCGGCGGCGGCTTTCGCCGTGCCATGCGGGTGCGTGCGCACCGGGTTGAACTCGCCGCTCAGGCCGGCGGCGCCAGCCCCGACTGCGATCGCCAGCAACATCGTCCACGGTAACCAACGCATGCTGACTCCTTGGCGGCGTCTCGTTTCATGTGTCACTGAGTGAAGTCAGCGCCCTGCAGCGCAGGGGACCTGGGTGCTCCAAGGTGTCAGGCGACAGCCGCAGCGCGTGCGAGGTGCGTCACGAACGATACCGCAAGTTTTCGTTCCCACGGTGATGTCGCTCGGGACCGACGGGGCCTGTGCCTGCCGTTAACTTAACTGCGGTGTCGGCACACCACCCGTCAGCCGGCGCCAGCGCGCACCGGCCGTCGTTGACGCCTCGGCCCGGCGGGAATCTGCTGTGTGATGCAGTGGATGCTGCCGCCGCCCAGGAGGATCTCGCGCGCCGGCACGCCCACCACGCGGCGCGCCGGGAACAGGCTCTTCAGGCGTCGCGCCGCGGTGCGGTCGGTGCGTGCATCCAGCAGCGGCATGATGATGCCGCCGTTGGCGATGTAGAAGTTCACATAGCTCGCCGCGAGACGCTCCCCGGCGACACGCCCCCGGGTGCCCTCGCGGGCGACGACCCCGGCGGCCTCACGGGCGCGCAGGCTGAGCGGGCCGGGCATCGGCAGGCGCTGCACCTTGAGCCGCCGCCCGCGGGCATCGCGCGCCTCATGCAAGCGCTCCCAGGCGTCGAATGAGATCGCGTGCTGGGGATCGCGGCGGCGGTCGGTCCATGTCAGACACACCTCGCCGGGGCGCACGAAGCAGGCGAGATTGTCGATGTGCCCGTCGGTCTCGTCGTTGAACACTCCCCTGCCGAGCCAGATCATGTGGCTCACCCCGAGGTAGTCGCGCAGGCAGCGCTCGATGTCCTCGCGCGCCAGCCGCGGATTGCGATTGGCGTTGAGCAGGCATTCCTCGGTGACCATCGCCGTACCGTCGCCGTCGACGTGGATGGCGCCACCTTCGTTCACCAACGCCGCACGGTAGCGGTCCAGCCGCTCGATCTCGAGCACCTTGCGCGCCACGAGATCGTCCTGGTCCCAGGGAAAGTACAGTCCGCCCGCGAGCCCGCCCCAGGCGTTGAAGCGCCAGTCGACCCCGCGCACCGTGCCGCGGCCGTCGACCACGCAGGTCGGCCCGACGTCGCGCATCCAGGCATCATCGTGCGCCATCTCCACCACGCGCACGTCCGCGGGGAGCAATGCACGCGCGGCCGTGTAGTGCGGGTTCGATACCCCGACCGTCACCGGCTCGAATCGCGCGATCGCGGCGGCCACCTGCGCGAAGGCCAGCTGCGCCGGCCGCGCCGCCTCGCGCCAGTTGTCCGGCCGCTCCGGCCACAGCATCCAGCAGCCCGCATGCGGCTCGAATTCGCCCGGCATGCGGAAGCCGTCAGCGGCGGGCGTACTCGCCAGGGTGCGCGTCATTTGCGCAGGCGGCTGTGCCGGAATCCGTAGAAGGCGTAGATGGACATGCCGATGGCGGTCCAGATGACCAGCCGCATCCAGGTCGCAAATGACAGCGTCAGCGTCAGGCCGAGGCAAAAGAGCGTGCCGAGCACGCAGGTGAACGGTGCCCAGGGTACGCGGAACGGCCGATGCGCATCGGGCCGTGTGTAACGCAGCACCAGTACCCCGAGACACACCACCGCGAACGCCAGCAGGATGCCCATGGAAATGAGATCCGCCAGCACGTCCAGCGGGAAGATCGCGGCGATCAGCGCTGCGCCCACACCCGTGACGAGCGTGGACACGTGCGGGGTCTTGAAGCGCGGATGGCAGCGGCTCATGGCCGCCGGCAGCAGGCCATCATCCGCCATCGAAAGCAGTATGCGCGGTTGCCCGAGGAGCGAGGTGAGGATGACGGATGTCATCCCGGCGATGACGCCCACCTTGAGAATCCACGAGAGCCAGGCGAGCTGCGCGTGGGCGTTGAGGGCCACCGCCACCGGCGCGTCGGTGTTGAGTCTCTGGAACGGCACCATGCCGGTGAGGACGGTCGCCATCGCGACATACAGCACAGCCGAAATCACCAGGGCGCCGATGATCCCGAGCGGCAGATCGCGCTGCGGGTTGCGCGCCTCGAGCGCGGTCGTCGACGCCGTATCGAAACCGACGTAAGAGAAGAAAATGATTGCCGCGCCCTTCAATACTCCGCTCCAGCCGAAGTGACCGAAGGTGCCGGTGTTGGGCGGCACATACGGCCTCCAGTTGGACGGGTCGACGTACCTGAGCCCCGCTACCACGATGATCACGATGATGGCGACCTTGAGGCTCACCATGACCGTGTTGGCGCCGGCCGAGCCACGCACTCCCACGTACAGCAGTGCGGTCATGGCGGCGATGATCAGTACCGCCGGCACGTTGATGATGGCGCCGGTGGCGACGATGTGATCGTGCGCGTCGAGCCCGAGCGGTGCGTTGACCAGAGCCGCCGGCAGGTGGATATGCGCATCCGCCAGCAGACTCACGACATAACCCGACCAGCTCACCGCCACCGCGGAAGCGGAGATCGCGTATTCGAGCAGCAGGTTCCAGCCGATGAACCAGGCAAGCGCCTCGCCGAGCGTCGCGTAGGTGTAGCTGTAGGCGCTGCCCGGCACCGGCAGGAACGCCGCGAACTCCGAGTAGCACAGCGCCGCCAGGCCGCCGCCGAACGCGGCGACCAGCAGCGACAGCGTGATCGCAGGTCCCGCCTCATTCGCCGCGACCGTGCCGGTGAGCACGAAGATCCCCGAGCCGATGGTGGCGCCCAGGCCAATGGCGATGAGCGCCCGCGCGCTCAGCACCTGCTTCAGTCGGCTCTTGCCGGCGGGCGCCGGATCGATGGGCCGCACGGCAATCAGCTGGCGCCACAGCGACGCTTTGGCGGTGGCCGCGTTACTCTTATTAATGGCGCTGCACATCCGCTCTTTCGCTTCTTGCCCGCCCCCCTGAGGGCGTACGCCGCCTGGCAGTCTCTCACAGGCGCACCCCGCCGGGCACGCGCCCGCTCCGCGGGCGGCCGTGTGCTAGCATTTGCGCGCGCGCCGCGCTCCCCGCAGCCGGCGACCCCCCAGGAGAGAACCTCATGTCCACGGCCGCAAGCCCCAGGGTCACGCCGCCCGAGAAGGGTGCGAAGATCACGATCAGCAACGGCAAGCTCATCGTCCCGCAGAACCCGATCGTTCCGTTCATCGAGGGTGACGGCACGGGCCCTGACATCTGGCGCGCCAGCGTACGCGTGATGGACGCCGCGGTGGCCAAGGCTTACGGCGGCAAGCGACGCATCCACTGGATGGAGGTCTACGCGGGGGAGAAGTCCAACAAGCTGTTCAGCACCTGGCTGCCGGAGGAGACGGTCGCCGCCTGTCGCGAGTATCTGGTGTCCATCAAGGGGCCGCTCACCACCCCGATCGGTGGCGGCATCCGCTCCCTCAACGTGGCGCTGCGCCAGATGCTCGACCTGTTCGTGTGCCTGCGCCCGGTGCGCTGGTACCGGGGCGTACCCTCGCCCGTCCGGCATCCCGAAAAAGTCGACATGGTGATCTTCCGCGAGAACACCGAGGACATCTATACCGGCATCGAATTCGAGGCCGGCAGCCCCGACAACCAGAAGTTTCTCGAGCTGTTCCGGCAGGCCTTTCCCAAGGCGTACGCCAAGATCCGCTTCCCGGAGAGCTCCGGCATCGGCATCAAACCGGTGTCGAAGGAAGGGTCGGAGCGTCTCATCCGCGCCGCGATCGGCTACACCATCGCCAACCAGCGCAAGAGCCTGACGCTGGTCCACAAGGGCAATATCCAGAAATTCACCGAAGGCGCCTTCCGCAACTGGGGCTATCAGCTCGCCGAGCGTGAGTTTGCCTCCCAGACCTACACCTGGGAGCAATGGGAGCGCACCAAGGCGGCCAGGGGGGAGAAGGATGCGAACGCGGAAATGGACGCGGCCCGCAAGGCCGGGCGCATCATCATCAAGGACGCCATCGCCGACATCACGCTGCAGCAGGTGCTCACGCGCCCCGAGGAGTTCGACGTCATCGCGACGCTCAATCTCAACGGCGACTATCTGTCGGATGCACTGGCAGCGCAGGTTGGCGGCATCGGCATCGCCCCGGGCGGCAACATCAACTACCTCACCGGGCACGCCGTGTTCGAGGCCACGCACGGCACCGCGCCCAAGTATGCGAACCTCGACAAGGTGAATCCGGGTTCGTTGATTCTCTCCGGCGAGATGATGTTCCGTTACATGGGTTGGATCGAAGCGGCCGATGCCATCATCGGCGCCATGGACCGCACGATCGGGCAGAAAGTCGTCACCTACGACTTCGCACGGCTCATGGAAGGGGCACGGGAAGTGTCCACCAGCGCCTTTGGCGACGCGCTGATCGGCAACCTCTAGGCGCCCCGGGGCCGGTGCGCCTGTCATGAGCGGTCAGCCAGCGAGCCGCCTGCGGCCGCACTCATGAGCCCGGGCGCGCGCACGCCGGCCCTGCTCGAGTGGGCGCGCACGCTGCAGGCGCTCGCGCAGAACGGCTTGACCTTCAGCCGCGATCCGTTCGATCGCGAGCGCTACACCCAGCTGCAGGAGCTGGCGGTGCAAATGCTGTCTACGGAGCTCGCGATCCCCGCCGACCAGGCGCGCGCCTTCTGGGAAGGTGAGCGCGGCTATGCCACACCCAAGGTCGACGTGCGCGGCGGCGTCTTCGACGGCGATCAGGTGCTGCTGGTGCGCGAACGCTCGGACGGCCGCTGGACTCTGCCGGGCGGCTGGGTGGACGTGAACGATGCGCCCTCGGAGGCGGTGGCGCGCGAAATCCACGAGGAATCCGGCTATCACGCCCGCGCCGTCAAGCTCGCCGCCCTGGTGGACAAGAACCGGCATCCGCATCCGCCGGGCGTGTATCACATCTACAAGCTGTTCTTCGTATGCGAGCTCACCGGCGGCAGCCCCCGTGCCGGCGAGGAAACCGACGCGGTGGCGTTTTTTCCGGTGCGCGCCCTGCCGGAGCTGTCCACGGGCCGGGTCCTGGGCCCGCAGATCGAGCGGCTGTACCAGCACCGGCTCAACCCGGGCCTGCCGACCGACTTCGATTGAGGGCCCGCAGTCCTCATGCCCGGCTCCGCTGACCCAGCTTCCGCCTTGGCGCAGGACTGCGCCCGCCAGATCGTGGATGCCTTCGCCCATTACAACGCCGAATTCCGCGCCATCACGCGCCGCGCCCCGCGGCGCTTCGACGCACGCGACTGGCGCGGCAGCCAGCAGGACGCCATCGAGCGCATCGGGCTCTACGACCGCTTCGTAAACCAGACGATCGCGGAGCTGCGCCTCAGGCTCGGGGCGCGGGCGCTCGATCGCAGCCTGTGGCGGCAGATCCATGGCGCGTTCGGCGAGCGGATCACCGACCTGACGGACCCGGAGTTCACCAAGACCTTCTTCAGCTCCATCAGCCGCAGGCTGTTCGGCACGGTGGGCGTCGCACCCGACATCGAGTTTGTCGCCACCGATCTGGATCCGCTGGCGAGAGTGCAATCCGCGGTGGGCACCAATACCTACGTCAATCACGGCTCCCTGTCGCTGCTGTTCGAGGATCTGCTGGGGGACGTGCGTTTCCGCTCGCCATGGCGCGATCTGGACGCCAGCATCGCGCACGTCGCCGCCGAGGTGCGCGCCCACCTGCCCGCCAGCCGGCAGCAGCGCGATGTCGAGAGGGTCGAGGTGATCCGGCCAGTGTTCTACCAGATCTCGCGCGCCTACATCGTCGGGCGCGTAGTGGGGCGCGGGTTCGTGTTACCGCTGGTGATCGCGCTCAAGAACGGCGACAGCGGCGTGCGTGTGGATGCCGTGATGCTCGCGGAAGACGACGTCAGCATTGTCTTCAGCTTCAGCCGCTCCTACTTCCATGTCGATCTGGAGCGCGTCGCCGAGGCCGTGGTGTTCCTGAAGGCGATCATGCCGCGCAAGCCGGTGAGTGAGCTGTTCACCGTGCTGGGGCGCGCCAAGCAGGGCAAGACCGAGCGTTACCGCGAGCTGATGCACCACCTCGAGCGTACGCAGGATCTGTTCACGCCCGCGCCCGGCGACCGCGGCCTGGTCATGGTGTGCTTCACCCTGCCCTCCTTCGATGTGGTGTTCAAGGTCATGCGCGACCGCTTTGCCTATCCCAAGACCGTGCTGCGCGAAGAAGTGCTCGCCAAGTATCAGATGGTCTTCATCCACGACCGGGCCGGACGGCTGGTGGACGCCCAGGAATTCCGGCGCCTGCGCTTCCCGCGCGCCCGTTTCGCTGCCGAGCTGCTCGATGAGCTGCGGCGCGAAGCGGAACACACCGTGCACGAGGAGGGCGCCGACCTGGTATTCGATCACATGTACATCGAGCGACGCATGACGCCGCTCAACCTGTTTCTGCGCAGCGCGCCCGCCGCAGATGCCGAACGCGTGGTGCTCGATTACGGACAATGCATCCGCGATCTCGCCTACACCAACATCTTTCCGGGTGATCTGCTGCTGAAGAATTTCGGCGTCACGCGCCACGGGCGCGTGATTTTCTACGACTACGACGACCTGTGCCGGGTCACCGACTGCAACTTTCGCGACCTGCCGCAGGCCACCAGCCACGAGGATGAGATGCGCGGCGAAGCCTGGTTCTACGTCGCTGACAACGACGTCTTCCCGGAGTCATTCATGCAGTTCCTGGGCTTCACCGACGCCCAGCGCGCCGCGCTCGTGCGCCTGCACGGGGAGATTCTCACAGCAAGGTTCTGGCGCGGCGTACAGCAGCGGCTCCTCGAGGGTGAGATGGTCGAGGTGCTGCCCTACCATCCGCACCGCGTGCGGGTGGCCGGGAGCCTGTGAGCGAGGGTGCGCAGCCGGCTCAGCGTACGCTCAGGCGACCGCGGTCGGTCTCGGTCACGGTGCGCACGCGCGCTGCCGGTGCGTCGGAGCTCACGGCCAGGTTCGCGAGCGTGCGATTGGCGAAATCCCAGTCGACCAGCTCCTCGAGGAACGCGCTCACATAGGCGGCGCGGCGGTTCTGGTGATCCAGGTAGTAGGCGTGTTCCCACAGGTCAAGCGCCAGAATCGCCGTGTCACCGCGCACCAGCGGTGTGGCGGCGTTGCTGGTCGCGAGGATCTCGAGCGCATCGTCGCGCCACACCAGCCACAGCCAGCCGCTGCCAAATTGAGCGCTGGCGGTCTCCTTGAATTCGCGTGTGAAGCGCTCGTACGAACCGAACCGCGTGCGGATGTGCTCACCGACCGCTCCGTGCGCCGCGCCGCCGCCGCGCGGGCGCATCGAGCGCCAGAACAGATTGTGATTCCAGACTTCCGCGGCGTAGCGATACAGCGTGTGTTGCGCCGGAATGCACTCGGTTACGCGGATCAACTCATCCAGGGGCAGCGCCTCGAGCTCGCTGCCCCGCACCATCGCCAGCATGCGGTCGAAGCACACGCGCTGGTGCCGCAGGAAGTGGAACACCAGCGTGTCGCGCGACATGGCGGGCTCGAGATCGGCGAAGTCGTAGGGCATCGCGGGAGGCTCGATGTTCATAAGCGTCCTTCCTACTGGATCTTGAGCGCGTTTGCCGCCCCCGGACCCGAAAATCCATGGTGGGCGGTCAGCAGCTGCGCAATACAAGCCGATTGTACTCCTGTCGTCAGGCAGCAAGGAGTCAGTGCGGACCGATATTCGCGGCGAGCAAGGCGCATATCCGGGCGCCACAGGCTGTGGTCGCCGCCCTTGATGAGCACCAGACGTTGCGCACGCCGTGTTGGGGCAGCGCCTTTGCCATGGCGCGGCCGTGCGTGGCGAGCGCCGTATAATCATCCTCGCCCTGCACGAGCAGCACGGGCACCTTGACGCGGTCCGCGTGCATCACGGGTGATTCCACCTGGAGCTCGGTCTTGTCGGTTTCGGCGCCGGGTGCGCCGTGCTTGCGTCCGGAGGACCGCGCCGCGCTTCACGAGCTTAAGCGGCGTTGAGCCCGCGGCTGAGGTCCTCGAGCAGGTCATCCGGGTCCTCGAGCCCGATCGACAGCCGCACCGTACCCTCGGTAATGGCGGATATTCTCTGCTGCTCCGCGCTCAGCTCCCGGGCACCCATCATCTGTGGCGTCGCCACCAGCGACTCGGTGGAGCCGAGACTGGCGGCGAGCGCAAACAGCTCGAGCGTGTCGGCGAAGCGCCTCACCGCCGGCCCGCCGCCCTTGAGCTCGAAACTGACGATGGTGCCGAAGTCGCGCATCTGCCGCGCGGCGAGCGCGTGCTGGGGATGGCCGGGCAGGCCCGGGTAGTGCACGCGCGCGACCGCGGGATGGGCGGCGAGGTACTGCGCGATGCGCGCCGCGCTGGCGCTTTGTGCCTGGTAACGCACGAAATAGGTCTTCAGTCCCCGCAGTATCAGGAACGCGGCGTGCGGGTCGAGCGTGCCGCCCAGGGCGCCGAAATCGGTGCGCATGTCGCGGATCAACTCGGCGCGCGCGATGACGGCCCCGCCCATGACGTCGCCGGTGCCGGAGGCGTACTTGGTCAGGCTGTGAACGAACACGTCCACGTCGTAGTCGCCGTGCTGGTGAAACCCGGCAAAGGTGTTGTCCATGACGGCGAGCGCGCCCGCCGCCCGGGCGAGGCGCGTGAGCGAGCCGATGTCGGCGATCTTGGTGACCGGGTTGGTCGGGCTCTCGAAGAACACCAGGCGCGTGGGCTGCGCCGCGAATGTGCGTTCCACGCCCGCGAGATCCTCGATGGAAAGCATGCTGTGCGTCACGCCGAAGCGGCCCAGCAGGCGGCGGATGAGATAGCGGCTCGGGTTGTAGGTCTCGACGAAGCAGATGATGTGGTCACCCTGCTTGGTGAGCGTGAGCAGCGTCTGGGATATCGCCGCGACGCCGGAGGCGGTAACCAGACATTCCTCACGCCCCTGCAGCTGCGCCAGCAGCTGCTCCAGCTGGCGCGTGGTGGGATTGGAGGCGCGCGTGTAGAAGAAGCCCGGGCGCTCGCCACGCAGGTAGCGCTCGGTGTCCTCGAGCGTATCGAACTCGAATTTGACGGTCTGGTAGATCGGCGCCACCAATGGACGGTTGCCGGGCGGCAGCTCGACCCTAGGTGGATGATTGACGAGAGTGGGCTTTTTCATGATCCGGGGACGCGCCGCTCCAGGGCTCCAGCGTAAGCCGGCGCAGTCCCATGTCCTAGGCCTTTCGCAGGCGCGCGGCGAAGGCGTTGAGCCGCACGGCCGCCTCATCGAGCGTGCTGTCCCGCTTGGCAATGCACAGCCGCACGAAAGGCAGCGCCTGCGGGCTGGCATAGAAGGGCGCCAGGGGGATCGTCGCCACCCGCGCCTCGGTCAGCAGCCGCTCGGCGAAGTCCGCATCATCGCTCGCCGCAAGGGCGCTGAAGTCCAGCAGCTGGAAGTACGTGCCCTGCGCCGGCGGCAGGTGAAAGCCCGAGCCGCTCAGCGCACGGCGCAGGCGATCGCGCTTCGCCTGGAAGAAGCCGGCGAGTTCGCGGCCGCAGTCGGGTCGCTCCGCGAGATACGCCGCGATGGCGTGTTGCAACGGATGGGCGATGCTGAAGGTGTTGAACTGGTGCACCTTGCGCAGCTCGCGGGTGAGCGCCGGTGGCGCCACGCAGTACCCGACGCGCACGCCGGTGGCGTGCAGGGTCTTGCCGAAGGAGAACACCGCGAAGCTTCGCGGCGCGAGTCCCGGATGCGTCAGCACCGAAATGTGCCGGCCGCCGTCGAACACCACGTGCTCGTACACCTCGTCGGACAGCACCACGATATCCCGCGCGTGGATCAGCTGTGCCAGCGCGTCGAGATCGGCGCCCGTGGCCGTGGTGCAGGCGGGATTGTGCGGGCTGTTGAACAGCACCAGGCGCGTGCGCTCAGTCAACGCCGCGCGCGTCCGCTCCCAGTCATAGCGAAAACCCGGCTGCGCGAGCGGCAGCCGCACGCAGCGTCCGCCCGCGAGCCGCACGGCGGGCTCGTAGGAATCGTAGGCGGGGTCGAAAGCGATGGCTTCGTCGCCGGCGCCGATGACGGCCTGAACCGCCGAAAAGATCGCCTCGGTCGCACCGAGTGTGATCGTGATCTCGCTCTCCGGGTCGACGCTCAAGCCATAAACCGCCAGGAGCTTGGCGGCGATGCGCTCGCGCAGCGCCAGCAGGCCCTCCATGGGGGCGTACTGGTTGTGCCCGGCGGTCATGGCCGCAGCCACGAGCTCGGTGAGGCGTGGATCGATATCGTAGTCGGGAAAGCCCTGACCGAGGTTCAGAGCGTCGAGCTCACGCGCGCGCCGCGACATGACCGTGAAGATCGTCGTACCCACCTGCGGCAGCTTGCTCGCCACGCGCCGTCTCCGTCAGGCTTCCGCCGCCGCCAGCGCCGCTCCGACCACGCCCGCCTGGCCGGCAAAATACGCCGGGCGCAGCTCGGCCGGCGAGCGCAGCAGGGGCACGAACTCCGCGAAGCGCTCGCTCACCGCGCCACCGAGGATGAACAGGTCGGGCCAGAGGAGCTTGTGCAGCGCCAGCAGGTAATCGTTGACGCGCGCGCTCCAGGCGGGAAAGTCCAGACCTTGCGCCGTGCGTACCTGCGCGGAGGCCCACTTCTCGGCGTCCAGGCCGTGCAGCTCCAGGTGCCCGAGCTCGCTGTTGGGGAAGAGTCTGCCGCCGGTGAACAACGCCGTGCCGATGCCGGTGCCGAAAGTCAGCATGATCACCGTGCCGGTGCAGCCGCGGCCGCTACCGAAGCGCATCTCGGCAAGACCGGCCGCATCCGCGTCATTCAGGAACAGCACCGGCCGCGCCAGCGCCCGCGAGGCGAGCGCCGCGCCGTTGGCGCCCAGCCAGGCGGTGTCGATGTTGGCGGCAGTGTGAGCCGTGCCGTCTTTGATGACGCTTGGGAAAGCGACACCGACCCGGCCGGCGCCCGCCGGCAGTCTCGCGGCCAGCCCCGCCAGCACGCCGGTCAGCGCGACCGGGGTCGACGGTCGCGGTGTGGGCGCGGAAATCAGCTCGCCCGTGAGGCGGCCGGCGTTGACGTCGACCAGGCCCGCCTTGACTGCGGAGCCGCCGACGTCGATTCCCAACACTTCATCAGTCATGCTTGAGCTCACAGGTTCGCAAGGGCGGCAAGCTGCAGATCGCGCACGCGCCGCTGCTGGCGGTAGCGCATCCACACCGTGGAGATCGCAATGCCGGTGGCCACGATCAGCACCATGATCGTGGCCAGGGCATTGACGTCCGGAGTCACGCCGAAGCGCACCTTGGAAAAAATGACCATCGGCAACGTGCTGGAGCCCGGTCCGGCGACGAACTGCGTGATGACGAGATCGTCCCAGGACAGAGTAAACGCCAGCAGCCACCCGGAGGCAATCGCCGGCAGGATGAGCGGCAAGGTGATGCGCAAAAACACCCGCAGCGGGCGCGCGCCCAGATCCATGGCCGCCTCCTCCAGCGCCTCATCGAACCCGCTCAGGCGCGACTGCACCACCACGGTCACGTACGCCATGCAGAAGGTGATGTGGGCAAGCGTGATGGTGACCGCCCCCACACCCTTCGGCCAGCCGATCAGCTGCTGCATGGCGACGAACAGCAGCAGCAGCGACAGCCCGGTGATGACTTCCGGCATGACGATCGGCGCGGTGGTCATCCCGGCCAGCAGCATGCGGCCGCGGAAGGCGCCGAGGCGCGCCAGCGCCATCCCGGCGAGCGTCCCCAGCACCACGGCGGCGCTCGCCGAGATCAGCGCGATGCGCATCGACAGCCAGGCTGCCCGCAGGATCTGCTCGTTGCTCATCAGCGCGACGTACCACTTGAGGGTGGGAGAGTGCGCCGGATCCCACACCGTGACCAGGCGTGAATTGTTGAACGAGAACACGATCATCGACAGGATCGGCAGGTACAGGAACATGAGCCCGAGGACGAGCGCGGTGCGGGTAAACAGGCCGCGCGCCCTCACCTGGCGGCCTCGAGTTCGCGCCGCTCGAGCCGCTGGAACAGCATGATCGGCACCACCAGCAGCAGCAGGATCACGATCGCGACCGCGCTCGCGACCGGCCAGTCGCGGTTCTCGAAGAACTCATCCGACAGCACGCGGCCGATCATGATCTGGTCGGTGCGCCCGAGGAGTGTCGGAATGACGTACTCGCCCACCGCCGGAATGAACACCAGGAGCGCCCCGGCGACGATGCCGGCGAAGGACTGCGGCAGCGTCACGCGCACGAACGCCCGCAACGGCCGCGCGCCCAGATCCGCCGCCGCCTCGAGCAGCGTGCCGTCGTGCTTCTCGAGGTTGGCGTACAGCGGCAGGATCATGAACGGCAGATACGAATACACGATACCGATGTACACCGCGAAGTCGGTCTGCAGCAGTGCGAGCGGATGATGGATCACGCCCAGGTACATGAGCACGTTGTTGATCACGCCGTTGTTCTTCAGCAGCCCGATCCACGCATACACGCGCAGCAGGAACGAGGTCCAGAAAGGCAGCACGATGAGCATCAGCAGCACCGGGCGCGAGGCCGCGTCCGAGCGCGCGATGGCGTAGGCCATCGGGTAACCCAGACCTAAGCAGCACAGCGTCGAGACGGCGGCCACCTTCAATGAATACAGGTACGAGCTGATGTACAGGGGGTCGGTGAACAGGAACCTGTAGGCCGACCAGTGCAGCTGCAGCACCGGTGAGCCGTGGCGCCAGGTGAGCAGCGGCGTGTACGGGGGTATCGCCAGCCGTACTTCGGAGAAGGAAATGCGGAAGACGATGATGAAGGGGACGAGAAACAGCACCAGCAGCCACAGGATGGGAATACCCGCGACCAGTCGCCTGCCCGACGCGGTGGTCAAGCGCACCAACGACCCCCTACTCGGTCAGGACCACCGGGCTCGAACCGTGCCAGGAGAGCCAGACGCTCTCCTCGCGCGCGATCGGGCGTTCGGCACCTCGCATGACGTTCGGCAGCGTCACGCGCATCATGCTGCCGGAGTCGATCTGCACCAGGTAGACGGACATGTCCCCCATGTAGGCGATCTCCCGCACCGTGCCGCGCACCGCGTTCTCGGCCGGCCCCGGCTGTCCGGCCGCGGCGGGCGGCTGGCGACTGATGTTGATCTTCTCCGGCCGGATTGCCGTCCACACGGTAGCGCCGCGCGTGCAGCTGGCGGTGCGCGGCGCGCGCACCGTGCAGCCGAGCTCGGTGCAATCGATGCGCAGGCCATCCGCCCCGTCATCGCTCACCCGGCCTTCGAACATGTTGACCGACCCGATGAAGTCCGCCACGAACCGCGTCGCCGGCGATTCGTAGATGTCGGAGGGCGTGCCGATCTGGGCGATCCGGCCGTGGTTCATGACGCCGAGGCGGCTCCCGAGGGTCATGGCTTCTTCCTGGTCGTGAGTGACGACGATGAAGGTGACGCCCAGGCGCTGTTGGATGTTGATGAGCTCGAACTGGGTATGCTCGCGCAACTTCCTGTCGAGCGCCGCCAGCGGCTCATCGAGCAGCAGCAGCTTCGGGCGCTTCACCAGCGCCCGGGCCAGCGCCACCCGCTGCCGCTGGCCGCCGGAGAGCTGATGCGGTTTGCGCGCACCGAAGCCGCCCATTTTCACGATGTCGAGGATCTCCCCGACCTGGCGGCGGATCTGCTCGCGGCCGAGGCCCTCCTGTTCCAGTCCGAAGGCCACATTCTTCTCGACACTCATGTGCGGGAAGAGCGCATAGGACTGGAACATCATGTTGACCGGACGCTCGTAGGGCGGGATGGCGCTCATGTCCGCGCCATCGATGCGAATCGTCCCGGCGCTCGGCAACTCGAAGCCGGCCAGCATCCGTAGCAGCGTGGTCTTGCCCGATCCCGAACCGCCCAGCAGACAGAAGATCTCGCCGCGGCGGATGTCGAGCGATACGTCGTCCACGGCCACGAAATCGCCGAAGCGCTTGGTCAGGTTCGCGATCCGCACGTAGGCCGAGTCGGGATCGGCCGCGGCTGGTATGGCATTCATCTTCGGGATTGCACTCGTCACTTGCCGCTCTTGAAGCGCGTCCACATGCGTGTCAGCAGGCGCTGGTACGCCGGCGGCCGCGGGCGCTCGGGGCTGAGTCGCGCGCGCACCTCGGGCGGCGGATACACACCCGGATCGCTGCGCACGCCGCGATCGAGCGGCTGGAGGTCGGCCCTGACGGCGTTCGCGTACTTGATGAGATTGGAGTTTCTGGCCGCGATCTCGGGCCGTAGCAGGTAATCGATGAACAGGTGGGCGTTTCTCACGTGCGGCGCATCTGCAGGGATGGCGAGCACGTCGTAGTTGCTGATCGCGCCCTCCCGCGGGATGGTATACGCCACGTCGACGCCCTTGCCCGCCTCCTTGGCACGATCGTGCGCCTGCTTGACGTCTCCCGACCAGCCCATCGCCAGACAGATGTCGCCGTTGGCGAGGTTGTCGATGTAGCGCGAGGAGTCCACGTAACGCACGTACGGACGCATGGCCTTCAGCACCTGCTCGGCGGCCTTGAGGTCATCGGGCGAGTTGCTGTCCGGCTTCCGGCCGACGAACAGCAGCACCGTGGCGACCACCTCGGAGGGCGCATCGAGGAGCGACACGCCGCAGTCCTGGAATTTCGACACGACCGCCGGATCGAACAGCATGCGCCAGCTGTCCACCGGTGCATCCGGCAGACGCGCACGGATGTCGGCGACGTTATAGCCCACCCCCGAGGTGATCCACATGTAGTCGACGCTGTACTGGTTGCCGGGATCGTACAGCGCCGCGGCGCGTGCCACGTCCGGATCGACGTTCTTGAGATTCGGCAGCAGGGATTTGTCGAGCTTCTGGTAGATGTCGGCCTGGATCTGGCGCTCGAGAAAGGCGCCCGACGGCACCACGACGTCGTAGTTGGTGTGACCGGTGAGGAGCTTGGTCTCGAGGATCTCGTTCGAGTCGAACACGTCGTAATTGACGTGGATGCCGTATTCCTTCTGGAAATCTGCAATCACCGACGGCTGGATGTAGTCGGACCAGTTGTAGACGTTGAGAACCTTCTCGGCCCCCGCTGCGGGGGTCGCGTGTGCAGCCGGGCGCGAGCATGCCGCGCAGGCGGCGAGCAGCGCCGCCAGGGCTGCGCTGAGGCGAATGGAGCGGGGCGCGCGGGTCACGACGCCTGTTCTTATATAACAGCGGCCGGGCCCTGAGAAGGCGGCCCGCGCGGCGCTGGCCTGCTTTTCGCGGGCAAAAGTCACGCCTTTTGCCCGCGAGTTTAGCGCAGCTGCGCGGTGGGCCT
>VBNH01000080.1 GCA_005878095.1 Gammaproteobacteria bacterium | reverse complement strand
CGCTCCGGCTACGGCCGCAATTTTCTGCTGCCGCAGGGCAAGGCGACCCTGGCGACTCCCGAGAACATTGCTCGCTTCGAGGCCCGCCGCGCCGAGCTCGAGCGCCTGGCACGTGAGCAGCTGGTTTCCGCGGAGGAGCGGGCGGCCGCCCTCAGGGATTTCAAGCTCATCATTCATGCCAAGGCCGGTACCGAGGGGAAGCTGTTCGGCTCGATCGGCACCAGCGATGTCGCCGAGGCCTGTACGCGGGATGGCTTCAACATCGAGCGCAGTGAAGTGCGCCTGCCGAGCGGCCCGCTGCGTATGCTGGGCGAGCACCTGATCAGCCTGCATCTGCACGCCGACGTCGACGTGCCGCTGCACGTGACGATCGTGGCGGAAGAGTAGCGCTAAGCGGGAGGCACAATCGCGGTGGCCGGTTCCGCCAAGGCGCGCTCGGATTCGGGCTCGGTCGCACTGCTGGACGCGCCGGTACCGCCGCATTCGGTCGAGGCCGAGCAGGCGGTGCTGGGCGGCCTGATGATCGATCCGGTGGCCTGGGACAATGTGGCGGACGTCATCACGCAGGCAGACTTCTACCGTCCCGATCACCAGCTGATCTTCGCCGCCATCGGCGCGCTCGCCGGCGAAGGCAAGCCCTGCGACGTGGTGACGGTGTCTCAGCAGCTGGAGCGCACCGGCAAGCTCGAGCCGGCCGGCGGCCTCGCCTACCTGAGCTCGGTGGCGCGCGATACCCCCACGGCGGCCAACGCGCGCGCCTACGCGGACATCGTGCGCGAGCGCTCGCTGCTGCGGCAGCTGATCCGCGCCGGCACCGACATCGCCTCCGCCGTGTTCAACAACGACGGCGAGACCGCGCGCGAGCTGGTCGACCGCGCCGAGCAGCGTGTCTTCGATATTGCCGAAGGGGGCTTCCGCAAGCGCGACGGCGCGGTGCCGGTCCGCCAGCTCCTGCCGGGAGTCATCGATCAGATCGATGACTGGCACAACAATCCCGACAAGCTGCGCGGCCTGCCGACCGGCTTCACCGACTTTGACAAGCTCACCGGCGGCCTGCGCCCCGGTGACCTGATGATCGTCGCCGGACGGCCCTCGATGGGCAAGACCACGCTCGCCGTGAACATGGCCGAATACGCGGCCGTGAACCCCGGCACCCGCGCCTCGGTGGCGATCTTCAGCATGGAAATGCCCTCCGAGCAGGTCATCACCCGCATGCTGTCCTCGATCGGGGGCGTGCCGCTCAACAGTCTGCGCAGCGGCCGCATTTCCGACGACGACTGGGTGCGCATCACCGGCGCGACCAGCCAGCTGTCGGAAGCCAAGATCTTCGTCGACGAGACTCCGGCCCTCAACCCCACGGAGCTGCGCGCCCGCGCGCGCCGCGTCAAGCGCGAGCACGACTTGCACCTCATCGTCGTCGATTACCTGCAGCTCATGTACGTGCCGGGCACGCGGGAGAACCGCGCCACCGAGATTGCCGAGATCTCCCGCGGGCTCAAGGCGCTCGCCAAGGAGCTTCAGGTACCTGTGATCGCACTGTCGCAGCTCAATCGCGCGGTCGAGCAGCGCGAGCACAAGCGGCCGGTGATGTCGGACCTGCGCGAATCGGGATCTCTTGAACAGGATGCGGACCTGATCCTGCTCATCTATCGTGAAGAGGTCTACGACCGCAACACCACCAAGAAGGGCGTCGCGGAAATAGACCTGGTGAAGCACCGCAACGGCGAGATCGGCACCTTCCTGCTCACCTTCCAGGGGCAGTTCACGCGCTTCGCCAACTACGCGCCCGACAGTTATGCGGAGGGCGTGTTGCGGTGAGCGGCCACATCCGCGCCGTCATCGATACCAACGCTCTGCAGCACAACTTCAGCGTCATCCGTGCGCGCGCCGGCGCTGCCCGGGTGATGGCGGTGGTCAAGGCCAACGCCTACGGGCACGGGCTGATGGCGACGGCGAGCGCGCTGCGCGCCGCCGACGCGTTCGGCGTGGCGCGCCTGGAGGAGGGAATTCTGCTACGCCGCGCCGGCATCACTCAGCCCATCGTGCTGCTCGAGGGGGTGTTCGACGCGCAGCAGCTCGAGCGGGCGGCCGAGCACCGCCTCGACCTGGTGGTGCACGACGCGCTGCAGATCGGGCTGCTCGAGCGGCCGCAGGCCGGCGCGCAGCGCTTCGTGTTATGGATCAAGATCGATACCGGCATGAATCGCCTCGGCTTCCCCGTGGCGGAATTCGCCGCTGCGCTCGAGCGCCTGCGGCGCCTCGCGCCCGCAGCGCGCGAGCTGCGCCTGCTGACGCATCTGGCGTGTGCCAACGAGCGCGATGACGCCGTGACGCGCGAGCAGCTTGCGCGTTTCCGGCACGCCACCCGGGGTCTCGAGTACGCGGTGAGCATCGCCAACTCTGCGGGGCTATTCGGCGCGGTGCCCCTGCAGTGCGACTGGGTGCGCCCGGGAGTGGCGCTCTACGGTGCTTCGCCGTTTGCCGACTGTTCGGCGGAGGACCTCGGGCTCAGGCCCGTGATGACGCTCGAGAGTTCGGTGATCGCCGTGCGGCGCGTGGCGCGCGGCGAGCGCGTCGGCTACGGCGGCGCCTGGGTCGCGGCGCGTGATTCGGTGATTGCGATCGTCGCGGCCGGTTACGGCGATGGCCTGCACCGCAGTCTCGCCACCGGTGCGCCGGTGCTGGTGGGCGGTCGGCGCGCACCGCTCGCCGGCCGGGTGTCGATGGACATGCTGGCGGTGGACGTGTCGGAGCTTGGCGAGGTGCGCATCGGCACGCCGGCGCTCCTGTGGGGGCCGGGACTCGCGGTTGAAGAGGTGGCACGCCACGCCGGGACGATCCCGTACGAGCTGCTGTGCGCGGTGAACCAGCGCGTGCAATTGGTCGTCGGCCGCCCTGAGGCGGGCTAAGTCGCGACGACTTTGTTGCGCCGCGCCAGGCGCCTCAGTTCACGAAGAACCCCATCTTCACGCCGGCGAGTTGGATCACGTCGTTGTCGCTCAGACGGGTCGCCTGGGCTCCGATCGGGGTACCGTTGAGCAACGGGTAGTCGTTGGCCTTGCCGCTGTCGACGTGCACGATGTAGTAGGCCTCGGCGCGGCGCGTGATCGCGGCCACCTGCACCCCAGGACGGCCGAGCGTGGTGAGGGCCTTGTTGAGCTCGACCTCGCGGCCTGCGAACGCCCCCGACAGCACCTGCAGTTTCGCCTTCTTGAGCGCCGCAGCGCCGTCCGCGAGTGCGCGTGTGCGCGCGGTCGCCGTCAGCGCGCCGCCGGCCTGCTCGACAGCCTCGGCTGCGGCTCGCACCCTCTCCACCGGCCGGGCGGAGGGCTGGATCACCATGGTCTTCTCGAATTCGTCCTGCTGCTCGTCGTCCTCGACGAAGCGCAGCTGATGGTGACCGACGGTGATGACGTCGCCGTGCTGCAAGGCATGCTTCTTGATCAGCTTGCCGTTGACGTAGGTGCCATTGGTGCTGTTCAGATCCTCGAGGAACGAGTCGTTGAGGATGTTGATGATCAGCGAGTGGTGACCGCTGACGGCAGCGTTGTCAATGCGGATGTCGTTGTCAGGGAGCCGCCCGATGGTGTAGCGCTCCTTGTTCATGTTGTATTCCGCCATCACCTGGCTGTCCAGGCTCAAGACCAACCTTGCCATGTGCTTCTGCCCTCTCGCGTGTCAGCCGAACCAACCAAGGATCTTGTCGAATATCTTAGTGCGAGCCGGGAAGGCATCCACGATGTGCGCCATCACCACCGAGACGTTGTCCCGGCCTCCATTGTCATTGGCCAGCTGGATCAATTGCTTGGCGACCGTGTCAAGATTAGCACTAAAGGTATTGATCGTTAAGTGAATGTCTTCGTCCTCGACCATGTCCGAAAGACCGTCCGAGCACAGGATGAACACCTCGCCCCTGCCCACCGGCACTTCCTGGATCTCCACGTCCACGTTCGACTCGACCCCGAGCGCCCGCGTGACGTAGTTCTTGTTTCCCGCGCGCTGTGCCTCCTCGGCGGAGTAAAAGCCCCGGTCGACGAGCTCCTGCAGCAGGGAGTGATCCATGGTCACCTGCTCGAGCTTGTCGCCGCGCTGGCGGTACAGCCGCGAATCGCCCACGTGAGCGATGGTGACCTTGTTGTCGAAGAACAACGCGGCGACCACCGTGGTCCCCATGCCCTCGCATTGCGGCTGGGTGCGCGCAGTCTGATAGATGATCTTGTTGGCACGGCTGATGGCATCGCGCAGGATGATGTTGGGTCGTGACAGGCCGGACTCACGGTCCGGTACCGCAAGGTCTTCGCGCTCCACGTGCTCGCGCACCAGGTTGACGATGGTCTTCACGGCGATGCCGCTCGCGACTTCGCCGGCGTTGTAGCCGCCCATGCCGTCGGCGAGCACCAGCAGCCCGATGTCCGGATCAACGGCAATGGTGTCCTCGTTGTGCTCGCGGACCTTGCCGGTGTCGGTGAGCCCGACGAAACGCAGCTTGTTTCGCAAGCTCATGCTGCGGCCCGGCATGCCAGTGGTCCACCGATTGTGATACGCGTCACTTTCTCGTCCCCGATTCAAGCCGGCATACGCTAGCATCGCCAGCGGGCAGGCCGGGCGGCTTTGGTCACAAAAGAAGCCAATCGGGCCTCCCCCGGTCGCGAATCCTAGCCGAAAGTTGACCGAAGGCGCATTGATGGCTCGCCCGAATGCGGTGTTCGTCCGTGGCTCCTGCGGGGGCGAGACCCTCAAGTGGCAGGGGCAGTGCCCGGTGTGCGGCGAGGGGAATTCGCTCGAACAGCGCAACCCGGCGCGCACGCGCCCCGCTGCGCCGGCGGTCGCCGTGAGCCTGGGGGGGCACCTGCGCGGGATGCCCGGCGCTTTGGCGGCGGCCAGGCGGAGCTGGACCGGGTCTTGGGCGGGGGCATCGTCCCGGGGTCGGTGATCCCGCGCTCACGGTGCTCGCGGTCGCACGCGTGGGCGAGGCGCTGGCGGCGGCGTTCACGGCGAGCGCGTGACCGCCACCGCGGGTTTGGCGGCCGCCGGCAGGCGCATCCGCACGGTGCGGATGGCGTTGTCGCTCACCTGCAGCACCTCGAACTCGTAGGCACCGACCCGCACCATCGTGCCGGAGTCCGGGATGGTCTCCAGGTGCTCGAGCAGCAGGCCGTTGACGGTCTTGGGTCCCCCGGTCGGCAGCTGCCACCCCAGTGCCCGGTTGAGCGCGCGGATCGTGGCACTGGCATTGACGATGAACACCCCGGGGCGCTCGGTATGCACGTCCTTGTGCGTCACCGTGGCCGGATCGGTGGTGAACTCGCCGACGATCTCCTCGAGAATGTCCTCGAGCGTCACCAGCCCCTCGATGTCGCCATACTCGTTGACGACGAAGGCGAGCCGGCGGCGGTTGCGCTGGAACTGCCCGAGCTGCACGTTGAGCGCGGTTCCTTCAGGCACGAAGTACGACTCGCGGCCGCGCGCGATCTCGACGAGCCGCTCGCGGCTCAGGGTGCCGCGCACCAGCTCGTGCGCCACGCGCTTCATGTGCAGCAGGCCGATGAGGTTGTCGAGCTCGCCTTCGTACACCGGCAGGCGCGTGTGCGGGGTCTGCCGCAGCTGATCGAGAATGTCCTCCCAGCTCTCGCTCACGTCGATGCCGGAGATCTCCTGCCGGGGGATCATGATGTCGTTCACCGTGATGCGCCCCAGGTCGAGGATCGACAGCAGCATCTGCCGGTGGCGCGCGGGAATCACCGGCGCGGCCTCGGTTAGCACCGTGCGCAGCTCCTCGGCGCTCAGGGTCTGGGTGGTGACGGCGGCGCGCACCACGCCGAACAGGCGCAGAAAGCCGTACGCCATGGTGTTGGTGAGCCACAGCGCCGGCCGCGCCACCAGCACCAGCACGCGGTAGATGCCGGCGGCGTGCAGCGCCACCCCTTCCGGATTCGCCGCCGCGTAGATCTTCGGCGCCAGCTCGCAGAACACGATCACCACGATCGTGAGCAGCACGCCGGCGAGCGGCACGGCGTAGGGGTAGGCGGTGCGCTGCGCGAGGATGGTCGCGATGGCGGAGGAGAACACGCTGGCGGCTGCGAGGATGACGAGGTTCGCCCCCAGCCAGTCATCGGGCTTCTGCAGCAGCCGCTCGAGCACCCGGGCGGTGCCCTGGCCGGACTGCGCGCGGTGCCTGATCCGGTAGCGGTTGACCGAGAGCATCGCGACTTCGGTGCCCGATGAGAAGGCGACGATGACCAGCAGCACGAGCAGCGCCAGCAGCAGCGGGGCGTTCGAAGCGACGTTCAAGGCGGCATCCCTCGGTTTGGTGGCGGCGCGGACGCTCTAGCATACTTGGAGCCGCGCGCGGGAAAACTGCCCCCCTACCGGAAAAGCGCCGCCGCGACCCTATAATCGACCCTCCGACACCTGCCTGCCCGAGTCATGTTCGACCACCTGACGGCGCGCCTGTCGCGCACCATCGAGAATCTGCGCGGCCGCGGGCGGATCACGGACGAGAACGTCGCTGCGACGCTGCGCGAAACGCGCATCGCGCTGCTGGAAGCAGACGTCGCGCTGCCGGTGGTGAAGGCATTCATCGAGGCGGTCAGGGCCAAGGCACTCGGCGCCGAGGTGCTCGCGAGCCTGACACCGGGGCAGGCGTTCATCGGCATTCTGCACACCGAGCTGGTGCAGCTCATGGGCGGCTCGGGCGCGCCCTGGAAGCTGCGCGGGCGACCGCCGGTCGTAATGCTGCTGGCGGGCCTGCAGGGCGCCGGCAAGACCACCACCGCGGCGAAGCTCGCGCGGTGGCTGATCGAGCGCGAGCGCAAGCGCGTGCTGCTCGCCAGCACCGACGTGCGCCGGCCGGCCGCGATGCTGCAGCTCGAGCGTCTCGCGGGCCAGGTGCAGGCCGAATACTTCACCGCCGCCAGCGACCAGGCTCCCGCATCGATTGCGCGCGCGGCGCTCGAGCGCGCCCGCAGCGGGGTGTTCGATGCCCTGATCGTGGACACCGCCGGGCGGCTGCACGTGGACGAGAGTCTCATGGCCGAAGTGCGCGACATCGACGCCGCGGTCGGCTCCGCCGAGCGCCTGTTCGTGGTGGACGCCATGGCCGGCCAGGACGCGGTGAACGCGGCGCGGGCGTTCGGGGCGGCGCTCGAGCTCACCGGGGTCATCCTCACCAAGGCCGACGGGGACGCGCGCGGGGGTGCGGCGCTGTCGGTGCGGCAGGTCACCGGCAAACCCATCGTGTTCGTCGGCGTGGGCGAAAAGACCGAGGCGCTCGAGCCCTTCGACCCCGAGCGCATGGCCTCGCGTATTCTCGGCATGGGCGATGTGGTGAGCCTGGTCGAACAGGTTCACCGCCAGGTCGACATCCAGGAAGCCGAGCGCCTGACGCGCAAGGCCCTCAAGGGCAAGAGCTTCGACATGGTGGATCTGAAGAGTCAGCTCGAGCAGCTGCAGAGGATGGGCGGCGTCGGCGCGCTGCTCGACAAACTCCCCGGGGCGGCGGCCAGGAAGGGCGCCATGTCGGCGGACCAGGGGGATCGGGAGCTGCGCCGGCAGATCGCCATCATCAATTCCATGACCCCCCCCGAGCGGCGGAACCCGGCGATCATCGACGGCTCGCGACGCCGGCGCATTGCCGGGGGCTCGGGCGTGCAGGTACAGGACGTGAACCGGCTGCTGAAGCAGTTCCTGCAGATGCAGCGCGCCATGAAAAGCATGAAGGGCGGCCGGCTGAGGCAGCTCATGGGCGCCTTGAAGGGCGGCATGCCGCCTTAGCTTCCCGGATGGCGGCTAGATCAGTGGAAAAACTGGCGCAGGATTCGCAGGTTGCGTAGAATCCGCGCTCTTTTTGGGCGGCCCCTTTGCGCCCGCCCGGTGGAAAGCCCGGTGGAAACGAGAGCGATACGATCATGGTAACCATCCGCCTGACGCGGCGCGGGGCGCGCAACCAGCCCTTCTATCACGTCGTCGTGACCGACAGCCGCAAGCGCCAGGGCGGGCTGAGCCTGGAGCACGTGGGGTTCTTCAACCCCATTGCCCGCCGCGGCGAGCAGAAGCTCAAGCTCGATCTGCCGCGCATCGATTATTGGGTTGGCCAGGGCGCGCAACCCTCGGACCGGGTGCGCAGTCTGGTGGCCTCCTACCGCAAGCAGGCGACGGCCTGAAGCAGGCTGAGGGTGAGGCCCGCGCGCCGTGACGTGGGTGGAGCTGGGCCGGCTGGGGGCGCCGTACGGCATCAAGGGCTGGGTTCACGTCCAGTCGCATACCGATCCGCCGCGTCGGCTGCTGGAGTACCGGGAATGGGTTCTGAGGCTCGCCAGCGGTGAGCGGCTCACGCGGCGCGTCACTGAGGCGCGCGCCCACGCGGACGGGCTGGTCGCGCACCTGGAGGGCGTAGCGGACCGGGACGGGGCCGCCGCACTCACGGGTGCGGTCGTGGAGGTCGATCGCGCCGCGCTGCCGCCGCCGGGTGAGCGCGAGTACTACCGCGCGGATCTGGTGGGCTTCAGCGTGCGCAACCTGGAGGGTGCGGAGCTCGGCACGGTGAGCCACTTCGTGGATATGCCGGGCGGCGCGGTGATGGTGACGCAGGCGCCGGGCGGGCGCGAGCATTGGGTGCCGGCGGTGCCGCGCCATCTGCGCAAGGTGGATCTGGCGGCACGCACGATTCTGGTGGACTGGCCGGCGAAGCTGGAATAGAAGGCTCCATGAAGATCGAGGTTGTCACGCTGTTTCCGCGCATGATCACGGGCGCGCTCGAATTTGGCATCGTCGGGCGCGCCATCACCCGCGGGCTGATGAGCGTGGCGACAGAAGATCCGCGCCTGCACGCCAGCGACGCGCATCGCACGGTCGATGATCGCCCCTACGGGGGCGGTCCGGGCATGGTGATGAAACCCGAGCCGCTGCTGGCCGCGATTCGCGCGGCGCACGCGCGACTGCCGCCGGGAAGCCTACGGGTGTACCTGTCGGCGCAGGGTCGGCCCTTTGGCCAGGCCCAGGCGCGGGAGCTGGCGGCACTGCCGGGGTTGCTGTTGCTGGCCGGGCGGTATGAGGGTGTGGACGAGCGGGTGGTGGAGCTGGGCATCGATCGCGAGTTGTCGGTGGGCGACTACGTGCTCTCGGGCGGGGAGCTGCCGGCGCTGCTGATCATCGACGCCGTGGCGCGGCTGTTGCCCGGCGCACTGGGGGACGAGCGCTCGAGCGTCGAGGACTCCTTTGCGCACGGCCTGCTCGAGGGGCCGCATTACACGCGGCCGGAAGTGTTTGAAGGCCGGGGCGTGCCGCCGGTGCTGCTGTCCGGTGACCACGCCGACATCCGCCGCTGGCGGCTGGCGCAGGCGGTGGCCCGCACCGTGGAGCGCCGGCCCGACCTGCTGGCGAACGCGCAGCTCGCGCCCGAGGCGCGGCGCGCACTGAACGAGTTCCAAACCGGCGCCAGTAGTGATGCTGGCGCTTCGGGCCGCACGCGCAGCTGGGAGCCAAGATCGAGGTGACTGAACATGAGCAGGATAATCCAGGAAATCGAGAAGCAGCGCATGACCCGCAAGGTTCCGGACTTCAAGCCCGGCGACACCGTGGTGGTGCAGGTCAAGGTGGTGGAGGGCGACCGTGAACGTGTGCAGGCGTACGAGGGCGTCGTGATCGCGCGCAGCAACCGCGGACTCAACTCCTCGTTCACGGTGCGCAAGATCTCTCACGGCGAGGGCGTCGAGCGCGTCTTCCAGACCTACAGCCCGGCGATCAGCGAGATCTCCGTCAAGCGCCGCGGCAGCGTGCGCCGCGCCAAGCTCTATTATCTGCGCGACCTGTCCGGCAAGGCCGCGAGGATCGAGGAAAAGATCTGACGTCGAGCGGGTGGCGGCAAGCGCGCCTGCCTCGAGCTAAAGGGATAGATCATGACGCCGCGTTCGTTTTTCTCCGGCCTGTGGCGCGGCCTGGACGGCCTGCGCAAGGTCCTGCATCTCATCGTGCTGCTGGCGATCTTCGCCGTGCTGGTTGGGGTGCTGCGCGCTGGCGTGCCGCGGATCCCGGCGCGGGCGGCCCTGCTCATCGCCCCCCAGGGGGAACTGGTCGAGCAGCTCTCGGGCGACCCGGTGACGCGCGCGGTCGAGGAGACACGCGGTGAGGCTCACGCGGAGACGCTGCTGTGGGATCTGACCGACTCGATCCACGCGGCGGCGGGCGACCGGCGTATTCAGGCCCTGGCGCTGGATCTGGAGAAATTCGCAGGCGCGACCCAGGTCACGCTCGAAGAGCTGGCCGGCGCACTGCGCGAGTTCCGCGCCAGCGGCAAGAAGGTGATCGCCTACGGCACGGAGTTCACCCAGGAGCGCTACTACCTCGCCGCCCAGGCCGACGAGATCTACCTCGATCCGATGGGATTCGTGCTGCTCGACGGCTACGACCGCTACCGCACGTACCTGAAGGACGCGCTCGACAAGCTCGGCGTGGACATCAACGTGTTCCGCGTCGGTGCCTTCAAGAGCGCCGTCGAGACCTATACGCGTACCAGCATGTCGCCCGAGGACCGCGAGGAGAGCCGCAGCTATCTCAACGCGCTCTGGAGCAGCTACCAGCAGGCCGTGACCCACGCGCGCAAGCTGCCGGCCGATGCGCTGACGAAGTACGTCGCTACGCTAGCGAAGACCGTACCCGCCGCCGGCGGGGATGCCCCGCAGGTCGCGCTGCAGGCGGGTCTGATCACCGGCATCAGGTCGCGCCTCGAGGTCGAGCGGCGGCTCATCGAGCTCGTCGGTCAGGACGACTCGAGCGGATCCTTCAAGTCGGTGCCGGCGGCGGATTACGTGCGCTACGCGAGCGCCGAGAAGAAGCGGCACGCCGACGGCAAGCCGCGCGTCGGCGTGATCGTGGCCGCCGGCGAGATCCTCGACGGCGATCAGCCGCCGGGCACCGTGGGGGGAGAGTCCACCGCGCGGCTGATCCGCGCCGCGCGCCTCGACAAGGACGTGAAGGCGCTGGTGCTGCGCGTCGACAGCCCCGGGGGGAGCGTCCTGGCCTCCGAACAGATCTATCGCGAGCTGCTGGCGCTGCGCGCCGCCGGCAAGCCCGTGGTGGTGTCGATGAGCGGTTACGCCGCCTCCGGCGGCTACTACATCTCGGCGCCGGCGGACGAGATCTGGGCGAGCCCGGCGACGCTCACCGGCTCGATCGGCATCTTCGCCATCATTCCCACCGTCGACCGCACCCTCGGCAAGATCGGCGTCAGCGTCGACGGCGTCGGCACGACGCCGCTCTCGGGGCAGCTGCGCATCGATCGACCGCTGGGCGAGGAGGCGCGCGCGCTGCTGCAATCGCAGATCAGCCGCGGCTACGATGAGTTCCTCGTGCGCGTGGCGAGCGGTCGCAACAAGACCCACGAGCAGGTCGATGCCATCGCCCAGGGGCGGGTGTGGGCGGGCGCGGACGCACACCGCCTGGGGCTGGTCGATCAGCTCGGTTCCTTCAGCGACGCGATCAAGGCCGCCGCGCGCCGCGCCAAGCTCACCGACTATGCCGCCGAGTTCCTCGAACCCGAGCTCACCTGGGCGCAGGAGCTGGCGCTGCAACTGAAGTCGCGCGTGGCGCAGGCGCTGTTGCGCGCCGGCCCGGGCGAGCTGGCGCTGCGCGAGGTCGCCCAGCGCTTCGATCCGCTGACGCGCGAGGTTCAGCGCCTGAGCCGCTTCAGCGTGCCGAACCGGCTGTACGCCTACTGTTTCTGCGAGACGCAGTAGCCGCTACAGCGTCGACCAGTCGAGGATCACCTTGCCGGACTCGCCCGAACCCATGGTCTCGAAGCCCTTGAGGTATTCCTGCGCCTGGAAGTGATGGGTGATCACCGGCGCGAGCTTCAGTCCGCTCTGCAGCAGGCTCGCCATTTTGTACCAGGTTTCGAACATCTCGCGGCCGTAGATGCCCTTGAGGGTGAGGCCCTTGAAGATCACCTGGTTCCAGTCGATGGCCGTCTCCCCGGGCGGAATGCCGAGAATGGCGATGGAGCCGCCGTGATGCATGGTACGCAGCATGTCGCGCAACGCGGCCGCATTGCCCGACATCTCGAGGCCGACGTCGAAGCCCTCCTGCATCCCCAGATCCTTCATGGTCTGATCCAGTGACTCGCGCTGCACGTTGATGGCGCGCGTGGCGCCCATCCTGCGTGCCAGCTCCAGGCGATAGTCGTTGACGTCGGTGATGACGATGTGGCGCGCGCCGGTGAAGCGCGCGACCGCGGTGGCCATGATGCCGATGGGGCCGGCGCCGGTGATCAGCACGTCCTCACCCACCACGTTGAAGGCGAGTGCGGTATGAGTGGCATTGCCGAACGGGTCGAGGATGGCGGCGATGTCATCCGGGATCGAATCGGCGAGTTTGAAGGTGTTGTCGGCCGGAATCGCCAGGTACTGGGCGAAGGCACCCGGGCGGTTGACGCCGACGCCGACGGTATTGCGGCACAGGTGACGGCGGCCGGCGCGACAGTTGCGGCAGTAACCGCAGGTGATGTGGCCTTCGCCCGAAACGCGGTCGCCGCTCTTCAGGCCCTTCACTTCCGAGCCGAGCTCGACGATGCGGCCGCAATACTCATGACCCACGGCCATCGGCACCGGGATGGTTTTCTGCGCCCAGGCGTCCCAATTGTAGATGTGCATGTCGGTGCCGCAGATCGCGGTCTTGGCGATCTCGATCAGCACGTCGTTGGGGCCGACCTTGGGCTCGGGGATGTCCTCGAGCCAGATACCGGGCGCCGCCCGCTGCTTGACCAGTGCTTTCATGATTTGCTCTTCCGTAAGGGTTGCAGGGGCGCCCGACGCTAGAGCACGCCGAGCTCGCGGCCCACGCCGGTGAAGGCGTCCACGGCGCTCTCGAGCTGCTCGCGCGTCAGCGCCGCGGACATCTGCGTGCGGATGCGCGCCTGCCCCTTGGGGACGACGGGATAGGAGAAGCCGATGACATATACGCCGCGCTCCAGCAACCGGTCGGCCATGCGCCCGGCGAGCGCCGCATCCCCGATCATCACCGGGATGATGGGATGCTCGCCCGGCTTGAGATCGAAGCCGGCCCTGGCGAGGCCGGCGCGGAACAGGCGCGTGTTCTCGAACAGCTGTGCGCGCAGCTGCGGGGTGTGCTCCAGGAGCTCGAGCACCGCGAGGCTCGCGGCGGCCACCACCGGCGGAATGCTGTTGGAGAAGAGGTAGGGACGCGAACGCTGCCGCAGCCACTCGATGACTTCACGGCGCGCGGCGATGTAGCCCCCGCTACCCCCGCCCAGGGCCTTGCCCAGCGTGCCGGTGAGGATGTCGACGCGCGCGGCGACGCCGCAGTGCTCCGGCGTACCCCGCCCCGTGGCTCCCATGAAGCCGGTGGCATGCGAATCATCGACCATCACCAGGGCGTCGTAGCGCGCCGCCAGATCGCAGATCTCGCCGAGCCTGGCGATGAAGCCATCCATCGAGAACACGCCGTCGGTGGCGATGAGGCGCGTGCGCGCGCCCTGCGCCTGGCGGAGACAGTGCTCGAGCTCCGCCACGTCGCTGTTGGCGTAGCGGTAGCGCTGCGCCTTGCACAGGCGAATGCCGTCGATGATGCTCGCGTGATTGAGCGCATCCGAGATCACCGCGTCGCGCTCATCGAGGAGCGTCTCGAACAGGCCGCCGTTGGCGTCGAAGCAGGATGAATACAGGATCACGTCCTCGGTGCCGAGGAAGCGGGCGAGGCGCTGCTCGAGCGCCTTGTGAGTGGTCTGCGTGCCGCAGATGAAGCGCACCGAGGCCATGCCGTAACCGTACTCATCGATCGCCCGCTGCGCCGCTGCACGCACCACCGGGTGGTTCGCGAGACCCAGATAGTTGTTGGCGCACAGGTTGATGACGTCGCGCTCGCCGGCGCGCACCACGCCGCCCTGGGGCCCGGTGAGCACGCGCTCGCTCTTGTACAGGCCCTGCTCGCGCAGGCCTGCCAGCTCGCCGCGCAGGCGCTCGATGACAGCTTGATTCATGGCGTGCGATTATACGTTAGGCTCCCCGCCGCGGCCGTAGGCAGCGCGGCCATGCCGCGGCCGCCTGCTGCGGTCGCATTTGAGCCGCCGCAGGTCGCTGCAAAGCATGTCGGTATCCGCGTTACGCTGCACACTGAAACTGCAGGACCCGCGGTAAGCCCCGGGAGGCCGTTGCCGGGTAAGCTCATGACCTTAAGCGTGTTCGATATCTTCAAGGTTGGCATCGGGCCGTCGAGCTCGCACACCATGGGTCCGATGCGGGCGGCGCGCGAGTTCGCCTTGGGTCTGAAGCGCGATGGCCTGCTCGCTCCGACCGAAGAGATCGCGGTCCGCCTCTACGGCTCGCTGGCGCTGACCGGCGTCGGTCACGGCACCGACCGCGCGATCCTGGTGGGACTAGAGGGCGGAGAGCCCCAGAGCGTCGATCCGGACAGCATCGAACCCACCGTGCAGCGCATCCGCACGAGCGGGCGTATTCGCTTGGGCGGCGAGCACGAGATCGCGTTCGACGAGCCGATGCAGCTGCTCATGATGCAGCACGAGCGCCTGCCGCGGCATTCAAACGGCATGCGCTTCAGCGCCCTCGGGTCCGAGCGCCGCAGGCTGCGCGAGGAGGACTACTACTCCATCGGCGGTGGCTTCATCGTGCGCGGCGAGGAGCAGGAGGCGCGCGAGGCGGGGGCCCATGCCGCGCCACCGTACCCGTTTACCTCGGGTGCGCAGTTGCTCGCCCTGTGCCGCGAGCACGGCCTCGAGATCTACGAGCTGGTGCTGGCGAACGAGCGCAGCTGGTCGAGCGAGACTGAGGTGCGCTCGAAGCTCATGCACCTGTGGCAGGTGATGCAGGCGTGCGTCGAGCGCGGCTTCCGTCAGACGGGACTCCTGCCGGGGGTCCTCAGGGTGCGCCGCCGTGCACCGCGCCTGTACCGCATGCTGACTGAGAGCGCGAGCGCCCGGCCGCTCGATGTCATGGACTGGGTGAACGCCTACGCGCTGGCGGTGAACGAGGAGAACGCCGCGGGCGGGCGCGTGGTCACGGCGCCGACCAACGGGGCTGCGGGCATCGTGCCCGCCGTGCTGCACTTCTATCGGCGCTTCGAGCCGGGCGCGAACGATGAGGGAGTGGTGCGGTTCCTCCTGGTGGCGGCGGCGATGGCCATGCTCTACAAGCGCAACGCCTCCATCTCGGGGGCGGAAATGGGTTGCCAGGGAGAGGTGGGTGTGGCCTGCTCGATGGCCGCGGCGGGCCTGGTGGCCGCGCTCCAGGGCACCAGCGAGCAGATCGAGAACGCCGCCGAGATCGGCATGGAGCACAACCTCGGCCTCACCTGCGACCCGGTCGCGGGCCTGGTGCAGATTCCCTGCATCGAACGCAACGCCATGGGGGCGGTCAAGGCCATCAATGCCGCGCGCTTGGGCCTGCGCGGCGATGGCACGCACAAGGTGTCGCTCGACCAGGTGATCGCCACCATGCGCCAGACGGGCGCCGACATGTCCACCATCTACAAGGAGACCTCGCAGGGGGGGCTCGCGGTCAACGTGCCGGAGTGTTGAGCCGAGAGCAGCGGAACGCGCGTCGGCCCGACGCGTCAGCCCAGCAGCCCGAACAACCGTGCCGGAGGCTTCTCGCGCTGCACGTCGGTGACCGCGGCGGAGTCGATGGCGGCCCAGTGTGCGGCATCGAAGGCGATCGAGCACAGCGCGGCGGTGGCCAACCCGGCGGTGCTGTGCTGCCGCAGCAGCAGCTGCGCCAGCTCCGACACGCCCGGATTGTGAGCGACCAGCAGCAGGTGCGCGACGCGCGGGCCGGTGCCGTGCACCAGCTCCAGCATGTCCGATGCGCTCGCCAGATACAGCGCCTCCTCGCGCCGCACGCGCCTGGCAGGCAGCGAGAGTTCCCGTGCCACGATGTCGGCGGTCTGCTGTGTACGGCGCGCCGGGCTTGCCAGCAGCAGGTCCGGAACCAGTTCCAGGTCGAGCAGCCGGCGCGCCATGGCTTGCGCCGCGGCGGTCCCGCGCCGGTTCAGGGGACGCTCCAGGTCGGTGATGGCCGGATCGTTCCAGCGCGCATCTGCATGCCGCATGAGTGTCAGGCGCTTCATGCGCCGCGCCTCACGCCGGCCGCTCCAGCAGAATCCGGCCGTCCTCCTCGCGCGCCCGATAGGTGCGCAGCGGCTCGTAGGCCGGCGGCGTCAGCGCCTCACCGGTGCGCAGGCAGAAATGCGCACCATGGCGCGGGCAGATGATCTGACAGGCTTCCACTTGCGCTCCGCTGAGCGACTCGCCGTCGTGCGTGCAACGGTCCTCTACCGCGTACAGCTCGGCGCCGCAGCGTACGACAACCACCGCCACTCCGTCGACCTCCACCGGGAGTGGCGAGCTCTCGCTGACCGCGTCCGCGCCGCCGATGTCGATCCAGCGGGTACTCAAGGGGAAACGATGGGCTGGAAGCCGCCCCAGAACATGCGCTTGCCGTCGAATGGCATCGACTTCATCATCAGAACATCCCGGTCTGCAGGCGCGCGGCCTCGGACATCATGGTCTGGTTCCAGGGGGGATCGAAGGTCAGCGTCACACGCGCCTCGCGCACAGTCGGGATCCGCTGGATCTTGTCGCGTACGTCATCGACCAGAATCTCGCCCATGCCGCACCCCGGGGCGGTGAGGGTGATCTGCACCGCCACCGTGCGGCTGCCGTCCTCGTTCTGCGTCACGTCGCATGCGTACACCAGACCCAGGTCGACGATGTTGATCGGGATCTCCGGGTCGTAGCAGGCGCGCATCTGCTCCCAGGCGAGCTTGCGCACATCCTCTTCGGTGGCGTTCGGCGGCAACTCGGGCGGTTTGACCGTCTCCTGGCCGATGGCGTCGGCGTCCTCGCCGGCGATGCGGAACAGATTGCCCTCGAGGTACACGGTGAAGCTCCCGCCGAGGGCCTGGGTGATGTAACCGGCCTGGCCGGGCTTGAGTTGCACCTCCTGGCCGGCCGGGACGATCACCGCGCGCACCTCGCGGTTGACGACAAAGGGTTCGTTCTCTTGTCTGCGCATCGCGGCGCTACTCGGTGGATATCGTCGCCGCGCCGTGCTCGAGGGCCGCATTGAGCGTGTGCCAGCACAGGCTGGCGCACTTCACGCGCACCGGAAATTCCCGCACTCCGGCCAGTGCGGCCAGCTTGCCGAGCGCGCCGTCGGGTGCGGCATCGGGGTGGGTCAGCAGCGCGTGCACCTTATCGAACAGCGCGCGGATCGCGGTGCGGTCCTTGCCCTTGACCGCTTCCGTCATCAGCGAGGCCGAGGCGGTGGAAATGGCGCAGCCCCTGCCCTCGAAGCGGATGTCCGCGACGCGCTCGCCGTCCAGCACCACGAACACCGACAGCCGGTCGCCGCACAGCGGGTTGTGCCCTTCGGCGCGGCCGTCGGCAGGCTCGATACGACCGAAGTTCCGCGGGTGGCGGTTGTGATCCAGGATCACGTCCCGGTACAGCTCCTTGAGGTCCATCAGGCGAACACCTCACGCGCCTTGCCCAGCGCCTGCACCAGGCTCGCCACGTCGCGCTCGGTGTTGTAACAACCGAACGAGGCGCGCGCCGTCGCCGGCAACCCGAAGAACGTCATCACCGGCATGGCGCAGTGATGGCCGGTGCGCACCGCAACGCCCTCGGCGTCGAGGATCGTGCCGAGGTCATGCGGGTGCACACCCTTCATGGTGAACGACAGCACCGACGCCTTGTGCGCCGCGCTGCCGATGATTTCGATCTGCGGCAGGCGTGCGAGTTCCGCGGTCGCCAGCTGCAGCAGGCGCTGCTCATGCGCGGCGATCGCCTCGACACCCAGGCTCTCGACATAGTCCATGGCGGCGGCGAGGCCGACGGCGCCGGACATGTTGGGGGTGCCGGCTTCGAACTTCCACGGCAGCTCGTTGTAGGTGGTCTTCTCGAACGACACCGTCAGAATCATGTCGCCGCCGCCCTGCCACGGCGGCATGGCCGCGAGCAGCTCCTCGCGCCCGTAGAGCACCCCGATGCCGGTGGGCCCGTAGAGCTTGTGGCCGGAGAAGGTGTAGAAATCGGCGCCGAGCGCACGCACGTCGACGCGCGAGTGCGGCACGGCCTGCGCCCCGTCGATCAGCACCACCGCGCCGAAGCTCTGGGCAGCCTCGATGATGCGCTTCACCGGCAGCACCGTGCCGAGCGCGTTGGACACGTGCGCCATCGCCACCAGCCGCGTGCGCGGGTTGAGGAGTTTCAGGAACTCCTCCAGCAGCAGTTCGCCGCGGCGGTTGATCGGCGCCACTTTCAGCGTGCAGCCCGTCTGCTCGCACACCATCTGCCAGGGGACGATGTTGGCGTGATGCTCGAGCGCGCTGATGAGGATCTCATCCCCCGCCCGCAGGCGCGGGCGGGCGTAGGCCTGTGCGATGAGGTTGATCCCCTCGGTGGTGCCGCGGACAAAAATGATCTCGCGCGTGCTGCGGGCATTGATGAAGCGCCGTATGCGCTCGCGGGCGCCCTCATACGCGGCGGTGGCCGCCTGACTGAGCGCGTGCACGCCGCGATGCACGTTGGCGTGCGAGTGCGTCTCGTAGTCCTCGACCGCGCGCAGCACCGGCAGTGGGCGTTGCGAGGATGCGGCGCTGTCCAGATACACCAGCGGATGCCCATTCACCATGGTGTCGAGGATCGGGAAGTCGCGGCGTACGCGCTCGGCATCGAACGGTGGCGGTGCAGCGAGCGAGAGGTTGGCGGCCATCAGGTTGACTCCGCGCGCGCTGCGGGCTCGGGTACCTGCTGCGCCAGGCGCTCTTCGATCTGGCGGCGCAGCTCCGCAACCCCGATCTTCGCGACCACGTCCTCGAGGAATACCCACTTCAGCAGCCGCTGCGCGACCTCGGGCTCAAGTCCCCGCGACAGCAGGTAGAACAGCATGCTCTCGTCGAGCTTGCCGACGGTCGCGCCGTGGCTGCAGCGTACCTCGTCGGTGTAGATTTCCAGCTGCGGCCGCACGTCGATTTCCGCTTCCGGCCCGGCGAGCAGCCCGCGCAGCGACTGCCGTGAGTCCGTCCCGTGCGCCTCGCTCCCCACCACGATCTTGCCGTTGAACGCGACGCGCGCGCGTCCGGCCGAAATTCCGCGAAAGATCTGCTCGGTGCGCGCGCCGGGCGCGGCGTGCTCGACCCGCGCGAAGATGTCCTGGACCTGCTGCCGGTCGCCCAGCGCCACCACCGCGAGCGTGAGGTCGGCGCGCTCCCCGGCGAGGCGCACCGCGAGAGTGGAGCGGGCCGACTGCGCACCGATACTGATGCCGTACAGCCGGTAGCAGGCGTCGCGGGCGACTGTAGCGATGAGCGTGTCGAACACGGTCGCGCGCGCCGCCAGCTCCTGCAGCCGGTAGTGGTGCAGCGTGGCGCCGCGGCCGAGATCGACCGTCACGGCGCTGTTCACGAAGCTCGCCTGGGCGCCGGCGCTCATGTGCCGCTCGATGAGCAGCAGCTGCGCCTGGCTGTCGAGGTGCAGTTCCACACGCGGATACGAGGCGCCGGTAAGCGCATCCGCGCTCGCCACGAACACCAGCTCGAGGCGCACCGGCTCATCGTGGTGCGCGGCAACGCGGATGGCCGCGCCATCGGTGGCGAACGCTTCGTTCAGCAGCGCAAAGCGCTCATCCGCCGGCGCGTGCGGGGCCGGGGTCTGCGCGGGCATGGCGGCCGGTGCGCGGTCGCCATCAGGCGCAGCAGCCAGTGGTGTGACCGCGGCGGCGGTTGAATGCAGCGCGGCCGAGAGCGCCGGCGCAAACGCGCCATCCACGAACACGTAGCGGGCAAAGCCGGGTATCGCGGCCGGCAGATCCGTTGCCGCTAGCGGCTGCGCGGCCGGTGCGGGAATGAAGCGCAGGCGCTCGAGCGGGCGCAGGTTCGCGTACTTCCAGTTCTCATCGCGCGATGTCGGCAAGCCGCTCGCCGTCAGCGCCGCGAGCGCCGTGCGCCGGCGTGTCGCCGCGGCCCCGGCAAGCGGCAGTGCACGGAAGGCATTCGCGTGTTCCTCGACGATGCGGGCGGTGAGTGGCGTGCTCATGGGAACCTCACGCCGCTTCCTCTGTGACCCAGTCGTAGCCGCGCCGCTCGAGCTCCAGTGCCAGGGTGCGATCGCCGCGTCTGGCAATGCGCCCGCGCACCAGCACGTGCACGATGTCCGGCACGACGTATTCGAGCAGACGCTGGTAGTGTGTGACCAGCACGCACGCGCGCTCGGGCGAGCGCAGCGAATTCACGCCCCCCGCGACCACCTTGAGGGCGTCGATGTCCAGACCGGAGTCGGTTTCGTCGAGAATCGCCAGCCGCGGCTCGAGCACCAGCATCTGCAGCACTTCGTTGCGCTTCTTCTCACCGCCCGAGAAGCCCTCGTTCACGCCGCGGGAGAGGAAGCTGTCCTCTATATGCATGAGCTTCATCTTCTCGCGCACCAGCCCGAGGAATTCGAAGGCGTCGACTTCCGGCAGGCCACGCTGCTTGCGCACGGCGTTGACGGCGGCCTTCAGCAGATAGACGTTGTTGACTCCGGGGATCTCGACCGGGTACTGAAAGCCGAGAAACACACCCTGGCGGGCACGCTCCTCCGGGGCGAGCGCCAGCAGGTCGCACCCCTCATAGCTCACGGTCCCGGCGGTGATCTCATAGCCGGGACGGCCGGCCAGCACGTGCGCGAGGGTGCTCTTGCCCGAGCCGTTCGGTCCCATGATGGCGTGTACTTCGCCGACCCGCACCTGCAGCGTGAGCCCGTTCAGGATCTGCTTGCCCTCGACGCTGACGTGCAGATCGTTGATGGCGAGGAGAGGGGTCGGGGAAGCTGTCATGTCAGCCCACCGCGCCTTCCAGGCTGACGGCCAGCAGGTTTTGCGCTTCGACGGCGAATTCCATCGGCAGCTCCTTGAACACCGACTTGCAGAAGCCGCTCACGATCATGTTGACCGCGTCCTCTTGGGCGATGCCGCGCGCCAGGCAGTAAAACAGCTGGTCCTCGCTGATCTTGGAGGTGCTGGCTTCGTGTTCGACCGTGGCCGAAGGGTTCTTCACCTCCACATACGGGAAGGTGTGTGCCCCGCATTGAGCGCTCATCAGTAGCGAATCGCATTGGGTGAAATTGCGGGCGGCGTGCGCACTCGGCAGGATCTTGACGAGTCCGCGGTAGGTGTTCTGGCCGTGGCCGGCCGAGATGCCCTTGGAGATGATGGTGCTGCGGGTATCGCGCCCGATGTGGATCATCTTCGTGCCGGTGTCTGCCTGCTGGTGATGGTTCACGGTCGCGACCGAGTAGAACTCGCCGATCGAGCCCTCACCGCGCAACACACAGCTCGGGTACTTCCAGGTGATCGCCGAGCCGGTCTCAACCTGGGTCCAGGAAATATGCGCGTTGCGTCCGCGGCACTCACCGCGCTTGGTCACGAAGTTATAAATGCCGCCCACACCCTGGGCATCGCCCGGATACCAGTTCTGCACGGTCGAGTACTTGATGTACGCGTCATCGAGCGCAATGAGCTCCACGACCGCGGCATGGAGTTGGTTTTCGTCGCGCTGAGGTGCACTACAGCCTTCGAGGTATGAGACATAACTTCCAACATCGGCGATGATGAGCGTGCGCTCGAACTGTCCGGTATTCATTGCGTTGATGCGAAAGTACGTCGACAGCTCCATCGGGCAACGCACTCCCTTGGGCACGTACACGAACGAGCCATCCGAGAACACCGCGGAGTTGAGCGTGGCGAAGAAGTTGTCGGTGTAGGGCACGACGCTGCCGAGGTACCGCTCGATCAGCTCGGGATGCGTGCGCACGGCCTCCGAGAACGGGCAGAACACCACCCCCGCGGCGGCAAGCCGCTCCTTGAACGTCGTGGCCACCGAGACGCTGTCGAACACCGCGTCCACCGCGACGCCGGCGAGCCGCGCACGCTCGTGCAGCGGCACGCCGAGCTTCTCGTACGTCTCGAGCAGCTTCGGATCGACCTCGTCGAGACTCTTC
>VBNH01000184.1 GCA_005878095.1 Gammaproteobacteria bacterium | reverse complement strand
GATGGAGTGAAGGTCAGACCAACCAGCAAGTTCTGCCGTTGCGTCTTCAACGTCGTCGACAGGAGGTACTCCGTTCGAGCAGATCCGGCCGTGTCAAGGGCTGGATGGCGCGCTCGACCTTCTTGCCGATCCTCTTGCTGGCGATTTCCAAGTCGTACTGCGTCTGCAGGTTCCGCCAGAGTTGCGCACTCGTTCCGAAGTACCGCGACAACCGCAGTGCCATCTCCGCCGTAATCGCCCCGTCGCCGTCGCACTATTTTTCGGAAGGTAAGGGTCAAGGGTCGCAGCTTTGAATCCTGCCCCCATGTACCGAAAAGCTTTCCATAGTGACCCGACGCAGCCAGTCACGAACGGCAGCTTTCGGGTAGGCAACTGACCAGGCTTCGTAACGCCGCTACTCGGGAAGCTTCATCTTGCGCAGGAACGCCTTGTAGCGAGGATCAGACTCAAGTTTCTCGAGCAGCCGGTCCCCCTTGACGAGATAAAGGTTCGAATCCTTCTGCGCGTAGGCGCGATCGAGCCATCGGAGCGCCTCATCAATCTCGCCCCTGTAGGCATGTGTTTCAACAATCTCAAATGCATCGTCGTTCGCGTGCTCGCGCGTGAGCGTGGCGAGCTGCGCATCGGAGTCCGCCTTGCGTCCGAGAGCGTAGTAAATTAGTGCGAGTCCTTGAGCTCGATCATCCGGTTCCGTTGACTGCTGTATTACCTTCAGGGCTTCATCACGCCGGCCACGTGCAAGTAAGACGAGCGCCAAGTTGGAGGGCGCGCTCGCATAAGTGGGACTGATCTCGAGCACCCTGCGCTCCGTCGCTTCCGCCTCGGCCAACCTTCCCGCCCGGGCATAAACCCCCGAGAGCACATTGAGTGCTCCTGCAAAGAGCGGGTCTCGCGCAATCGCAGAATCTAAAAGGCGGATGGCTTCGTCCCAATGACCGAGTGCCTCGGACAACCTCGCGGCGCAGGCCAGCACCGTGGGGACACGCGGCGACAACCGCAGCGCTTCCTTCAGCTCGGCGTCGGCGGCCGCCCAGTCCCAGTCGTAGGCGGTGTGAAGCCGGCCGAGCCATGCATGCGCCTCACCCGATTTTGGGTCGAGCCGGATTGCAGTCTCAAGACTGCGGCGCGCTCGCTCGTAGGTCTCAACCACGGGGGCAAATCCAAACTCCGCTTGCACGGCCAGCGTCCGGCCGAGTCCCACTGCCGCTGCCGCAAAACTCGGGTCGAGGTCAAGCGCTTGTTGGAAATGGTTGGCCGCAGCTTCGAAGCCCTCCCTGTTGTAGCGATCGTGAGCATGCAGTCCATGCAGGTAGAGGTCGTATGCCTCCGGATTAATCGAAGCGTTGTGCGATTGAAGGGTGTCAGTGCGGACGGTGATTTCCAACGCTCGAGCGACGCCCGCCGCAAGCTCGCCTTGGAGTCTGAGGACATCCCCAAAAGGTCGATCGTACGAATTTGACCAACGATGGACGCCGTCGTGTGTACCGACAAGCTGGGCAATAACGCGCACGCGGTCAGCGGACCTACGAACGCTGCCTTCGAGCACGTAGGCGGCGCCGAGCTTTGCGCCAATGGCGCGCAGGTCATCATTCTTTCCCTTGAACTGAAATGAGGAGGTACGCCCAATCACGCTGAGCGTTGGAATACCTGCCAGCAGATTGAGTATTTCCTCGGAGAGGCCGTCGGCGAAGTACTCCTGGTCCTTTTTCTCGCTCATGTCCGTGAACGGTAGGACGGCGACCGAGTTTTCTGAGATCGTGGGCTGAGCTGGAACACCGGCCGCAGGAGCAAGTGAAGTCGTAGCGACTGGTTTCTCCTGCACTACGTGGCCAGAGATCCAGAACTTGTTCACCAACAGCGCGGCGAGCGCCGCCACGACGAAGACGGTTCCGGCTGCAAACAGAATCCAGTTAGAACGTAACTTGGGATGTACCGCCCCCGCTGTGGAGTCTGACACTTCAAGACGCACAGCAGGATCGTTCCGCGGCGCGGTTCGCACGGGATCGCGAATCGCGTTGATCAGCTTGGCGTACGCGGCCTCCATGCTCCCCGTTTGAGCCTCGATCCACTGCGATTCACTGAGGAAGTACTCGAGGGCAGGGGTCAGTGGGGCCGCATCGATGCGCAATGCAATAATCGGGCGCTTCTTGGACGAAGCACGCTCGATCTCTCTGCTGACGTGTGAGGACCCGATGGCGCCTTCCGACAACACCAGCACGATGAGCTTGGCACTGCTGATGCCGCGAATTATCGCGTCCGCGTACTGGGCTCCGGCTTTTACGTCGCGCGGCGCGATCCAGCACTGAACTCCGTGTCGCTCCAGCGCCTCCACCAAGGCACCTGCGACGGCCGCGTCCCGCGATGCGTAGCTGATGAAGACGTGGATGTATGCGTTGGGAATCTGCATTGCCGCCGACGGGTCAGTCGGCGGCGGGCCCATTCCGGATCCGGGTGCTTCTCGGGACACTCCCCGCCCCCCATATGATATTGCTTCTTTCCGACAGGATGCGCCGGAGGCATCGGGCCCGCAACTTGCGGCCTGGCGCCGGCCTACTTTTTGCGAATCGACGCTATTTAGCCGCAGCAGCGTGTGGGGAATGGCCGCTTTCCGGCACACATTTCAGCAAGCCGTACTTCCGCTTTTGGCCGGACTCCGCCAAATCGTGCTGCGGCGAGCGACGAGAGAAACTGGGCTGAGGCGACGAGCCCTTAGCAGGTACGCCGATCACCTCAGATCCGGCCGTGTCAAGGGCTGGATGGCACGCTCAACCTTCTTGCCGATCCTTTTGCTGGCGATTTCCAAGTCGTACTGCGTCTGCAGGTTCTGCCAGAGTTGCGCACTCGTTCCGAAGTACCGCGACAACCGCAGTGCCATCTCCGCCGTAATCGCCCGTCGCCGTCGCACTATTTCATTGACCGTTGGCGCAGCCACACCGAGTTCCTTCGCCACCTTGTAAGAGCTCAATTTCAGAGGCCGCATGAAATCGTGGAGCAAGATATCCCCGGGATGTACGGGCCGTAGTCTCTTAGCTGCCATGGTATCTACTCGCTCCTGAAGTGCGCTCAATGATAATCAACGATCTCGACATCGAACGCGTCTCCGTCCCTCCACTTGAAGCATACGCGCCATTGCTTATTATTTGACGGCAAGCGT
>VBNH01000079.1 GCA_005878095.1 Gammaproteobacteria bacterium | reverse complement strand
GGCTCCAGTCCGGGAAGCTGTGACAGGTGGCGCAGTCGAGCCGGGTGATCATGTGCCCGGGCGAGAGGCCGACCGCGCCGCCGTTGTTGTGGCAGGCGGCGCAGCCGCTGATAAAGCCCGTGTGATCGATCCGGGCGGGTTTCCAGGCAAGCGTGCCGTGGCAGACATCGCACTGCTGCGCGGTCGGGATGTGGGCGCGCGGCATGCCGATCGCCTGCACGGAGTTGTGACAGGTACTGCAGGTATGCGGGGCGACGGCGGCGTGATCGAAGCGCGCCGGCGTCCAGGCGTTGGTGGTGTGGCAGCGCTCGCAGCCGGCGCTGGTGGGCAGGTGGCGCGAGGGCTTGCCGCTCGCAATGACGCCGTTGTGGCAGCTGGCACAGGTGCCGCGGACCTGGGTGTGATCCACCATTCTCACCGGCAACCAGGCAAGCGTCGTGTGACAGCTCTGACAGGTGTCGGTGGTCGCGATGTGAGTCGGCGGTTTGCCGGCTCCGCTCGCGGTGCTGTGGCAGCTGACACAGGCGGTCCCGGCGACGGTTGCGTGATTGAACGGCGCGCTGGCCGCGGCGCTCGCGCCACTCGTGGACGGCACGATGGCAGGCGCCGCAGTGCTGCCGGCGCGCGGGGCGGCACCCACGCCGGTGCGGGGGGTGACGCCGGTGGCGGGCTTCGCGGTGGTGGCCGTAGTCGACACGGTCGCCCGCGGCCGCACCGCGAGCTTGTCACGCGCGCTATGGCAACCCGATCCGCCGCAATCCTGGTTGCCTTTGTGTCCGTTGGGGCGCCTCCACAAGCTGCCGTTGGTCTTCCACGTCATGCCGGTCTCGTGGCAGCTCTTGCACGTCATCGAGGTCACGTACGCATGCTTCATGACCGTGCCCGAGAACGCGGTGAACACGGACGCCGAGTGGCACAGCTCGCAGGCGAGCTTGCCAGTGCCGTTGGGCGGATTCGACGGAATGTGGCCGGTGGCCCCGGCGGGCGGCTGCTTGAGTGTCGGCGACGCCATGTTGTAGAAGCTCAGCCCGTAGGCGTGGCACTGGGCGCAATTGCTGGTGATGCCCGCATGCCCGGTGGCCCCCATCACATAGGCGCCAAAGTTGCCGGCGGTCGTGTGGCACACCGCGCAGGCCGCGTTGGTGGGAATGTGGTTCGCCGGCTTGGCGCTGCTGCCCATCTGATTGGTGGTGAAGGTCGGTGAGGTGCTGTGACAGCCGTTGCAGTCGCCGGTGGCCGGATGGGCCTTGTCGAAAGCCTGCGGACGCGAGTCGCCCGCGCTCGCCGCGGTGCTCGCGAGCATCCCGACGTAAGCCGAGGTCTCGTGACAGGTCTGGCAGCCGCTGACCGCCTTCGCGACGGTGGTATGGCCGGGGACCGTGAGCGTGGGAGCACTGACGCTCGCGGCGCCGACCCTGAAGCCGCCCGCATTGACGTTGCTCGTGGTATGGCAGCCCGAGCCGTTGCAATCGAGTGCGCCGATCGGGAAGTGATTGCTGGGCGTGCTGACGATCGTGATGTTGGCGAAGGTCTTCGCCACCGTCGAACCGTGGCAGGTGAGACACCCGGTGACGCCCTGGTGCGTGCCGGTGACCGAGTAGAGCGCGTTATTGCCCACGGTCGTGTGGCACTGCGCGCACGGCGCGCTGGTCGGAATGTGATTCGCGGGCTTGGCGCTGCCGGTCTGATTGCTGGCAAAGGTCGGCGTAGTCGTGTGGCAGGTGCTGCACTCGCCCGAGGTCGGATGGGCCTTGTCGTAGGCGGTGGGACGTGAGTCGCCCCACGCGCTCGCAGTGCCCACCACCATCCCGAGATACGGCGCGGACTCGTGACAGGTCGAGCAGGCGCCCACCACCGCCACGGTCGTGTGGCCCGCGACGCTGAGCGTCGGACTTGCGACGCTTGCCGTGCCGAGCTTGAAGCCCCCCGGATTCACGTTCCCGGTGCTGTGGCAGCCCGAGCCGTTGCAATCCAGGCTCCCGATCGGAATGTGATTGCTCGGGTTGGTGACGAGCCTGATGTTGGCGAAGGTCGTCGCCACCGTCGAACCGTGACAGGTGAGACACCCGGTCACGCCCTGGTGGGTGCCGGTGACCGAGTAGAGCGCGTTATTACCCGCGGTCGTGTGGCACTGCGCGCACGGGGCGCTGGTCGGAATGTGGTTCGCGGGCTTGGCGTTACCGGTCTGGTCGGTCGCGAAGGTGGGCGTCGTCGTGTGGCAGCCGGTGCAGTCCCCGCTCGTGGGATGGTTCTTGTCGAACGCGGTCGGACGGGAGTCTCCGGCCGCGGTCGAGGTGCTGGCAATCATGCCGACGTAGGGCGAGGTCTCGTGACAGGTCTGGCAGCCGCTGACCGCCGCCGCCACCGTGGTATGGCCGGCGACCGTGAGTGTCGGATTCGCCGTGCTCGCGGTGCCGAGCTTGAAGCCGCCGGCATTCACGTTCGTCGTGCTGTGGCAGCCGGAGCCGTTGCAGTCGAGCGTGCCGATCGGGATGTGATTGCCGGGCGTGGTGACGAGGGTCACGTTGACGAAGGGCCCGACCGTGGGGCCGTGACACGTCAGACACCCGCTCACGCCCTGGTGGGTGCCGGTGACGGAGTAGAGCGCGAAGTTGCCCGCGGTCGTGTGGCACTGCGCGCACACGACGGTGGTTGGAATGTGATTGGCGGGCTTCGCGGCGGTGGGAAGCAGGTTCGTCCCGAAGGTCGGCGTGGTGACGTGGCAGTTGCCGCAGTCGCCAGTGTTCGCCGGGGGAACCTGGTGCTGGGCGTCGTAGGCGCCCGGTCGAGAGTCTCCTCCGGGAAGCGCCGTGCTCGGGGTCATCCCCATGTAGGACGCGGTCGCGTGACAGGTGGCGCACGCCGCCACCGCCGCCGCCACCGTCGCATGGCCGGCGACGGTGAGTGTGGGACTCGAGATGTTCGCGGTGCCGAGCTTGAAACCACCGGCGTTCACATTCTGGGTGCTGTGACAGCCCGAGCCGTTGCAGTCGAGGCTGCCAATCGGGATGTGATTGGCGGGGGTACTGACGATCGTGACGTTGGCGAAGGTCCCGGCGACGGTCGAGCCGTGGCAGGTGAGGCAGCCCTTCACGCCCTGGTGCGTACCGGTGACCGAGTAGGCGGCGTAATTGCCCGCGGTGGTGTGGCACTGCGCACAGGCCGCGCTGGTCGGAATGTGATTCGCGGGTTTGCTGCCTGCAGTCAGGTCGCTGAGAAACGTGGGTGCCGTGGTGTGGCAGCTCACGCAATCGCCCGTGGTCGGATGAAGTTTGTCGAGCGCGGTCGGACGCGAGTCTCCGGCCGTAGTCGCGCTGCTGGCGAGCATCCCCATGTAGGGCGCGGTCTCGTGACAGGTCGTGCAGGCGCCCACCGCCGCCACGGTCGTGTGACCCGCCACGCTGAGGGTGGGATTTGCGACACTCGCCGTGCCGAGGATGAAGCCGCCCCCACCTGGGTTCACGTTACCCGTGGCGTGACAGCCCGAGCCGTTGCAATCGAGGGTGCCGATCGGGATGTGATTGGCGGGCGTCGTGACCGGGGTGACGTTGAGGAACGTCGTGTTCACCGTCGAGCCGTGACAGGTCAGGCACCCGGTCACACCCTGGTGCGTGCCGGGGGACGAGTAGAGCCCGTAGTTGCCCGCGGTCGTGTGGCACTGCGCGCACGGTGCACTGGTCGGAATGTGCTTCGCGGGCAGGGCGTTGCCCGTCTGATTGGTGGCAAAGATGGGTGTCGTGGAGTGACAGCCGTTGCAGTCGCCACCCGTGGGATGGCTCTTGTCGAGCGCGGTCGGACGCGAGTCTCCGGCCGTAGTCGCGCTGCTGGCGAGCATCCCGATGTAGGGCGCGGACTCGTGACAGGTCATGCAGGTCGTGCCCGCCACCGTCGCGTGGCCCGCGACGCTGAGCGTGGGACTGGAGATGTTCGCCGCGCCGAGCTTGAAGCCGCCGGCATTCACATTCGTCGTGCTGTGGCAGCCCGAGCCGTTGCAATCCGCGCTGCCGATCGGAATGTGATTGCCGGGCGTGGTGACTATGGTGACGTTGACGAAGGGGCCGACCGTGGGACCGTGACAGGTGAGACACCCGCTCACACCCTGGTGCGTGCCGGTGACGGAGTAGAGCGCGTCATTACCCGCGGTCGTGTGGCACTGCGAGCAGGGCGCATTCGTCGGAATGTGGTTCGCCGGTCTCGCCGCCGCGCCGGCGAAGGTGACCGTGTCATGGCACGTGCTGCAATCACCGCTCTTCGGGTGATTCGCGTCGAGCGTCGCGTTGGGACGCGAATCAGCCGCCGTGGCGCTGGTACTCGGGTGCATCCCGAGGTAAGCCGCCGTTTCGTGGCAGCTCGCGCAGGTGAGCGCCGTCACGGCCAGATGGTTGATCTTCGTTCCGGCCCAGGTCGTGAAGTTGCTGGTCGAGTGGCAGCCCTCGCACGGCGTCGGGGGCGTACCGACCGGGATGTGGGTGGGCGGCATGCCGGTCGCCGACACACCGTTGTGGCAGCTGGCGCAGTTGTTGGTTACGCCCACGTGACTGAACATCGCGCCGCCCCAGCTGAGCGTCGTATGGCAGGCGTCGCACTCCAGGTCGGTGACGATGTGCGTGGGCCCCTTGCCCTGTGCCTGCATTCCGTTGTGGCAGGTCGAGCAGCTGCCGCGCACCTGGGTGTGGTCGAAGTTGACCGCCGGGTTCCAGGCGACGGGCGTATGGCAGCTGGCGCACTGGTCGGTCGTCAGGATGTGGTTGGCGGGCTTGGCGGTGGCGCGCACGGCGGTGCCGATGCCGTGACAGGCGCCGCAATCTCTCGGCGTGCCCTGGAACATGGCGTTGGCGTGACAGGACTCGCAGGGCAGGTCGCGGTGCTGGCCGGTGAGTTCGAAGCCGGTCGTCAGATGGTCGAAGTTCAGGCGGCTCTCCGCGGCAAAGCCCTGCGGCAGCAGCCCGAGCGTCAGGAGCAGCGCCGCGAGCGCGCGCGCACCGCAGCGATCGCGCTGCCGCGCGAGCGAGTCACGCGGCAAACCCCACCGACGCTTCGGCCAGGAAGCAAGAAAAATGATAAGACCCCCCAACTACGCGATCACTGACTCGAAGTGCAGTCAGGCGCGGAGAGGACAATACACATGATCCGCGCGTTGGTAACCATGTCTCGGGCCACCGACAAGGCTGTCGCCAACTGCAGTCACTGAACTTGCGCCGCCGATTTAACTTTCTTCGGAAACTGCGACGCGTGACCGCGACGCCTGCATCTTTGGCGAAGATGCGAGAACGCGAGCGCGTCTTGCTCGCGATGCGCCGAACGCACGCTCATGTTGGAAGTGAGCCGTCAACTGCGCGGCGCAACGCCCGCTGAGCGCAAGCTCCACGGCGCGCTGGCGGTTACTGCGCGCGAGACTGCGAGCGCACGAAGAACAGTCAGTCGCCTTGGCTCGTGCGACCGCGTCTCATCGAATCGCTGCGGGATGCCGCCCCGGCGGTGCAGTGGTCCGGGCGATTTCGCGCCCGCTTTGGCTGACGGGGGCGAGCGACACGGGGGTGTGGCGATAAGCCGCTGAATTTGCGAGACTCGCGCGCCGTGCTCAGGCGACACGCCTGGGTATGAGCCAGCCGCAGCCTAAGCATGCCCGATGAGCGCCTGGATGTTGAGAGCCTGCACCTGTGGCGGGGTGATCGTCACGTGCTGCGGGGCGTGTGCTTTTCGCTCGCGAGCGGCGAGTGCCTGCAGGTGACGGGACCGAACGGCTCGGGCAAGACGAGCCTGCTGCGCACCGTCTGCGGGCTCATGTACCCGGAAGCAGGGCGGGTGCTGTGGGAGGGCCGGGATGTGCGCAGCGATCTGCGTACCTTTCACTGCGCGCTGGTCTACCTCGGGCATGAGCCGCCGCTGAAGGCCGACTTGAGCGCGCGCGAGAACCTGCGCTACTGGATCGGTGTCAGACACCGCGTCGGCGCCGCGGCGCTCGAGGATGCATTGGAGCGCGTGGGTGCGAGCCCCTGGTGCGAACGCCTGGTGCGCACGCTCTCGGCTGGGCAGCGACGGCGTGTGGCACTCGCAGGTCTCGCCCTGTCGATGGTGCCGCTGTGGCTGCTGGATGAACCGACGACCAATCTCGATACGGAGGGACAACAGTTGGTGGGAAGTCTGATCGGCGAGCAGCTGGCGCGCGGCGGCATGGTGCTGGCGGCCGTGCATCATGAGTTGCCTGCCACGGTGCGCGATCTGCGGCGCCTGGAGCTGGCGGCATGAGCGGTTACGGTTCTCCCGCGGCGGGCGTGGTGGCGCAGGCGGCGCCGCTTGCCCGGCAGGCGACGGTGTGGGCGGGGAGCCATCAGGCGCCGCTCCTCGATGCGGCTCGCCTGGCCCTGGCGCGCGACCTGCAGCTCGCCTTTCGCAAGCGCGGCCAACTGGTGCAGCCGCTGGCGTTCTTTGCGATGGTCACCATGCTGTTCCCGCTGGCGATTTCTCCGGAGCTGGCGCGGTTGCGCGAAATCGCCCCGGGTGTTCTGTGGGCCGGCGCGTTGCTGGCCTCGCTCCTGGCGCTCGAGTTTCTGTTTCGCGACGATGCCTACGACGGCACGCTCGAGCAGTACGCGCTATCGGGTCAGTCGCTCACCTGGCTGATATTCGCGAAGACCGCGGCGCATTGGTTATTGACGGGGTTGCCACTCGCACTCATGGCACCGCTCGCAGCCTTGTCACTCGGGGTCTCCGACGCGGCAGTCCCCGGGATCGTCGCCTCGGTCGCGGTGGGCAGTGTGGCGTTGAGTCTCATCGGCTCGATCGGCGCGGCCCTGACGCTCGGGATCAAGCGCAGCGGCGCATTGCTGTCGCTGCTCACGCTGCCGTTGTCGCTGCCGGTGCTGATTTTCGGCGCGCGCGCGACGCAACTGGCGATCAGCGGCGGCCCGCTGCTGGCGCCGCTGGAGCTGCTCGCGGCCCTGGCGGTGCTCGGGGTGACGCTGGCGCCGCTGGCGGCGGCGGCGGCGGTGCGGATCAGCCTGGAATAATGAAGGAGCGCAAGCCCGCATCATGACCTGGACCTGGTTTCATCGGCTCGGCTCACCCCCCTATGTCTACGCGCTGGCTGCTCGGCTCACGCCGTGGTTTGCCTGGCCCGCGGCCCTGCTGATCATCGGCGGGCTGTGGGGTGGGCTGGTGCTGGCTCCCCCGGACTACCAGCAGGGCGACGGCTTTCGCATCATTTATGTGCACGCGCCCAGTGCGTGGATGTCGCTCATGGTGTATACGACCATGGCAGTTGCCGCCGCGGTGGGCCTCATCTGGCGCATCAAGGTGGCGCACGCGGTCGCCGCCAGCTGTGCTCCGATCGGCGCCTCGTTCACCTTCGCGGCACTCGTGACCGGGGCGCTGTGGGGCGAGCCGATGTGGGGAACGTACTGGGAGTGGGATCCGCGCCTGACCTCGGAACTCATTCTGCTTTTCCTGTATCTGGGATACATGGGATTGCGCGCCGGGCTCGAGGACACGCAGCGGGCGGATCGCGCCAGCGCGGTGCTGGCGGTGGTGGGCGTGGTGAACGTGCCGATCATTCATTACTCGGTGACCTGGTGGAATTCGCTCCACCAGGCGCCCTCGGTGATGCGGCTCGCCAAGCCCACCATGGCGGCATCGATGCTGGTGCCGCTGCTGCTGATGCTGCTGGGCTTCACGCTGTTTTTCGGGGCGGTACTGCTGGTGCGCCTGCGCGGTGAAGTCCTCAACCGTGAACGTTCGGCCAGCTGGATTCGTGAGATCGTAAACGCATGAGTCAATTCCTCGAGATGGGCGGCTATGCCGCCTTCGTGTGGCCCGCGTATGCGGTCACACTCGGCGCCATCGTGCTGAACATCGTGTGGGCGCGCCGCGCGCTGGCACGCTCGCGCGAGGAAGCGCGGCGGCGGCTGGCGATGCGGGGGGAGGGGGCGTGACGCCGCGCCGGCGCCGCATGGCCCTGGTGCTCGGCATCGTCGGCGGCGTCAGTCTCGCCGGCGCCCTCGCGCTCAGCGCCTTTCGCCAGAACGTCACCTTCTTCTTTGATCCGACCCAGGTCGCCGCCGGGGAGGTGCCGGCGGGCGAGCGCTTCCGGCTGGGCGGCATGGTGACGCAGGGGAGCCTGCAGCGCGCTCCCGGGAGCCTGGAAGTGCGCTTCGTGGTGACCGACTTCAGCCACGACGTCCCGGTCAGCTACACCGGCGTGCTGCCGGACCTGTTCCGCGAGGGGGCCGGCGTCGTCGCGCACGGGCATATGCGCCCCGACGGCACCTTCGTTGCCGACGAAGTGCTCGCCAAGCACGACGAGAAGTACATGCCTCCCGAGGTGGCGCGCTCATTGAAGAAGCGCCACGGGCAGTCACGGGCGGATACGGCCGCGCCGCCCGAGCCGGCCTCCGGGGACGCACCGCCCCCTCACGCGGCACACGTGCCGCCTGCTTCAGCGGGTACCTGACATGCTGCCTGAACTTGGTCACTTTGCTCTGATTCTTGCGCTGCTGCTCGCGGCCCTGCAGGCGTTCTTCGGCATCGCGGGCCCGATGCTGGGCCGGGAGCGGTGGATCGCGGCCGTGACGCCCGCCGTCGCCGGCCAGTTCGTCATGATCGCGACCGCCGTGGGGTGCCTGGTGGCATCGTTCGTGGCGAACGACTTCTCGGTCATGTACATCGCCGAGAATTCCAACTCCGCGCTGCCCCTGTTCTATCGCGTCACCGCGATGTGGGGCGCCCACGAGGGCTCGCTCCTGTTGTGGATCCTGCTGCTCGCCGCCTGGACCGTGGCGGTGACCATCGGCGCCGCACGGCTGCCGCCGCGCTTCGCCGCGCGCGTGCTCGGGGTGCTCGGTGTTGTCAGCTTTGGTTTCCTGCTGTTTACCCTCGCCACCTCCAACCCGTTCCTGCGGCTGGACCCGGCGGCGCCCGATGGCCGCGATCTGAACCCGATCCTGCAGGATCCGGCGCTGGCGATTCACCCGCCCATTCTCTATACCGGCTATGTGGGCTTTGCCGTCGCCTTCGCGTTCGCGTGCGCGGCGATGCTCGAAGGCCGGCTGGACCAGATGTGGGCACGCTGGACGCGTCCGTGGACGACCGCCGCGTGGGCTTTCCTCACGTGCGGCATCGCGCTGGGAAGCTTCTGGGCGTACTACGAGCTCGGCTGGGGCGGCTTCTGGTTCTGGGATCCGGTCGAGAACGCCTCGTTCATGCCGTGGCTGGTGGGCACCGCGCTGGTGCATTCACTCGCGGTCACCGACAAGCGCGGGCTGTTCAAGAGCTGGACGCTGCTGCTGGCGATCCTCGCCTTCTCCATGAGCATGCTCGGCACCTTCCTGGTGCGCTCCGGGGTGCTGGTGTCGGTGCATTCGTTCGCAGCCGATCCGTCCCGCGGCATTTTCATTCTGGCCTTCCTCATCGTGATGATCGGCGGCGCGCTGAGTCTATATGCCTGGCGCGCGCCGCTGCTGAAGTCGACGGCCGGCTTCGAGCTCGGGGCGCGTGAATCGTTCCTGCTCTTCAACAACGTGCTGCTGGTGATTGCCGCGGCCACGGTGTTCGCCGGCACGCTGGCGCCGCTGATCTCGGATGCGCTGAAGCTCGGCACCGTGTCCGTGGGGCCGCCGTATTTCAACCCCACCTTCATGCTGTCGATGCTGCCGCTGCTCGCCCTGCTGTCGGTCGGCATCCACTCGAACTGGAAGCGCGGGCGCCTGCAGGACAAACAACGCACGCTGCTGTACACGTTGATCGCCGCCGCCGTGCTCGCCTGCGGACTCGTGTTCGGCATCTACTCCCATGGACGGGTACTGACCCCGGTGGGCGCGACGCTGGCGCTGTGGATCGTGCTCGCCTCGTTGGTGGATCCCATCGATCGCTGGCGCCGCGGCCTGTCGCTGTCGCGCGCGGTGATCGGCATGACGATCGCGCACCTGGGCCTCGCCACGGCGGTCATCGCGCTCACGACCGTGCAGTCCTTCACCACCGAACGCGACGTGGCGCTGGCGCCCGGCGCCAGCGCGAGTGCGGGCGGTTACGAATTCCGCTTCGACGGGGTGCGACCGGTGGAAGGTCCGAATTACGACGGCGTAGGCGGCACCATCGTGGTCACGCGAGCGGGCGCACCGGTCACGGTCCTCACACCCGAGAAGCGCCAGTACTGGGTGCAGCACCAGGTGATCACCCAGACCTCCATCAAGATGCACCGCGGCAACAATCTGCTGGTGGCGCTGGGTGAGGATCTCGGGGCAGGGCGCTGGAGCGTGCGCATCCAGATACGGCCGCTGGTGAGCCTCATCTGGCTCGCCGCGCTCATCATGGCCATCGGCGGCGCGACGGCCGCCTCCGACCGGCGCTACCGCACGGTGAGGGCCGCCGAGGCGCCCGCGCTCGGCGCGACCGCGGGAGATGGCGCGGCATGAACCGCTTTACGCTGCCGGCGGCGCTGTTCGTGCTGCTGGTTATCGTGCTGGCGATCGGCATCAAGCACTCGCCCGACAAGGGAATCATCGCATCGCCTCTGATCGGCAAGCCCGCGCCGCAGTTCTCGCTCCCGAGCCTGACGGACGCGACTCGCACCGTCAGCTCGACTTCGCTGCGCGGACGCTGGTACCTGTTGAACGTCTGGGGGAGCTGGTGCGGCACCTGTCGGGAGGAGCACAGGATGCTTCTCGAGGCGCGCCAGTCGGGGCTCGTCCCGCTCATCGGCCTCGACTGGAAGGATGACGACGCCCAGGCGCTCTCCTGGCTCCAGCAGCTCGGGAACCCGTACGAGGTCGTCGCGGTCGATCGCGAGGGCCGCACCGCCATCGACTGGGGCGTGTACGCGGCGCCGGAGAGCTTCCTGGTCAATCCTCAGGGGATCGTCGTCTACAAGTGCATGGGCGAGCTGACGCGCCAGATCTGGGAGAAGGAAATTCTGCCGCGGCTGCCGAAGCAGCAGACGGCGAAGTCATGAGACGCTCGTGCGCCGCAGGGAGCCTGCGCCGGCGGTTCTCATCCGCCGCGGTACTCATGGGGTTGCTCGGGCTCGGGGGCGTCGCGTTGCTCGCGCCGCAGCGCGCCGCCTGGGGGGTCGATCCGACGCAGATGCCCAGTGCGGAACTGCAGGCGCGCTATTCGGGACTCACGCACGAGCTGCGCTGCGTGCAATGTCAGAATGAAGCCATCGCCGACTCGCCCGCCGGCATCGCATCGGACCTACGGCGCGAAGTCCGGGACATGCTGCTGGCCGGGAAGTCCGACGACGACGTGCGCAACTTCATGCTGGCGCGTTACGGGGACTTCGTCCTCTTCCGTCCGCGCTTCGCGATGAAGACCGCATGGCTGTGGTTCGCGCCGGGGGTACTGCTTCTGATCGGCGCCTTCGTGTCCTGGCGCATCGTGCGTGCGCGCATCGCGCTCGTGCCTGCTGACAACGAGCCTCTGGAAGAGGACCCGAGCCGCTGATGATCACCTTCGTCCTGGTGGCGGCGGCGCTGACGGTGGCCGGTGTCATCGCGGTGGTGATTCCGCTCCTCAGGGGCGGGGTTGGCGCGACGGCGCCGGGGCCGGCGCCGTGGGCGGCGCTCGCCGCGACGGTACTGTTGGTGATCGGCTCGGCCGTGTTGTATGTCAGCTGGAGCAACTGGCCGTGGACAGCCGTCACCCCCGCTGACTCACCGCAGAGCATGGTCGCCCGCCTCTCGCGCCAGCTCGAGCGCGATCCCCAGAACCTCGATGGCTGGCTGACGCTCGGCCGCTCCTACATCGCGCTGCAGGAGTATCCGCTCGCGCTGCGGGCCTTCGAGCGCGCCGAACGCCTGAGCGGTGGCCAGAACGCCGAGGCGCTCACCGGCGAGGCCGAGGCACTGGTCCTCACCGACGAGTCCGAGCTCAACGGGCGCGCCGCGCGGCTCATCGAGCGGGCGCTGGTGCTGGCGCCGGACTCGGGCAAGGCGCTGTTCTTCGGGGGCGCGGTCGCCGCGCGCCGCGGAGATCTGCCGCTGGCGCGGGCGCGCTTCGTGAAGCTGCTCGGGATGGATCCGCCGGCGAACGTCCGGCCGCTCATCGAGCAGCAGATCACTGCCATCGACGGCCAACTCGGCGGCGGGGCCGCGCCCGCGAGTGCAACGCCGCAGCTGCCTGCGCCGAACCCGGGCGCTGTGGTGCGTGTGAACGTACAGCTGGCTCCCTCGCTCGCGACCGCGGTCGGCGCCTCGCCCCTGTTTGTCTTCGTGCGCGACCCGGCGCACCCCGGCCCGCCGCTGGCGGTGAAGCGTCTGGAGAGCCGCTTCCCGCAGATCGTCTCGCTCGCCGCCTCGGATGCCATGATTCCCGGTCGCGCCTTCGCGCCCGGCCAGAGCGTGCAGGTAGTGGCGCGGATTGCGCGCTCCGGGAACCCCGTGGGCGCGAGCGGCGATCCTCTGGGGCAGGTGACGTACCAGGTGGGCCGTGACGGCCTCGTGAGCCTGGTGATCGACCACCTCATGCCTTAGAAGATTCGCGCCGTCCGTCGCTTGGTGGCGACACCACTGTCAGTCCACCGCCGCAATAGACCGCCCGAGGTTTTACCTAAGCCGGCGAGCGGAGGTATGCTGGGGCTGACGGCGTCACACGTCGCGATCAAGTCGCGGGTTCGGCATCCCTCGGACTTCGCGCACATAAGGAGAGCAGTGATGGCTCAAGGAACACATGAAGGGCGCATCTCGCACCGCGGGTTCGCATCGATGAACACGGAGCGGCAGCGGCAGATAGCGAGCATGGGTGGCAAGGCGGTACCGGACGAGAAGCGCAGCTTCTCGCAGAACCGGCGGCTCGCGGCAGAGGCCGGACGCAAGGGCGGGCAGAGCGTTCCCGGCTCCAAGCGCAGCTTCTCGCAGAATCGCGCGCTCGCGGCGGTCGCCGGGCGCAAGGGTGGACAGAGCGTGCCCGATGAAAAGCGCAGCTTCTCGCAGCATCCGGAGCTTGCGGCCGAAGCGGGTCGCAAGGGCGGACAGGCAAGCCACGGAAGCAGCCGGCCGGCCTGACGCCCCCCCCACCGGGTGGCGCCGCGCAGCAGCGGCGGCCTAGCCGAGCCAGTTCACGGGCGCGAGTCGCCGAGACACCCGACTCCGAACAGCGCCACCAGAACGACGCTCAGCTTATCGAGCGGCGCCACGCGGGCGGCGTCGCCGATGTGCAGCACGCGGAAGTAACACCACCAGGACGCTCCGGTCGCAAGCCCGGAGAGCGTGCGGATGAGGGTCGCCGCGTCGGGTTGAACTGCTCGACCCCGAGCTTGGCGAATATCGCGGTCATGGCGGCGAACGCCGCGGACATCAGTGCCCAGACCTGCCACGACGCCATCGCAACGCTCCCATTGACCCGAAGGCAGCACCGTACTACTTTCACCGCGAGCTAGGGGAGCCCCGGCAGGGGGCTGAGAGGCCATCGGGCGCTGCAGTACAGCGCGGCATGGCGACCCTCCGAACCTGATCCAGTTAATGCTGGCGTAGGAAAGTTTCCCTTGCCGACACGCTGCCAACCGAATCTCGCCGGGGCCATCCAGGCCCGGTTCCGTTGTGCGCGTCGCGCCCCCGCTGCCTCCGTGGAGTAATCCGATGAATGCACAGCTGTTGCAGGTCGTCTCCGAGCCTTTGCCGGCATCGCGCAAGGTCTACAAGTCCGGCACCCTCCATGAGGGATTGCGGGTGCCGATGCGGGAGATCGGCCTGCACGCCTCCGCGGGCGAGGCGCCGTTGACGGTCTACGATCCGTCCGGTCCCTATACCGACCCGGCGGTCACTATCGACATCCACCGCGGGCTGCCGCGCCCGCGCGCCCCCTGGATCGCCGCGCGCGGTGATGTCGAGAGCTACGCCGGCCGGCGGGTGCAACCACTCGACAACGGGCTCACCGCCGGGGGCAAGGCGGCGCCGGAGTTCCCGGTGCGGCGCGCCCCGCTGCGGGCGCGGGGCAGGGCGGCGGTGACGCAGCTTGCCTATGCGCGCGCCGGGATCATTACCCCGGAGATGGAGTACGTCGCGCTGCGCGAGAACACCGGCCGCGAGCGCCACGACGCGGCGCGTGCGGCGGATGGCAACGCCTGGGGCGCGTGCATCCCCGATTACGTGACGCCGGAGTTCGTGCGCGCCGAGGTGGCCGCCGGGCGCGCCATCATTCCCGCGAACGTGAATCACCCCGAGTCCGAGCCGATGATCATCGGTCGCAACTTCCTGGTGAAGATCAACGCCAACATCGGCAACTCGGCGGTGACCTCCTCGACCGCCGAGGAGGTCGACAAGCTGGTATGGGCGATCCGCTGGGGAGCCGACACGGTCATGGACCTCTCGACCGGACGCAACATCCACACCATCCGCGAATGGATCCTGCGCAACTCGCCGGTGCCGATCGGCACCGTGCCGATCTACCAGGCGCTGGAGAAGGTCGGTGGGGTCGCCGAAGAGCTCAGCTGGGAGATCTTCCGCGACACCCTCATCGAGCAGGCCGAGCAGGGCGTGGATTACTTCACCATCCACGCCGGCGTACGGCTGCCCTACATCCCGCTCACGGTCGGGCGCGTCACCGGCATCGTCTCGCGCGGGGGCTCGATCATGGCGAAGTGGTGCCTGGCGCATCACCGGGAGAGCTTCCTCTACGAGCACTTCGAGGAAATCTGCGCCATCTGCCGTGCGTACGATGTGAGCTTCTCGCTCGGCGACGGTCTGCGCCCGGGCTCCATCGCCGATGCCAACGATGCCGCGCAGTTCGCCGAGCTCGAAACCCTGGGCGAGCTCACGCGCGTCGCCTGGCAGCACGACTGTCAGGTGATGATCGAGGGACCGGGGCACGTGCCGATGCACAAGATCAAGGAGAACATGGACAAGCAGCTCGCCACCTGCGGCGAAGCGCCGTTCTATACCTTGGGTCCCCTGACGACCGACATCGCGCCCGGTTACGACCACATCACTTCGGCGATCGGCGCTGCCATGATCGGCTGGTTCGGTACCGCCATGCTCTGCTACGTAACGCCCAAGGAGCACTTGGGGCTTCCGGATCGCAACGACGTGAAGACCGGCGTCATCACCTACAAGATCGCCGCGCACGCCGCCGACCTCGCCAAGGGGCACCCCGGGGCCCGGGCGCGCGACGACGCGCTGTCGCGGGCGCGCTTCGATTTCCGCTGGCAGGATCAGTTCAACCTCGCGCTCGACCCGGACACGGCCTGCGCCTTCCACGATGCGACGCTGCCGAAGGAAGGCCACAAGGTGGCGCATTTCTGCTCCATGTGCGGGCCGAAGTTCTGCTCCATGCGCATCTCGCACGAGGTGCGCGCCGAGGCCCGCGCGCAGGGCATGCGCGAGATGGCCGCGAGGTTCCGTGCCGGCGGCAGCGAGCTGTACGTGCCGGCGCCGGCCCCGCGGGAGCGCTGAAAGCCGTGCGCGTCACCGTCATCGGGGCCGGGGTCGCAGGGCTCACCTGCGCGCTCGAGCTCGCCGAGCGCGGCGTCGCGGTGGAAGTCCTCGAGCGCAGCGCGCAGCTCGGCGCGAGCGCGTGCTCCTGGTTTGCCGGCGGCATGCTGGCGCCGTGGTGCGAGCTGGAGAGCAGCGATCCGCTGATCGCGCGCCTCGGTGCGCAGAGTATCCCCTGGTGGCGGGAGCGCTTCGCCGGCACCCTCATCAACGGCACGCTGGTGGTGGCGAATGGGCGCGATGCGGCGGATCTCACGCAGTTCGCCGCCCGCACCGGACATTTCGAGCCCCTCGCCTCCGCAGAGATCGCGGCGCTCGAGCCGGACCTGGCCGGACGTTTCAGTCAGGGGCTGTATTTCAGGGACGAGGGACATCTCGACCCGCGGGCGGCGCTCACGGCGCTCGCCGCCCGGCTCGGGGAGCTCGGAGTGGCCATCCGCTACGGCCTCGAGGCCCCGGCGAGGAGTCCCGCCGGGCGGCAGGTGGTCGATTGCACCGGGCTTGCCGCACGCGGGCAGCTCACGGATCTGCGCGGGGTGAAAGGAGAAATGCTGCTGTTGCGCCTGCGGGAGCTGTCGCTGTCCCGCCCGGTGCGTCTGCTGCATCCGCGCGTGCCGGTGTATGTCGTGCCGCGGCCGGACGGGCTCTTCATGGTGGGCGCCACCATGATCGAGAGCGATCAGGGTACGCGCATCAGTGCGCGCTCCATGCTGGAGCTGCTGTCGGCAGCGTATGCGCTGCATCCCGCATTCGGTGAGGCGGAGATCGTCGAAATCGGCACCGGCGTGCGGGCGGCGTTTGCCGACAACCTGCCGCGCCTGCGCCGCCACGGCGAGACGCTGTATGTGAACGGCCTGTATCGGCACGGCTTCCTCATCGCGCCCGCGCTCGCGCGCCGCGCGGCCGACGTGGTGTTGCACGGCCGGCATTTTCCGGAGGTGATGGATGCGGATCCTCGTCAACGGCGCCTGGCGTGAGACCGAAGCCCTCGAGCTGTCCGCGGCGCTGCAGGAGCTCGGCTATGGCGAGGCCGTGGTAGCGACCGCCGTCAACGGCGAGTTCGTGGCGGCGGCTGTGCGGCCATGCACCCGCCTCGCCGAGGGTGATCGCGTGGAAGTGCTGGCGCCCATGCAGGGGGGTTGATGCTCGAGCTCTACGGAACCTCACTGCGATCGCGGCTGCTGCTCGGCAGCGCCCGTTACCCGTCGCCTGCGGTGCTGACCGCGGCGGTGCGCGCGGCGCGCGCCGAGGTGGTGACGGTGGCGCTGCGCCGTGAGTCGGGCGGTGAGCGCGCCGGACAGGGCTTCTGGTCGATCATCCGCGGGCTGGGCGTGCGGGTGTTGCCCAACACCGCGGGCTGCCATTCGGTGAAGGAGGCCGTCAGCACCGCGCACATGGCGCGCGAGGTGTTCGGCACCCCGTGGATCAAGCTCGAGGTGATCGGCGAGGACGACACGCTGCAGCCGGACGTGTTCGGACTCACCGAGGCCGCGCGCATCCTGTGCGCGGACGGGTTCGAGGTGTTTCCGTATACCACCGAGGACCTGGTGGTTGCGGAACGGCTGCTGGCGGCGGGCTGCCGGGTGCTGATGCCGTGGGGCGCGCCCATCGGATCCGGCCGCGGTCTCAACAATCTGTTTGGCCTCACGGCGCTGCGCGCCCACTTTCCCGCCGTGCCGCTGATCATCGACGCCGGGATCGGTGTGCCCTCGCACGCCGCGCGGGCGCTCGAGCTCGGGTTCGACGCGGTGCTGATCAACACCGCCATCGCGCAGGCGGGCGATCCGGCGCAGATGGCGGCCGCATTTGCCCAGGCGGTGGAAGCGGGACGGGCGGCGCGGCTGGCCGGACCGATCGAGCCGCGCGACCTCGCCGCACCCTCGACGCCGGTGATCGGCACGGCCTTCCGCGGATGAAGCTCTCGCGCGTCTATCCGATCGTCGACAGCGCCGCGTGGGTGAAGCGGCTCGCGCCGCTCGGCGTGCGCCTCGTTCAGCTGCGCATCAAGGAGCAGCCGCCGGAGAGCCTGCGCACCGAGATTCGCGCGGCGCGCGAGTGCTGCGCAGCGGCCGGCATGCAGCTCATCGTCAACGATCACTGGCAGCTCGCGCTCGAGGCGGGCTGCGATTTCGTGCACCTCGGGCAGGGCGATCTGGACGGCGCGGACCTGCCCGCCCTGCGACGCGCCGGCGTACGCCTCGGAGTCAGCACGCACGATGAGGGCGAGCTGGCGCGCGCCCTCGGCCTGCAGCCCGACTACGTGGCGCTCGGTCCGATCTATCCGACGCTGCTGAAGGCCATGCCCTGGCCGGCGCAGGGTCTTGAGCGGATCACGCAGTGGAAGCGGCGCATCGGCACGATTCCACTGGTGGCCGTCGGTGGGCTGACGCTCGAGCGCCTCCCGGGAGTATTCGCCGCCGGCGCAGACGTCGCGGCGGTGGTGACCGATATCGTGCGCCATCTGAACCCCGAGGCGCGCGTACGCCAGTGGCTCAGCGCGGCGCGGGCCGCCTGAGGGTCAGGCCATGAGCGATCGGTACGCACGCCAGTCGATTCTTCCTGAGGTCGGCACCGAGGGTCAGGCACGTCTCGCGGCCGCGACGGCCGTCGTGGTGGGGGCGGGCGGGCTGGGTTGCGCGGTGCTGCAGTACCTCACCGCTGCGGGAGTCGGGCGGCTCACGATCGTCGACCATGATCGCGTGGAGGAATCGAACCTGCACCGCCAGCCGCTGTATCGCATGAGCGACCTCGGGCGGCCGAAGGTGCACGCGGCGCGCGCCGCGCTCCTGCAATCCAATCCCGAAGTAAGCATCGACGCGCTCGAGGAGCGTCTCGGCCCCGCCAATGCAGCGCGCCTGGTGGCTCGGGCGGATGTCGTCATCGACGCCGCCGACAGCTTCGCCGTGACCTACGTGCTGAGCGATGCCTGCCGGCGCGCCAACACCCCGCTGGTGAGCGCCTCGGTGCTGGGCCTGTCCGGTTACGTCGGTGCGTTCTGCGGGGGCGCGCCGAGCTATCGGGCCGTGTTTCCCGAAATGCCGCGCGCCGCGGGCTCGTGCGCCGAGGCCGGCGTGCTGGGAACCGCGGTCGGGGTCCTGGGTACGCTGCAGGCCCACCTGGCACTCGCCGTGCTCCTGAAGTGGCAGCCCGCGCCGCTCGGTCGCCTGATCTCGGTGGACTTTCGCACCCTGCGCCTGGGGGGCTTCTCCTTTGCCGGCGCGCCCGAGCCGGCGGGCACCGCCATTGCGTTCATCGCGCCGACGGAAGTCTCGGTCGCCGACATCGTGATCGACCTGCGCAGCCTCGCCGAAGTGCCGGTGTCGCCCTTTCCGTCGGCGATGCGCATCGGCGTGGAGGCGCTGGAGCAGACCCGGATGAGCTTCCCCGCCGAGCCGCGCATCGTGCTGTGCTGCCGCACCGGGGTACGCGCCTGGCGCGCGGCGCGGGCGCTGCAGAGCCAGGGGCACGCGAACGTCGCGCTGATCGCGATGGGCGAGTGAGCGCGGTCCTGGTCATCGCCGGCTCGGACTCGAGCGGCGGGGCGGGCTTGGCGCGTGACCTGCACACCCTGGCCGCTTTCCGGACCCAGGCGCTGTGCGCCGTGACCGCGGTGACCGTGCAATCGGACTCCCGCGTGATCGCGGTACACCCGCTTCCCCCGGACACGGTGCGGGCGCAGATCGAGGCGGCGTTGGCCACGGGCCGGGTCGGGGCCATCAAGATCGGCATGCTGGGCACCCGCGCCATCGCGCTCACGGTGGCGGCGTGCCTGCCGCCGCGTGAGCAGGTGCCCCTCGTGCTGGATCCGGTGCTGGCCTCATCCTCGGGAGCCGCGCTGCTCGATCCCTTGGGGCGCGAAGTGCTGCGGGAGAGCCTGGTGCCGCGCGCCACGCTCGTTACCCCGAACATTCCCGAGGCCGCGGCGCTGCTGGGCGCCGAGCCGGCGACGACCGAAGAGGAAGTGCTTCGTCAGGCATACGCCTGGCTTGCGCTCGGACCGGCGGCGGTGCTGATCAAGGGGGGCCACGGGAGCGCAAGCGAGGCCGTCGATCTGCTCCTGAGCGCCGGGGGCTCGCCGCGCAGACTGGTCGCCTCGCGAAGTGCCAGGACGCAACGCGGGACGGGCTGTGCTCTGGCGTCGGGCATTGCCGCTGGACTCGCCGCGGGTCTTGAGCTCGGGGAAGCCTGCGCACGCGCCAAGCGACACGTGCTGGAGCTGCTGGAACCGAGTCATGAGCGGTCGCCGGGTCAATGAGCTGTCGTCGCGTTGCGACAGGCCGGCGTCGTACGACTTGACGCGTCAACCAATACCGCCTTCACTCGCTATGGTCACGGCAGCCGATGCAGACGGCGGTCTCGAACCTACAGGGGATTGGGTTATGCGGCGCAATATATTGAGGAGCGCACTCTACGGCGCGCTCCTGATCGGTCTCACCGTTCTTGGCGCCTGTGGCGGAGGCGGCTCGGGCTCCCCGACCAGCATGTCGCCAACACCAATGTCAGGGACCATGCCGCTGGCGATCAGCGATGCGTCCTCCGACAACTGGGCAACTATCGGCGTGAAAGTGCTGAGCATCGCTCTGGTCCCGCAGGGCGGCGGCAGCGCGGTGACGGTGTGGTCGGCACCGACCCCTGCGCCGTACGTGAATCTCGAGCAGCTCGACCAGCTGGGCGAGATCCTCGGCAATGTGAGCGTGCCGATCGGCACCTATACCGGGGCGGTGCTCACCATCGGCGCCAATCCCGGTGACCTGCTGCTGACGGTCGGCGCAGATCCCGAAAGCGGCTTTCCGGTTGCCGCCGGAACCAGCATTCCGTCCGATGCGATTCAGATCCAGGGCAGGCAGAGCAGCAGCGGCAACTTCACCGTGCCGGTGAACGTCACCTTTGACTCGCCACTCACCGTCACGACGAGTCAGAACAACGCGCTCGACCTGGAATTCGATCTCGCCCACCCGGCGTTCATCGTCGGCCACGCACCGCCTGCGGCCACTGGTGCGGTGCTGTGGGCGGTGAACTTCGATGGGCCGGTGCGCCAGCATCCGGTGCGCGACATCGCGCGCCTGGTGCTGCGAGACACCTACGGCACGGTGAAGAGCGTGGCTTCCGACGGCAAGTCGCTCACCATCACCAAGGACTTCCCGGTGCTGCCGGTAACGAACCCGGAGAGCGCGATTACGAGCGCGCTGTCGCTGCAGATCTTCGCCGACGCCACCAACGGCACGATCCTCTACGACGTCGACACCGGCAGCCGCACGGTCGTGAAGGATTTCACGGGCGAAGCCATGAGCCTGCCCGGCAAGTTCGTGCGCATCGCCGCGCGTTACCAGGAGGACGGCACGCTGGTGGCGGTGCGCGTGTGGGCGAGCAGCGAATTCAACAGCGTGTGGTTGAGCCCGGAAGGACATGTGCTGCACGTCGACACCACGACCGATGTCATCACGGTGACGAACGAATCCGGCAGGGGCGTTCCGGTGACGGTCGACGCCAACACCGAGTTCTTCTTCCGCACGCCGGCGAATGCCATCGCCGATACCACGCCGATCGCCACCGGCACCGCGTTCCTCGCCAACCACGAGCTGGTGCAGGGCTTCAAGGTGCATGTGAGCGTAGTCGATCCACTCGCCACGCCGCTGGTGGCGCAGACCATCGACATCGAGACCGCCGCGTATTCGGGGCGCATCTCGGGGGCCAACGCCACCGGCTTCACCTACAGCCACCACTTTGCCCGGGCCACGGATGACTACACCGTGACGCTCGACTACATCTCGGGCGCGACCGCCAACGGCACTGATGCCAGCGGCAACCCGATCATGGGCTTCAAGTGGTGGGACTTCGCCTTCCCGAGGCTCGTCACCAGCGGCGCCAACGCCATCCCTGAGTTTGTCGCCGCAACCAACGGCGGGGTGGATTTCGGCGGCACGGTGGGCACGCTGACGGCGTCGGGCGTGAGCGACGCGACCTGGGCCGATCCGGCGAACCCCGGCGGCTGGTCGCTCAGGAACGTGGTGCTGATCCCGACGCCGCTGCCGCTCGGGGTGGTCACCAGGGCCTTCGCCGGCAATTCCTTCGCCATGACAGTGCTCGGCGGCTCGATCCTGATGCCGGCCACGGTCGATGTGAGCACCACCGCCCAGTCGGCCACGCGCGTGTATCGGATCGACCGCTCGAACGGCGCGATCACCCTTCGCCCGATCGACATCACCACCAGCAGTGGCCTTGCGGCGATCACCGCCGGGCTCGTGGCCGGCACGCCCGTCGAGGTCTTCGGCGTGCCGCAGGCCGGCTCGCTCAAGGCCGACGTGCTCGTGTACTTTACGGGCATGCTGCCGAGGCTCTGACGCAGAGGGCGGACTCAGGGAGCGATCGGGAGGCAGGACGCCTCGGCCCTCGATGGCCAGGGCATCGCGAGTATCATCCCGCGATGCCCGCCGACGGAAGCAACGAGCTCAGGAGCATTGCGCGGCGCGCGATGCTCGAGCAGGGACTCGAGCCTGACTTCACCGCCGCCGCGGTGGAGCAGTTGCGCAGCATCGGCCAAGCCGCGATGGAGAGCGGCCCGCAGCTCCGTGACCTGCGCACCCTGTTGTGGTGCTCGATCGACAAGTCATCGAAATGACCATCGCCGCCGATGGCGCGCTCGTGGCATCGGACATCTATCGCGCGCTGGTGCGCAATCGCGCCAAACTGGCTTATGACAGCGTGGCGGCGTGGCTCCTCGGCGCGGGCCCATTGCCCGCGCGCGCCGCCGCGGTCAGCGGCATGGAGCAGCAGCTGCGCATCCAGGACCGCGTGGCACAGCTACTGAAGCGCGTGCGGCACGAGCAGGGCGCGCTCGGACTCGCCACCCTCGAGGCGCGGGCGGTCTACGACGGCGGAGTGCTCGCGGACCTCAGGCCCGACGAGAACAATCGTGCCAAGGAGCTCATCGAATACTTCATGATCGCCGTCAACACCGTGGTGGCGCAGTACCTGGAGCGCCGCGGCTGCGCATCGCTGCGCCGCGTGCTGCGCAAGCCGCAGCGCTGGGGGCGGATCGTCGAGCTGGCCCGGGGGCTTGGCGAGGCTCTGCCGGCGGCGCCGGATGCACGCTCGCTCAGCGCCTTTCTCGTCAGGCGCCAGCAGGCGGCGCCGGCGCAATTTCCGGACCTGTCGCTGTCGATCGTAAAGTTGCTGGGGGCCGGCGAGTATGTGCTCAAGCGCCCCGGACAGGCCGCCGAAGGCCACTTCGGACTGGCCGTGGATGACTACACGCACGCCACCGCGCCCAACCGCCGTTTTCCGGACGTCATCACCCAGCGCTTGCTGAAGGCCGCGCTTGCCGCGCGCTGCGCGCCCTACGGGGACGAGGAGCTGCGCAGCCTCGCGGCGCACTGCACCGAGCAGGAAGGCAATGCCGCGAAGGTCGAGCGCCGGGTGCGCAAATGCGCCGCCGCCATGCTGCTCGAATCGCGCGTCGGCCGACAGTTCGATGCCCTGGTGACCGGCGCTTCCGACAGGGGAGTGTGGGTGCGCATCCGCCAGCCGGTTGCGGAAGGACGGCTGGTCAGGGGGTTCGAAGGGTTGGACGTCGGTGATGCGCTGCGCGTCGAGCTCACCCACACCGACGTCGAGCGCGGCTACATCGATTTCGTGCGCGCCTGAGCGCCGTACCGACAAATCACGGACTTGCCGGCGCCCAGTCCGACACGGCGACACCGACAACATACACGACGCAGATCGCAGACACATTGCCCTGCCGAGTTTCAAGGGGCTTAACTACGGACGCGGTCTCCCCGTCCGACGAAACCCGATGCCAGGGGCGGGCGGTGAGACCGTAACGGCGAACCGGGGAGAGCGCCCGCGACGGCGGCGGATCTGCCCAGGGCCGGACGCTTCGAACGGACAGGTCTCGTATCAATGGAGGTGTGACATGCAGCGCTTTTTGACTTTGATTGCGGTGACCGCCGCGCTGGGGCTGCCAGGGCTTGTTTACGCCGGCGGACCCGAGGATCAGACCGGCGCCGCCCAGCGATCCCCCGCGGAGCAGCCTGCGATGCCGTCGACCGACCCGACGAGCCCGTACGCGACTGCCCCGCAGACCGACCCTTCGGCCATGGCACAGTCGAGCGTATCGACCTTGGAGAGCACGCGGCTGGCGGCCATCGTGCCCTCGGGCATGTCGACGCAAGAAGCCTGCGCGGGATTCAGGAGCGTCGAGGAATGTGCGGCGACCCTGCACGCCTCGCAGAATCTCAGCATTCCCTTCGCGGACCTGAAGTCGCGCGTGACCGGCGGAACGAAGCTCGGTGCTGCAATTCACCAGCTGAAACCCGACGCCAACGTCAGGGCCGAGGTCCGTAAGGCCGAGGACCAGGCGCGCAGCGACACGCGCTCGCCCCAGGGCTGATTCAAGCCCGCCCCGCGCCGCAGTCGCCGCCGCCTGGTGAACGCCAGGTGGCTCCACGGGGCTTGATCCGGCGCTGATCGCGGCCATCGGCGGACCGGTGTGGGGGGCTCGAGGAGCCCCCCACCGGCGCGCTCAGCGCCGCTGCCAGTCCCCGCCCAGGCCCCGGCCAAGGCCTTGATGAGGAGCACGGTAGCTCACGATCCCGCCCTTGTAGCGCAGGTTCGCCTGGTCGAGCGCGCCCGCCCTGCGTGGCGGTGACGGCGGCCGCCTGACTCACGCTTTTGCGCTGCAACTGGCGCAAGGCCGCAAGACCGTCCTCCACCTCCTGAAAGGCCACGAGCACCGTGCCGCGGTAATCGGCCACCTGCTTGTCGTAGGCCGCGTGCGCGGCGGCGGACTGGGCCGCATGCGCTCCGGCGTCGAAGAGCGTCATCACTGCCTGCGGGCCGAGGGACCAGCCGCTCAGCGCACCCAGTACCGCCATGGCCAGCAATGCCGCGCGTCGCATCAGGAAGGCCCCGCCGCGCCATGCGGCGGCGGCTGCGCGACGCGCACCGCGGCTCCCTCGCTGATGGAATCGGGGGGATTGGCCACCAGGGTGTCAGCCGCGTCGAGCCCGGTCAGCACCTCGATCTCGGTGCCGAAGTCCCGCCCCTGCGTGATGGATTTCAGGTGCACGCGATGCTCGGGGTCGAGGGTTGCGACCTGCAGGCCCTGCGCGCGAAACAACACCGTATTCACCGGCACCCGCAGGGTGTTCGCGCCGGCGGACAGGGTGAAGTGCACCTGCGCATAGGACCCCGGCAGCAGCTCGCCCTTGGCATTGTCGATCTGCAGCTCGACCTGCAGTGTACGGGAAGTGGAATCCAGTGCGCGCGCGGTGGAAGCGACGGCGGCCGCGTAGCGCTGGGCGGGGCGATCCGCGAATACCAGACCCGCCGTCAGGCCCGGCTGAATGGCTGCTGCATAAGCCTGCGGCACAGACACGTAGATGCGCAGCCGGTGCGTGTCGGCCACGCGGAACAAGGCGCTGCCCGGGTTTTGCCCGGCGTTGATGAGCGCGCCGACGTCGGTGGTGCGCTGGGTGACGACGCCGTCGAACGGCGCCACCACCCGCTTGAAGGACTCCAGGTCCCGCAGGCGTGCCAGGTTGGCGGCTGCCGATTGCCGCGCTGCGGCCTTGGCGGCCGCATCCCCGGCGCGCTGATCGGCATCCTGCTGCGACACCGACTCGGTCGCGAGCAGACCCTGCCAGCGCTCGTTGGTCGTGCGCGCCAGCTCGTAGTTGGCCTGCGCGGTCGCCAGATCCGCCTGTGCCTGGCGCAGCTGTTGGTCCACTTCCGGGGCGTCGATCTCGGCGAGCAGCTGGCCCTTCTTCACCGTCGTGCCGATGTCGGTGTACCAGGCCTTCAGATACCCGCTGGTGCGCGCGTAGATCGGCGCTTCATAGAAGGCCTGCACGGTTCCCGGCAGCACCAGCGTGTCGGATGCCGGTCCCTGGCTTGGCCTGACGGTCGTCACCGTGGCTATCGCAGCGCTCGCCGCCTCGCCCTCGAGCGCCGCGCGGGCGATCAGGCGGCTGGCGATGCCCCACACGGCGAGGATCAGGGCGAGGCCGAGCGCGATCAGCGCGTAGCGCATCGGGCGCGGGTCCGGCGCGCGGGCGCCGGCGGGCGGGGAGTGCGTGGACAACGACGGGTCGGACATCAGCGGCTCCGGCGTCCATGGACGAGGGAAAACACCGTGGGTACGAAAAACAGCGTCGCCACGGTTGCGAAGACCAGGCCACCGATCACCGCGCGGCCGAGCGGTGCATTCTGCTCTCCGCCCTCACCGAGGCCCAGGGCCATGGGCACCATGCCGATGATCATGGCGAGCGCCGTCATCAGTACCGGGCGAAAACGCGTGACGCCGGCCTGGAGCGCGGCGTGCGCCGCGTCGTCACCGGCGTTCATCCGTTCCCGGGCAAAGCTGACGACCAGCACGCTGTTGGCGGTGGCCACCCCCATGCACATGATCGCGCCGGTGAGCGCGGGTACGCTCACCGGCGTGTGCGTGAGGAACAGCAGCCACACGATGCCGGCGAGCGCGGCGGGCAGGGCGGTGATGATGATGAAGGGGTCGCGCCACGACTGGAAGTTGACCACGATCAGCAGGTAAACCAGCACCACCGCACCGGCAAGCCCGGCCAGCAGCCCGGTGAAGGAATCGGTCATGGTCTTGACCTGCCCGCGCACCGTGACCTGCGAGCCGCGCGGCAGGGAGTGCTGCGTGTCAGCGACCAGCCGGTTGATCTGCGCGGCGATGAATCCGAGGTCGGTCCCCTCGATCGCCCCGTAGATGTCGATGACCGGGGTCGCGTCGTAGTGGCTCACGACCGCCGGGGACACCCCGCGCGAGAAGCTCGCGAGATTGGCCAGCATCTGCGAGCCGCCGCCGCCGCCGCCGCCGTTGCCGCCGTTGCCGCCGGTGACCGGAGTGGTCGCGAGGTCCGAGAGCGAAGCGAGGCGGAACTGCGGCGTCTGCGCGACCACGTTGTACTGGCTGCCGCTCTTGGGATCGATCCAGAAGGACAGCGTCGTCTGGGAGCTGCCGGAGAGAGATATCAGCAGATCGGAAGCGACGTCGGTCTCCGACAGGCCCAGTAATGCGGCCTTGCTGCGATCGACGTTGACATTGAGCGTCGGGTAGTCGAAGTCCTGCTGGATGCGCAGGTCCACCACCCCGGGAATGCCGTGCATGCGCGCCAGCAGGGCGTTGGCGTAGTGGCGGTTGGCGTCGACGTTGAGCCCCGCCACCTGCACATCGAGTGGCGCGGGAAGCCCGAAGTTCAGGATCTGGCTGACGATGTCCGCCGGCAGGAAGGCGAACCGGGTCGCGGGATAGAGCGCGGTGAGCTTCGCGCGCAGCGCGTGTACGTACTGCGCGGTGGGGCGATGATCGGGGGTGAGGTTCACGAAAATATCCGCATCGCCGGGACCGACGGGCGCCGAGGTCGAGTACGACAGGTTGATGCCGCTGTAGGGCACGCCGATGTTGTCGACGATGGTGCTGATCTCGCGCGCCGGGACAGTCTCGCGGATGGTCGCCTCGACGCGATCGCACAGCGCCGCGGTCTCGTCGATGCGGATGCCGGTAGGCGCGCGCAGGTGCAGCTTGATCTGGCCGGCATCCACACTCGGGAAGAAGTCCTGGCCGAGGCCCGGCAGATAGCGGCCGAACGGGAACGCGAGCAGGGCGGTGGCCGCCATGGCCGCGAGGAACGGCAAGGCGAAGCGCGTACCGGCGGCGAGCGCCCGCTCCAGCAGGGCGTGATAGCGCTCGCGCACCCGCGCGAACCACTGCTCGAAACGCGCCTGCAGGCGCTGCAGGTGCCCCAGCAGGCCGCGTGTCTGGTCGGCCGCATGTGCATCGTGCCGCTGCAGCCAGTACTTGGCGAGCGTCGGCACCAGCGTGCGCGACAGCAGGTAGGAGGCGAGCATGGCGAACACCACCGCCTCGGCCAGCGGCACGAACAGGAAGCGGGCGATGCCGGCGAGCATGAACATCGGCACGAACACGATGCAGATGGCGAGCGTGGAAACGAAGGCCGGGACGGCGATTTCGTGGGCGCCGTTCAGGATCGCCGCCTCGACCTCTTCGCCGCGCTCGAGGTGCCAGTTGATGTTCTCGATGGTGACCGTGGCGTCATCCACCAGGATGCCGACCGCAAGCGCGAGCCCGCCCAGGGTCATGATGTTGATGGTCTCGCCGAGGGCCGACAGGCAGACGATGGAGGCGAGGATCGACAACGGGATCGACACGGCAATGATGAAGGTGCTGCGCCAGCTGCCGAGGAACAGCAGGATCATGAGCGCGGTGAGCGCGGCGGCGATCACCGCCTCACGCACCACCCCGGAGATGGCGGCACGCACGAACAGCGACTGATCGCCCACCGGGTCGATGTTGAAGCCTTGCGGCAGCTGGGCACGGATGCGCGGCAGGCGCTGCTTGATGGCGCGGATGATGTCGAGGGTCGAGGCGCTGCCGGTCTTGAGCACGCTCATCAGCACGCCGCGGCGACCGTCGCGCCGCACGATGTTGGTTTGCGGCGGGTAGCCGTCGCGCACGTGCGCCACGTCGCGCACGTAGATCACGCTGCCGCTGCGGGTGGTGATCGGCAGGTCGTTGAGCTCGGCGACCGTCTTCGGGTTGGCGTTGACGGTGACGAAGTACTCGCGATCGCCGATCTTTTGCGTGCCGGCGGGCAGGATCGAGTTCTGGGCGTTGAAGGCGGCGGCGACGTCGTTGCCCGAGAGACCCTGGGCCCGCAGCGCGTCCGGATCCAGGTCGACCTGCACCTGGCGCTGCAGGCCGCCGTACGGCCAGGGCATGGAGGCGCCGGCCACGGTGGAAAGTCCGGTGCGGATGATGCTGTTGCCGAGGTCGAAGAGCTGCGCCTCGGAGAGCTGGCCACTCGACAACGCCAGCTGCAGGATCGGCACCGAGGAGGCGTTATAGGCGAGGATGAAGGGTGGGGTGGTGCCCGGCGGTGCGAAGCGCAACTGGGTCTGCGACACGCCGGTGATCTGCGCGAACGACAGCTCTTCGTTGACGTTCGGCTGGAAGAAATACTTCACCACCGAGGTGCCGCTGAGGTTCTGGGACTCGGTGTGCTCGACATCGTTGACGATGGTCTGCGCGGTGCGCTCGCTCTGCAGCACCAGGCGCGTCGCCATCTCCTCGGGCGAAAGACCGGTGTAGCGCCAGATGGTCGCGACGACGGGGATCTTGATGTTCGGAAAGATGTCGGTCGGCGTGCGCGAGATCGCGAACCCGCCGAGCAGCGAGATCAGGATGGCGAGAACGAGGAAGGTATACGGGCGCCTGAGCGCCAGCCTGACGATCCACATCGGTCTTACAGCGTAGCGCAACGCCGGCTGGTGAGGATTGCGCCGCGCAGCTTTTTGGTTACAGGTGAAATCTGGGGCGCAAACGCCCTGCGACACGTGGCATGGAGAGTGGTGCGCGTGGCAGCGCCGAACCGCAACGTGCGGCCCCCGCGCGCCGTGGGCGACGCGGGCGGCGAGCGGCTAGTACACGGCTTCGACCGCGACGCCGAGCCGATAACCGGCGCCGCGCTCGGTGAGGATGATCTGCGGCTGCGCCGGGTCGCTCTCGATCTTGCGCCGCAGCCTCAGGATCTGCACGTCGATGGCGCGGTCGTAGACCTCGTTGTCGTAGCGGCGGCTCATCTCGATCAGCTGGTCGCGCGTCACCACGCGATTGGCGGTCGCCAGCAGCGCTGCGAGCAGGTTGAATTCGCCGTTGCTGAGCGCGAGTACGCGGCCGTCGCGCGCGCGCAGCTTGCGCGTGCGCAGGTTCAGCTCCCAGCCCGGGATGCGGTAGGCGCGGCACACCGGGGCGCCGTGGACCACCTGGCCCGCGTGGGTACGGCGCAGCACGGTGCGGATGCGTGCGAGCAGCTCGCGCGGACTGAAGGGCTTGGTGAGATAGTCGTCCGCGCCCAGCTCCAGGCCCATCACGCGGTCGGCTTCCTCGGTGCGGCCGGTCAGGATGATGACCGGCAGCTGCGATTCAGCACGCAGCTGCTGCAACAGCTGCATGCCGTCCTCGCCTTGCAGCCGCAGATCGAGCAGCACCAGATCCACGACCTGGGCACGAAACGCGCCCATCAGTTCCGCACCGCTCGCCGCCGCCGACACCCGAAAATCGTTCTGCGCGAGGTACTCGCTGACGAGCTGGCGCACCGCCAGGTCGTCGTCGACCACCAGCACGTGCGCAGCCGGAGCCTCCCTCAGCACTGCGGCCATCCATGATGCGCGTGCTCATTGTCGAGCGTGATAGGCTTCACCGCGATCTCATCCGCGAGTGGCTCGAGGAGGGCGGCGTGCAGGCGGTCTGTGCGGACGACCTCGCGGGCGCTCCGGCAGGCATCGATGCGGTACTCATCGACGTGGCATCTCAGCAGCAGGCTCATGCGATTCTCTTGTCCTGGCGGCGCGCTTACCCGCACGCGGCGATGGTGGCAGCCTCCGGCCGGTTTTCCCCGCGGGACATGGCCAATGATGCCATGGCCCGCAGACTGGGAGTGACCGGCATCCTGGCGAAGCCCTTTACGCGCGGCGATCTATGGACAGCACTCGGCCTCCCGGCAGAGCGGGCGACGAGACCGTCCGCGACCCGGCGCTGACGGGCGCCGCGCGCCGCGCGCGCGGCCCGACGCTGCGGCTGCGGCTGGTGGTATTCGTGGTCGCCACCTGCGCGGCCGTGTGGCTGTCGGCGCTCATCGATACGCTGCAGGACCGCGACGCGACGCTCCTCATGGCCGAACGCCAGCACGACAATGTGGCCGGAGCGCTGGCGGAACAGGCGGCCCGCGCCCTGCAGGCGACCGACCTGATCCTGCAGCAGGCGGCGCTGCTCGACCCGGATGCTTACCCTGCGCGCAACGGGCGCGCCGCGATCCCGGACCTGTTGCGCCGTCACATGAGCGGTGTGCCGCAGGTGCGCAACCTCTTCCTGTTCGATCCGGCGAGGCACCTGCATCTGAGCTCCGCGCCCGCGGGCAGCGTCAATGCCGACCTGAGCGATCGCTCGTATTTCACTGCGCAGCGCGATCAGCCGAACCTGGGGTTGTACGTCAGCGAGCCGTTCATCAGCCGCCTGACCGGTGACCCGACCTTCGTCCTGAGCCGCCGGCTCGCTGGAGCGGGATTCCGCGGCATCGCCGCAGCGGCCGTGGACATCGGCTACATGCGCCGCTTCTACCATGCATTGGACCTGGGAGCCGGCAGCGCCATCGAGCTGTTGCGGGCCGACGGCGTTACCCTGGTCAGCCGCGAGCATGGCCGGATCGAGGCGGCGCCGTCCCCCTGGCTCGGCGCCCTGGCCGCACTGGGCACCGCCGAGGCGCGGCATATGACGCTCGAGCATCCGGTACTCGGGCGCGCGCGCGTCGGTCTGCGGCGCGTGCCGGGGTATCCGGCGCTCGTCGCCGTAGGGCGCTCCGAGCACGAGATCCTGAGGGTCTGGCGCGCGAAGGCGTGGAAGAACGCGGCCCGCACCTTCGTCATCACCGCTCTCGCGGCGATCCTGCTGATCGCTTTTCTGCGCCAGCTGGAGCGCCACGAGCGCGTCACGGCACAGCTGCATCAGTCCCAGAAGCTCGAGGCGCTCGGGACCCTCGCGGGCGGCATCGCCCACGACTTCAACAACATGCTGGGCGCGGTGCTCGGCTACGGCGAGCTTGCGATCAAGCACACCGAAGCCGCCAGCCCGTCGCGCCGTTACCTCGACAACATTCTCGTCGCCGCAACCCGCGCACGCGACCTGGTCGCCCGCATCCTGGCGTTCAGTCGCCCGGGGATCGGCAGCAGCGCGCCGGTGATGCTGCAGAAGATCATCGCCGAAGTGAGGAGCCTCACCTGCGCATCGCTCCCGGCCGGTATCACGCTGGTCGTCGAGGTCCCGTCCGAACCGATCGTGGTCGCGGGAGACGCGGCGCAGTTGCACCAGATGCTCGCCAACCTCGTGACCAACGCGGTGCAGGCGGTCACGGAACCCGGCCGCGTCGTGATTCGCGCCGCGGCGCTCGAGGTGGACGCGGAGCGCGACTGCACGGTGGGGCACCTCACGCGGGCCCGCTACGCGCGTGTCGACGTCATCGACTCCGGGGTGGGCATGAGCGCCGCCCAGGTCGAGCGGATCTTCGATCCGTTTTTCACCACCAAGCCGGTGGGGTCGGGCACCGGCCTGGGCCTGTCCCTGGTGCACGGCATCGTCCTCGATCACGCCGCCGCACTGCAGGTCGACACTCAGCCCGGCGGCGGGACCACCTTCAGCGCGTATCTGCCGCTCGCCGAGGGCCAACCCGCGCAGGAGCCGGCCCCGATGGCGGTCGTGCCCGGCAACGGGGAGGCGATTCTGTTGGTCGATGACGAGGAGGGGCTGGTGCGCCTGGCGGAGGAAGTGCTGGCCTCGCTCGGCTACGAGCCGGTCGGATGCCTCGGCGCACTCGAGGCCCTGAGGGTGTTTCGCGCATCTCCGGAGCGCTTCGATGCCGTGGTGAGCGATGTGATCATGCCCGACATGACCGGGCCGGAGCTGGTGCGCGAGCTGCGAGGGCTGCAGCCGGCTGTGCCGGTCATTCTGATGAGCGGCTACGGCGGCCCGGACCTGCAGGCACAAGCGCACGCCGCCGGGGCGCAGGCGGTGCTCATGAAGCCGCTGGCGGCCGCGGAGCTTGCCACCTGCCTCGCCAGCGTCCTCGCGGAGGCCCGTGGGCGCGCCGCAGGCTTCAGCCAGCAGTCTGGGCCTTCTCGGCACCCCAGATACTGTTGCGGCGCGTCTCCGGCATCACAAAGAGGCAGATGAGGAAACACACCGCCGGCACCGCGATCGGGTAGATCAGGGCGCGGCCCACACTGCCGGTCGACAGAAATGCGGCCGAGGTGATGAAAGGCACCAGGCCTCCGCCCCAACCGTTGCCGATGTGGTAGGGCACGGAAACCGACGTATAGCGGATGCGGCTTGGAAAATACTCCGCCAGGAACGCCCCGACCGGGCCGTACACCATGCCGACGTAGGACACCAGGATGAATATGATGAAAATGGCGATCGGATAGTTGACTGCGCCGGGGTTGGTGACGTCGCCAAGCCACGCATACAGCGGGTAATACGTCACCGCTGCGAGCAGCATGCCCCCGAGAATGACCGGCTTGCGGCCGATGAGGTCGGAGAGCCATCCGAACAGAATCAACGTCGGGGAGGCGATGAGCAGGGCCGCGCCGACGATGTAGCTGGAGGTGAGCACGTCGAGCTTCTTCACCGTCTGCAGGAAGTACAGGGCCCAGAACTGGCCGCTGTACCACACGACGCCCTGGCCGATCAAAACCGCGACAGCAACCAGTATGAATTTGATGTTTTGGCTTAGGAAAGCCTCTTTCCACGGGTTCTTTACCATCGCGCCCCGGGCCTTCATCTCCTGGAAAACCGGAGTCTCCCCCAGCTGCAGCCGGATGTAGATCGCCATCATCACCAGCAGGAAAGAGATGAGGAACGGAACCCGCCAGCCCCAGGCCTGGAAGACGTCCTTCCCCAGGTAGCCGCGGGTACCAACAATCACCGCGAGGGAAACCACGATCCCGAGCGTCGGGGAGGTCTGCAGCCAGCCGGTGTAATACCCGCGGCGCTCGTCCGGAACATGCTCGGCAACGTAGGTGATCGCGCCGCCGTATTCCCCGCCCAGGCACAGCCCCTGGAGCATTCTCAGGCCGAACAGAATAAAGGCGGCGGTGACGCCGATGGAGGCGTAGGTGGGTATCAGGCCGATGGCGGCCGTCCCCAGGCCCATGCCGCTCAGAGTCACGATAAAGGTGTATTTGCGCCCCACCCGGTCGCCCAGCCAGCCGAACAGGAAGGCGCCCAAGGGGCGGACCAGGAAGCCGGCGGTAAACAGGGCGATCGTGCTCAGCAGCGCCGCCACCGGGTTGGTCTTGTCGAAGAACTTGACCGACAGGACCGCGGCCAAACTACCGAAGATGTAGAAGTCGTACCATTCGATGACGTTGCCCACGGCGGCGGCGATGACTACACGGCGGAAGTTCTGTGGGATCCCGGCCATAGTATTCCCCTGGTTTGTTCGGTTTATGTCGGTCTATGGTATACGTCGTACAACACCGCCGCGAGTGGGAAATACACTGCGGCGCAACTTCGCAACACTGCCGCTCCTGAGCTTGGTCTCACGCCTGATAATCAGCCGCCAGGGTCTCGTCCGGCGCCACCTTGCGGGCACTGATCGCATTGAACAGCGGCGTCAGCACGAGCGCCACCACCAGGTTGAGAATGACCGTGTAGAAGGCGGTGTAGCCCGGGAATGTATAGCCGCCGAAGGTCAGCGGAAAGGTCGGCGTCAGGTGCACCTGCACCGCCATGGCGGTACCCGCGTAGCTGCCGAGGGCCCAGCCGACCAGCAGCGCCCAGCTGTTGAACCATCGTGTATAGGCGCCGAGCAGCACCGCCGGCAGCGTCTGGATGATCCAGATACCACCCAGCAGTTGCAGCTGAATCGCGAATTGCGTCGGCACGAACAGGATGAAGACCAGGGCACCCACCTTGACGATCAGCGACACCCACTTCGCCATCTGCGCTTCCTGCCGGGCGGTCGGATTCTTGTTGATGAACTCGCGGTGAATGTTGCGCGTGTAGAGATTCGCGGCGGCGATCGACATGATGGCCGCCGGCACCAGGGCGCCGATACCAATCGCCGCGAAGGCGATGCCGACGAACCAGGACGGGAAACCGTGGAGCAACAACGCCGGCACCGCGAAGTTGTTGCCGAACTGCTTGAAGCCGGCGGCGAATTCCGGCAGGCCCTTGAGCCCGGCGGCGAGCGCGAAGAAGCCCAGCAGCGCAAGCAGGCCCAGCATGAAGCTATAGCCGGGCAACAAGGCGGCGTTGCGGCGCACGACGGCGCCGCTGCTGGCGCTCAGAATACCGGTGAGAGTGTGCGGGTACAGGAACAGCGCCAGCGCCGAACCCAGCGCCAGTGTCGCGTAGGAGCCGTACGCCCCGGTGGTATGCGGTCCGGGAACCGGCAACAACAGCTTCTGCGCCGGCACGGCCGAGAAGATCCTGGCAAAGCCGCCCAGCTCGATGGGAATGACGATGATGGCGGCGAAGGCCGTGAGGTAGATCAGGATGTCCTTGACGATCGCGATCGATGCCGGAGCGCGCAGACCGCTCGAATAAGTGAAGGCCGCGAGCACCGCGAAGGCAATGATGAGGGGCAGGTCGGCGGCCAGGCCGGTTCCGGAGATGCCCAGTGCGCCGATCACGACCTGGATGCCGACCAGCTGCAGGGCGATGTACGGCATCGTCGCGACGATGCCGGTGATGGCTATCGCCAGCGCCAGCCAGCGATTGCCGAAGCGACCGCGCACGAAATCGCCCGCCGTGATGTAGCCGCGCTTGTGACACACGTACCAGAGACGCGGAAACACCAGGAACAGGATGGGGTAGATCACGATGGTGTAGGGCACCGCGAAAAAAGCCACGGCGCCGGCCCCGAAGGCGAGCGCCGGAACCGCGATGAAGGTGTAAGCGGTGTAGGCGTCACCCCCCACGAGGAACCAGGTGACGACGGTGCCGAAGCGCCTGCCGCCCAGTCCCCACTCGTGCAGCAAGTCGAGATCGCCCTTGCGCCAGCGCGCGGCGGCGAAGCCCAGCCAGGTGATGAAGGCAAACAGCAGGACGAAGATCGCGAGCGCAACCCAGTTCACGTCCTGCATGACATTCGCTCTGGTTTGTCTGACGCCGGGCTACTTCTCAGTGGCCAGATAGATCACCGCCGTGAGCACGGCCCCGATGAGGACCCACAGGAGCTGATACCAGTAGAAGAATGGGATGCCTATCCAATACGGCTCGGCTGTGTTGTAGAAAGGCGGCCACAGCACGGCGATGAACTGCACGAGAAACAGCAGGTACCACCAGCTCCATTCGCTGCGCTGACGCTGTGTATCGTCCATGAGAGCCTCCTTCGGTCAGCCGCCGCGCGAGCCGGGTTCAGATCCGTGCGGTCTCAGGGCCTGAAAACCCGGGCCCTGAGACCGCAAATTCGCTTCAGCATTTGACGGTTCTAGAATTTGAAGCGGATCCCCGTGGTGGTGGTGAGGGTGGAGGTGTTGAGGAAGCCGCTGGCTGGACCAGCGAGCCCGTCGTGCACGCTGGTCCAGAAGGTGCCGAGGTAGCCGTCGAAGCGCTTGGCGAAGCGATAGTCGGCCAGGAGCGAGAAGGAGTCCTCGCGGCCGCTGCAGCCGCTGCTGCGGTTATCGGAGCAGCCGGCGTTGGCGCCGGTCGCGAAGCTGTTCTGCTTGTAGCCGTAGTAGGCGGCCATCAGGTCCACGTCCGAGCT
>VBNH01000078.1 GCA_005878095.1 Gammaproteobacteria bacterium | reverse complement strand
CGTATGGTGGCGCACGTCGTGCGGCTCGCCTATTGCGATTCGTTGACAGGGCTGCCGAATCGCGACCAGGCGCACCGCCATCTGCGCGCAGCGCTCGCCGATTCGCAACCTGGACGCCTGCTGGCGCTCATGTATATCGATCTGGACAATTTCAAGCGCATCAATGACACCCTCGGCCACAGCATCGGGGACGAAGTCCTGATTACGGCGACCGAGCGGCTGCGTAAGGCGCTGCGCAGCGGCGGGGAACGCAGCCCCGATGAGCTCTCGACCGCCCGGTCCGGCACTCTCGCCCGCTTGGGCGGCGACGAGTTCATGGTGGTGCTGACCGAGATCGGCAGTAGCGACGATGCCGCGCGTGTGGCCGAAAGGCTGATCGCCGCACTGCACGAGCCCATGCAGCTCGCGCGTCACACCATCGTGATCACGCCGAGTATCGGGATTGCGGTCGCGCCGACCGACGGCACCGACGCTGGCTTGCTGCTGCGTCATGCCGATCTCGCGATGTACTTCTGCAAGCGCCGTGCGCCGGGCACCTATGCCTTCTTCGACGCCTCGATGAACGAAGGCGTCCTGCAACGGTACACGATCGAGAGCAAATTGCGCGGCGCGCTCGAGCGCGGTGAATTGTCCTTGCACTATCAGCCGCAGATCAACATGCGCACGGGTGACGTGACAGGGATGGAAGCGTTGTTGCGCTGGAGCCATCCAGAACTGGGTTCCGTGCCGCCGGCCGAGTTCATTCCGATCGCCGAGGCGACCGGGCTGATCGTTCCGATCGGTGAATGGGTGCTGCGGACCGCGTGCCAGCAGGCCAAGAAGTGGCATGACGAGGGCCTCGCGAGTCCGCGCATCGCGGTCAACGTTGCCGCTCCACAGTTCGCCATGCACAATTTCCCCGCTCAGGTCGCAACGATCCTCGCTGAGACCGGACTCACGTCTACGCTGCTGGAGCTCGAGATTACCGAATCGATGCTGATGCTGGAGGAGGCGCGGGCGGCGCGCGTGCTCGGGGAACTGCACACCATCGGCGTATCGATCGCGATCGATGACTTCGGCACCGGCTACTCCAACTTCCAGCGGTTGCGCCGCATGGCGATCGACCGGCTCAAGCTGGATCGCTCCTTTATTCGAGATCTGGGCAGCGACAGCGGCGATCGCGCGATTGCCGCGGCCATCCTGGCGATGGCGCGGGCGCTTGAGGTGGAAGTGGTCGCGGAAGGGGTCGAGTCGTTCGCGCAGTTCCGCTTCCTGCAGGAGCACCAGTGTGCGCACTGCCAGGGGTTCCTGCTGAGCCGCGCTTTGCCGGCCAGCGAGGCGCGCCTGCTGCTCGAACGCGCCCGCGAGAAATTCGAGGGCAGCCCGACCCAACGCCTGCGCCGCCTCAGCCGCGCCGAGGGCTGAGGAGGAACTCTCGAGAACTCAAAACTGCCTGAGGAGGAGGCGGGTGCACTCGAACGATGTGCGTGTCAGCATACGGTGGGACGATTCCGCGAACCCGAATACGGGAGCTGAGGGATGAACCGACGTGTGGCGCTGGTCACGGGCGGCGGCCGGGGGATCGGGCGCGAGGCGGCGCTGCTGCTGTCGGCAGCGGGAGCACGCGTGATGATCGTGGCGCGCAGCGCGACGGAACTGGCGGCCGTTGGCCTCGAATACTTCGCGGCCGACCTCGGCACCGCCGAGGGCTGCGCGCTGGCCGTCGCCGAGACCGAGCGACGACTGGGGCCGATTGACGTGCTGGTCGTGAACCACGGTATCGGCTCGGCCCACGAGCGGCTCGTGTGGGAGCAGGACCCGGAGGTCTGGCGCGAGACCATGCGCATCAATCTCGACGGTCCGTTCGAGCTCGCGCGGCTGACGGTAGGCGGCATGTGCAAGCGCGGCTTCGGCCGGCTCGTTTTCACCAGCTCGACCGCCGGCGAGAAAGCGGAACGCTCCGGCAGCGCGTATACCGCCTCCAAGCATGGAATTATCGGGCTCGCACGCGCGGTCGCCCAGGACGCTGGGCCGTTCGGAGTCACATCCAACGCGGTGCTGCCTGGCTGGGTGCGAACGGCAATGGCCGAGCGCTCGGCGCAAGCGGAGGCCGAACGGCGCGGCATCAGCGCCGAGCAGGTCTGGCGCGAGCGCGCCGCCATCTACCCGCAAAACCGGGTGCTGGAGCCGCGCGAGGTCGCGCAGGTGATCGCGTTCCTGTGCAGCGATGCCGCCGGGGGCGTCAACGGCGAGGCGATCACCGTGGCTCTCGGCGGCATCTGGTAGGCGTTCGGCAGACCCGGTGACGTCGGCGAGCGTGCACTTCAGTTCTCCATCACGGGCAGCGTGATGAAGGAGGCTTCCTTGGCCGAGTGATACACGCGCTGCGTGGCCTTGCGGTAGTCCTCAGGCTTGGCCAGGAAAATGTTGGGCACAAAGGTCTGCGGATTGCGGTCGTAGAGCGGGAACCAGCTCGACTGCACCTGCACCATCAGGCGGTGGCCCGGCAGAAACACGTGATTGTTCGGCGGGAGCTTGAATTCATAGGCGAGGGGCTTGTTGGCCTTGATGGGCTTGGGCGCTTCGAAGCCTTCCCGATAGCGCCCACGCAGAATGTCCATGCCCACGGCGAGCTGGTAGCCGCCCATCTCCGGTTGCGCGTACACCTCGTCCGGATACACATCGATGAGCTTGACCACCCAGTCGCTGTCCGTGCCGCTGGTGGAAGCCACCAGGTGCACCACCGGCTGGCCGCTGATCTTGAGGGGCTGGGTCAGCACGGCGGAGGTGAAAGTGATGACATCGGTGCGGCCCGATGCCTCGCGCTGATCATCCGTCAGCCATTGCCGCCAGGTCTGCCCCGGCGCGTAGCCGATCTGCTGAATGGGCCGTGCGCGGAAGGGCACGGGTCGCGCGGGATCCGAGACGTATTCGGTGAAGGCCTGCGCCCCGGCTGGCGCCTCGAACCCGAGCCTGTTGCCTGCCTGCAGGTACAGTGCTTTGGCGGAGTGGACACAGCCGGACTCGCAGCTGACCGGCCAGCGGTCGAGGCGGCGCCACTCATTGGTGCCGGTCTCGAACGCCGTCACCGCGGCCACATCCGCGGCGGGCGCCCCGTCCTTGAGATATTGTGCCAGGAACGGCCGCAGCACGTGCTCGCGGAACCAGCGCGAGGTGTCGCTGCCGAAGCGCAGATTCCCTAGGCTGCTGCCCTCATCGATGGCCTGGCCGTGATACCACGGCCCCAACACCAGCTTGACCATGCTGCCGTTCACGTCCTTGGGCTTGATTGCCTTGTACACAGCGATTGCGCCGTAGCTGTCCTCGGCATCCCACAAACTGTGAACCAGCATTACCGGGACCCTGAGCGGCTGTGTTGCCAGGAGCTTGTCCACGGCCTGGTCGCTCCAGAAGGCATCGTAGTCGGGATGCGCCACGATCTTGTTCCAGAAGCCGATCTGCTGCATACCACGGCTGCGCCCCAGCCCGCCGGCCGAACCCGCCTGCAGAAACAGGTCGTAGTCGTCGTGATAGCTCGACCACCACTTGATGCTGTTGTCGCGGCTCGCCACCTGCTCGTAGATGTACTGCGCGTTCTGCTGGCGGAAGGCGCCGAAGTGAAACCAGTCATCGCCCATCCAGCCATCCACCATCGGGTTCATGGGCACGGAGACTTTCAGCGCCGGGTGCGGACTGATCAGGGCCATCAGCGGCTCGAAGCCGTCATAGGAAATGCCCAGCGTCCCCACCTTGCCGTTACTCTCGCGCACGTTTTTCACCAGCCAGTCGATGGTGTCGTAGGTGTCGGTGGCATCGTCCACTGGCGTCGGGTTCTGTGGACCGTGCACCGGGCGGTTCATCACGTAGTCGCCCTCCGAACCGTATTTTCCGCGCACGTCCTGCACCACGCGGATGTAGCCGTCCTCGAGAATCACATCGGTGGCGTTGTCGTAGCCCTGAAGCATCGGGCCCAGGTGCCCGCTGTGCGTGTGGCTGGTAAGTGTCTTGGCCTCATACGGTGTGCGCGTGAGCAGCATGCCGGCATGCGATGCCCCTTTGGGCACCAGGATGACAGTGTGGAGCTTCACGCCATCGCGCATGGGGATCATGACGTCGCGAAGCTCGTAGTCCCAGGTGTCGCTGACGGGAGTGAAGTTGGTCGGAGTTTCGCTGGGGTACTGCGGGTAAAGGGGCTTGGGCGCATCGTCGGCGCATAGGCCGCTGCTGGCGGCGAGGAGCAGGGCGACGAGCGTGGTGGGCAGGCTGGTTTTCATGGCATCCCTGTTCATCTACCGGAAGTCGACCGATCGAGTGCCAGACGCGACACGACTTCCTGGTTCAAGTCGCAAATCTCCCGCCTCAGCGGATGCGGACTCCCTACGACCCGACTCTCAGGTGCGCCGCTCGCGCCTCGGGACCGAGCGACGTGACCAGGATGAGCGCGAGCGCGACGACTGCCAGCGTCCACGCGAGAATGTACGCGTAGTCACCGCCGTGCGACTCGGCGAAGCCGGCCTGAAACGGCGCCATCCGGGCCATTGCCAGGTTGCCGAGTTGGTAGGCGAAGCCCGGCAGGATGGCGCGCACCGAGGGCGGTGACAGCTCGTTGAGATGGGCGGGCACGATGCCCCACGCGCCCTGGACCATGAACTGCATGAGGAACCCGCCGACCGCCAGCATGACCGCAGTGTGGGAGTAGGCCCATAGCGGGATCATGGGCAGCGCGAGCGCAGCCGCCAGCGCGATCGCGCGTCTGCGACCTAGCCGCTCGGACAGCGCCCCGAAACAGATCCCGCCCGCCAGCGCGCCCAGGTTCATGACCAGGGCGATGTTACCGGTTCTCGCGGCGGAGAAACCGTGCTGCACCTGCAGGAAGGTCGGATACAGATCCTGCGAGCCGTGCGAGAAGGCGTTGAAGCAGGCCATCAACAGGACCAGATAGCACAGCGTCGGGAAGTAGCCTTTCACCGCGGCCCAGAGGATGGCGGCTGACGCGCGCCGCGGCGCGACCCCCGCCACCCAGGCCGGGGATTCCTCGACTCGGTAGCGGATGTACAGCACCAGCAGCGCCGAAGCCGCGCTGACGATGAACATGCCGCGCCAACCGACGTGAACGAACAGGTACGCAAACACGACCGAGGCCAGCAGATAGCCGATCACGTAGCCTTCCTGGAGCAGTCCGGAGAAAAAGCCGCGGCCCTTGGCGGGTAGTGTTTCGAGTGCCAGTGCGGCACCCACGCCCCACTCACCGCCCATGGCGAAGCCGAACAGCGCACGCAGCGCGAGCAGGGCCGCGAGATTGGGCGCGAAGGCCGTGGCGAGTTGCACCGCCGAGTAGCTGGCGACGTTCAGCATCAGGATCGGCCGTCGGCCATACTTCTCGGCCAGCCAGCCGAACACCAGTGCCCCGACCGGACGGAACGCCAGGGTGAGGAAGATCCCTTCGGCCACCGACTTCACGCCAGTGTGGAACTCGCCGCTGATCGCCTTCAGGCAGAAGACGAAAACGAAGAAGTCGAACGCGTCCAGCGACCACCCACCGAGCGCGGCAATGTACGCGTGGAATTGCGCGCGCGTCAGCGTCCGGAAGGGGTTAGCCACCATTGCACCGATGTTATTCCGGACTACGGCCGCTCCGCTACAATCCTCATCTGTGAAGCACACCCAAGCAGAGACGTTGTCGTCCAACGCTCTACCGCCGCGACTGCCGGTGACGCTTCGCCGGGACCCAGCGTCACAAGCTGGCCCCAGCTCGCGGATCTCCCGCAGCCGGCCGCCGATGTGCCGGCGGAGCCGCCTCAGCGCCGCGTCTGACGTCGATCAATGCGTTTCCCGCCCGGGCGGACGGTGGGGCCTTCGGCTTCGTGGCCGTCGACCTGACCCTTCGCAAGCTGCGACGGGACCTTGACTCGGTGGCTGTTCGCAAATCTCCAGGCCTACTTGACGGTCGCGGCGCCGACCCGGCAGGCGACCTCATCCTGTGAGCCGGTCCCTCCGGAGCAGCCGATCGCACCGATGAGCTTGCCAGCCTGCACCAGCGGGATCCCGCCGCGCGAGGCGATGACCCCATCGAGCGTCATTACATAGTGGAAATTGCTCTGCTGAATGGCGTTCTCGAACACCTTGGTTTCGCGACGGAAGCTCGCGGCGGTGCGCGCCTTGTGCTCGGCGATCTGGATTGACGCGAGCTGTGCCCCGTCCATGCGCTGGAAGGCGACCAGGTTGCCTGCCGAGTCCACCACCGCGACGTTCAACTTCCAATCATGCTTCCTCGCTTCGGCGACAGTCGCGGCAATGGCAGCCTCGGCGTGCTCGAGCGATATGGGTGCGCCATAGGGAATGTCGAACGGCATCTTGTCGGGCACGACATCCAGGGGATTGGCCGCGGGTGTCTGTTGCGCATGAATCGGCGTGGGGCCAGGCAAGGCGGTGCCCAGCACGGCCAGGATCACGACAGATCGTGCCGACATGATGGTGCTCTGGTGCTCCCCGGGGTTGCGAGTCTACGCCTTCCGAAGGACCGGGAGGCGCCAACTTCGCGGCCGCGGGATGCGCGGGATGCACATGTTGTGCCGTTGCCGATTCGATGAGCAGGCTCGCTCCTGCGGGTTTGACGGTACCGCCGTGACAGGCATAGATTCGCGGATTCGCAGGAAGCCCCGGAGGGAGCCATGAACACTTTGATTGGGGTTGCTGCTTTCGGCCTCAGCCTGGTTGCCACCGCGTGTTCGGCGGGCCCGCCAACCTCCGGACCATCGACGGCTCCGCCGGCGCCAACCGGCTTCGACGACAAGAGTAACGGCGTCGCAGACGATGCGACGCACCAGGCAGACCAGGCGAAGTTCGAGGAATTCGAGGCCATCCCGGATGGCCTCGGTCCGCTCTTCAATGCGCAGTCCTGCCGCGAGTGCCACCAGAACCCGGTCACTGGCGGCAGCAGCCAGATCCTGGAGCTGCGTGTCGGACACAAGGGCCGCGACGGCAGCTTTCAGAACCCGGAAATTCCGATCAACGGCGGTTCCGTGGTCATCAAGGGGCGCACGCTGGTGAACCAGCGCGCCATCTGCCCCAACGCCGCCTTCCCCACGACCGACATACAGGAGCGCGTGCCGGAGTCGGAAACTATTCACACCTTCCGCACTTCAGTGAATCTTCTCGGCGACGGATTCGTGGAGGCAGTCGACGATTCGACCCTGATCGAGATTTCCAGGAAACAATGCAAACAGGACCACGGCAGGATATGCGGCCTGATTCTCTACGTCCCCGTCGTGGAGTCCCCGGGCGCGACGCGGGTCGGGCGGTTCGGTTGGAAGAACCAGCACGCCAGCCTGCTTTCATTCTCCGGCGATGCCTACATCAATGAGATGGGACTCACCAACGCACTCTTTCCGGACGAAGTGACCGACCTGTGCAACACCGTGGCCGAACCGAACAACAAGCCCGAAGAGGACGGCCTCGCCGACATCGATCACTTCGCACGTTTCCTGCGCGCGACCAAGGCTCCGGCGCGCGACGCCCGGCAGGCAGCGACGGCTGCGGCCAGGAAAGGCGAGACGCTGTTCGCCAAGGTCGGCTGCGACATCTGCCACGTCCCGACGCTCACCACCGCGCCCGCGGGCACCGTCGTGAACGGCGGGAAATTCGCCATTCCCGAGGCACTCGGCAACAAGGCATTCCATCCCTACAGCGACTTCCTGTTGCACGACGTCGGCACCGGTGATGGCATCGGTATCGCCATGGTAGAGCACTACGGCAAGCACATGTACGAGATCAAGTGGAAGGATCTGTCGCTTGAGGCCCATCGCTCCACCGCCAACCGCATGCGCACGGCTCCCCTCTGGGGTGTGCGTACGCATCCGATGCTGATGCATGACGGCGCGTCGATGACGTTCCGCGAGGCCATCCTCCGCCATCGCGGTGAAGCCAGCGAGGTGACGGAGCGCTTTCAAAGGCTGAACCAGGCCGATCAGCAGGCGATCGTCGAGTTCCTGAAATCTCTGTGACGCCCGGCAACTGTCGGCGTCGGTACAGGAGCAGGAGCAGCGCCAGCAGCGTGCCTCCGGGCAGCAGGATCTCCAGCATGAGATACGGACCCAACCTGCGCGCCAACTCCCAGCTCGCCCCCACGCTCCTCACGACAGATGGCATCTGCGGCTCCTCGATCGGGTAGTCATCGCGTACAGCAGATAGACGAACGAGAGCGCTCGAAATCGACACCCGCGCATCGCCTGGCGGCTGGAACGGCAGCACGGCCCTGTCAGAGCCATAGGCGCAGGTATAGCAAGGCCAAGCCATGAGCGAAGTTCCGGCAACGTCCCGCCGCCGCGACCGCGGGCGCGCCCAGCGCTCCACCGGTCCCTCGCTCGCGCCCCTGCCGCGGCTCACCAATCGCTGGGCGCCGCTGGAAATCCTGACCGCCGAGCAGGTGGAACGCATTCTGGTCGCGGCTTTCCAGGTTCTCGAGCAGGCGGGCCTCGAGATCCGCAGCCCCGCGGCACGCGAGGCCTACCGCCGCGCCGGCGCCCTGGTGGACGAGTCGACCCAGATGGTCCGGCTGGGGCGCGACATGGTCGAGGCGCACCTGGCCCATGCGCCCGAGCGCTTTGTGCTCCATGCCCGCAATCCCGAGCGGCATCTGCACGTCGGCGACAATGTGGTCAATTTCGGACCCGTCACCGGCGCCCCGCACATCCGCGATCTCGAGGGCGGACGCCGCTACGGCGACCTCGAGGGGTTTCGCAACATCCTCAAACTCACCCACAAGCTTGGAATCCTGCACTGGCAGGGGGGCATTGTGGTCGAGCCGGTGGACGTTCCGGTGGCGGTCCGGCATCTGCTCACCTATCAGGCTCACATCGAGTGCGCGGATATCGTGTGGGCGGCGCGCGGCATCGGCGGCGTGCAGGCGCAGGACGCGATCGCCATGTCGGCCATCGAGCACGGCTGCACGGTCGAGGAGCTGGCGGCGCGTCCGACGCTGATGACGGTGACCAACGTCAACTCACCGCGCCGGGTGGATGAGGAGATTCTCGACAACATCATGGTGATGGCCCGCCATGGCCAATGCGTGGTCATCACGCCCTTCACGCTCATGGGGGCGATGGCACCGGTCACGCTGGCCGGCGCGCTGGCGCAACAGACGGCCGAGGCCTTGGGCGTCGTCACGTTGTGCCAGATGCTGCGCCCCGGCACCCCGTGTGTGATCGGAGGCTTTACCTCCAACGTCGACATGCGCACCGGCTCGCCCGCGTTCGGCACGCCTGAATATTGCAACGCGGTACTGGCGAGCGCACAGATCGGCCGCCGCCTCAGGATCCCGGTGCGCACGAGCGCGGTGAATGCCGCGCCGGTGGTGGACGCGCAGTCGACCTACGAAACCGCGTTCTCGCTGCAGGCGGCGATCCTCAGTCACAGCCACCTGATCAACCATGCGGCCGGTTGGCTGGAAGGCGGATTGTCGGCCTCGCTCGAGAAGATCGTCGTCGACGCGGAACTGCTGCGCAACTGGGCCGAGATGCTCAAGCCGGTCAGTTTCAGCGACGACGACCTCGCAGTGGAGGCCATCAAGGATGTAGCGGTAGGCGGGCACTTCTTCGGCTCATCGCACACACTCGCCCGCTACGAGTCCGCGTTCTATCGCCCGCTGCTCTCGGACTGGTCGAACTTCGAGAACTGGAGCGACGCCGGCGCCCGCAATGCCAGCGAGCGCGCCACCGGCATCTGGAAGAAGATGCTCGCGGAGTATCTGCCGCCGCCCCTCGATCCCGCCGTCAAGGAGGCGATCGATGCGTACGTGGCTCGCAGGACGCGTGAGCTCGGGGACACGGTACCCGCGTGAGCGAATGGATCATGAACGCCCGCATGTACGCGGTCACCCCGGCGGTGGAGGCCGGTTGGCGCGCGCTCCTCGAGCACATCACGCAGGAGGCGCGCGTGCCGCTCACCTATGTGCCTTATCCGGCGCCGCAGCCGCTCGAGCAGCTGTGGGCGCGAGGCGATCTGGGGTCGGTGTTCATGTGTGGGTACCCGATCGCACTCGGGCTCGCAGCAGTGACCCCGATCGCAGCTCCCATCCCGCGCGCCCGTTGGGCGGCTCATCGTGCCGTGTATCGCTCGGACCTGATCGTGCGGCAGGACGCCCCTTACCTCGCGCTCGAGGACACCTTCGGCGCTCGCGCGGGCTGGACGGTCGAGCACTCCCAGTCCGGATTCAACGCTTTCAGGCACCATCTGCTCGCCTACCGCACGCCGCAGCGGCCGGCGCTCTACGCCGAGATGGTCGGAAATCTGCTGACCGCGCGCAACGTCCTTGACGCCGTGCGCGAGGGACGCATCGACGTCGGACCGCTCGATGCCTACTGGCACCTGCTGATCGCCCGTCACGCGCCGCACCTGACGGCGGGCATTCGGGTGCTCACCTCGACACCCGTGACACCGATGCCCGCGTTCGTCGCCGCCGCGGCCGCTCCCGCGGACATGGTGGCGCGACTGCGCGCGGCGTTCACACGCGCCGCTCAACGGCCGTGGTTCGGTCCGTTCGCCGATCTTCTGCTGCTCGAGGGCTTTGCGGAGGCGAGCGCGGCGGCGTTCGCGCCGCTGCTGCAATGGGACGCGGAAGCGCAGGCGGCCGGGTTCGGTCTGCCGGCCTGACCGATCGGCGGGCCACTCGTCGCCGGACCCGCGCTCAGGCGGGGAGCACGGGCACCCGGCCGCTCGGGTGCTGAGGCGTATCGTGCGGGCGAAACAGGAAGCGGCGCGCCACGTCGAAGTAAGTGCGATAGACGAGCCCGCCGTTTTCCGCGATCAGGCGCTCGCGAATCAGACGGTAGCGGGCGGGGTACTCGTACCACGGAATCGCGGGCGCTTCGTGGTGCAGCGCGTGCAGATTGTTGAACAGATAAAGCGGACCGAGGATCCAGGAGCCCTCGACGATGGCGATCCGCGCGCGCACCTGCGGCCGTGCGCGATGCTCGGCAAAGGAGCGGATCAGCGTGATGCTGGTTCCCGGGACTGCCATGGTGAGAAAGTAAAGCCACAGCGGCATCCCGCAGACGATCTTCACCCAGACGATGACCGGGATGCACCACAGCAGGTGCTCGAGCCACACCGCCCGCACCCCGTCCGCGTTGCGGATCAGTGCGCGCGCTTCGGCACCGAGAAAGCGGCCGATGGCCCAGAAGGCGCCCACTGTGACCCGACCGGCGAGAGTCTGTTGCAGGTGCACGATCAGGCGCGCGAGGGGGTTGAGGTGCGCCCAGTCCTCCGGTGTCCAGTAGTAGGACTCCGGGTCATCGAGCGGGTCGGTGATTCGCTCGTCGATGTGGTGCGCCCGGTGACTCTGCCGGTAACGCTCGAATGGCAGCCACAGTGACAAGGGCACGATGGCGATCAGCCGGTTGACGCCGTCCCAGCGGGTCGGGTGCCCGTGCACGATCTCATGCTGCAGCGAGCCGTGCAGCGTGATCAACACCGCCGCGATGGGGGCCACGATCGCGAGCGGCCAGTGGCCGTGAGCAAAGGTAATCGCGAGCCAGCCGCCATAGCTAACCAGGGCGATGAGCAGCGTCGGCAGTTCCACCACCACGCGGCGCGTGTGGCGCGCGGCGCCTGCGCCGGGCGCATCCGCTTGGGTGGCAGTCACGGCGAGGTGGTTTAGCGTCATCCGACAAGAGCCCCTTCCGGTAGCACGGAAGTCGGCGAGCTGGGCAACCTGCTACGTGCTGTCGGAAAACGGCGTAATTCTACCTAAAGTCGCCCCGCCGCGCCGTCGAGGCTTGCGCTTCCGGGAACTGAGTCTCACGGCCGATGCGGGCGCTTTGGCAAAGGCACCGCTTGCGCCCGACGGGGACGGGCGGTCGGCGCGTTCCGGCGGCCCGAAGCCTCTCGGGTAACCGCGCGGTATGTGTGAACCGCGTGGTGGTGCATCGCGACGCACGACTGGCACGAGAGCGGTAATCGGCTCATGGGGGAAAATAGGTATTGGTCGGGCGTTCTCACAACGCCTACCCTTTGGCCAAGTCATTGCGCAATCCGTAACCCGCCGTCCACGACAAATTCAAGGACGCCGGTCCGAACAATTTAAGGGGAGACGAGACGTGACGACTCCAACGCGAGCCTTTCGATTCATTTGCCGCGGCCTGGCTGCATGTGCAGTCATCGCCTTGATTCCGCTCTCGGTCACCGCACAGTCCAGTGGCCGGCATGCACTTCAGCGCCTCACTGGAACCGAAATTCCAGGCGGACCGCTCACGCAACGCCCGCGCACGGTGGTACTGAAGATGGCGGGCGATCCGGTCGCCGTCGTGCGCAGCCGCGTGCCGGGCAAACAGCTTGCCGAGGCGCAGCGGCAGTCGATCGAGCGCGACCTGCGCAGCCGGCAGGACGCGATCACGCCTTCGATTCAGAGAATGGGCGGCACCGTGTTGGGGCAGTTCCAGCACGCCATCAACGGCATCAAGGTGCGCGGCACGCCCGAGCAGATCAGGGCGCTTGCCGCGCTGCCGGGCGTCGTCGCAGTCAAAGCGGTTCGCACCTACCACGTCGTCAATGCGCAAAGCGTGCCCTTCATCGGCGCGCCGCAGGCGTGGCAGGGCCCGCGCGGGCTGCATGGCGAGCACATCCGCATCGCGGTCATTGACACCGGAGTCGACTACACGCACGCCAACTTCGGCGGGCCCGGCACGGTCGCCGCCTGGAAGGCCGCCTTCGCGACCAGCACTCAGCCGGCCGATCCGACGCTGTTCGGCCCCAACGCGCCCAAGGTCAAGGGCGGCACGGACCTGGTCGGTGATGCCTACAACGCGAACGACCCGACCAGCGTGCCGATGCCCGACCCGAATCCGCTCGATTGCTTCGGGCACGGCAGCCACACCTCGGGGACGGCCACTGGTTTCGGCGTGACCTCCGCGGGCACCACCTTCAACGGCTCCTACGACGCGAGTACACCCGGTCAATCGTTCAGCATCGGTCCCGGTGTCGCGCCGCTTGCGGATCTGTACGCCGTGCGCGTATTCGGCTGCGCAGGCTCGAGCAACGTCGTCGTCGACGGGATCGACTGGGCGGTCGCCCACAACATGCAGGTGATCAGCATGTCGCTCGGCTCGGACTTCGGCAACGAGGACGATGCGGATGCCGAGGCGTCCGAGAACGCGGTCAACGCCGGCATCGTGGTGGTCGCCTCGGCCGGGAATGCGGGGCCAATCCCGTACGTCGTGGGTGATCCGAGCACGGGTGAGAAGGCGATCAGCGTCGCCGCGGTCGATTCACACGCTTCCTATCCGGGCGAAGCGCTGGCACTCGCACCAACGGGTGCAATCACAGCACTGGACTCCGACGGCATCGCCGCGGCCAATGGCAGCTCGCTCCCGGTGATCGTGCTGCCCGATACCAACGGCACGGGTTCGGGCGGCGTGTCGCTCGGCTGCGACCCCGCCGAGTACACGGCCGCGGGAGTCGCCGGCAAGCTCGTGGTCACGGTTCGCGGCACCTGCGCGCGCGTGGCGCGGGCGGTCTACGGCCAGCAGGCCGGCGCCGCGGCGGTTGCGATGATCAACAACGCGCCGGGCTATCCACCCTACGAAGGGCCGATCAACTCGAATCCGGACACCGGCATGGCGTACACGGTGACGATACCGTTCCTCGGCGTGCAGGGCCCAACCGCCACGAACACCGACGGGGCGACCCTTGCCGCTTCCACCGGGGCGACGCTCACCACCACGACGGTCGCCAATCCGACCTTCAGGCATTTCGCGTCGTTCAGCTCCGCCGGGCCGCGCGGAGGCGACGGCCACCTGAAGCCGGACGTCTCCGCGCCAGGCATCAGCATCTTCTCCACGGGGATGGGCAGCGGCAACCAGGGCGTGTTCATGTCGGGGACCTCGATGGCGGCCCCGCACGTGGCGGGCAGCGCCGCGCTCGCCATACAGGCGCATCCCGCCTGGGGCGCGGCCGACGTGGCCGCTGCCGTCGTCAACACCGCGGATGCGACCAAGGTCGCCGGCTACTCGGCGCGCCTCGGTGGCAATGGGCTGGTGCAGCCCTTTGGTGCGACGCGGACGTCCGTGATTGCGCACGCGGTGGACGATACGCCGAGCGTCAGTTTCGGCGTGGCGGAGCTCACGAGCGACTTCAGCGGTAACGGGTACATCGTGGTCGAGAATCGGGGCAGCACACCGGCGAACTTTGCGCTCTCGGTCGTGCAGGGGCCGGGCGCCGCCCACACGGCCAGCGTCTCGCCGACCTCGATCACACTCGCGGCACACCAGAGCCAAACGGTGGACGTGAGGCTCGCGGTACCGGCTGCGACGGTCGGTGATTCCAGCGCCTTCCGCCAGGTGCAGGGCCGGGTGGTCATGACCCCGCGCAACGGCAACAACGGCGTCATCTTGAGCGTGCCGTACTACCTGGTGCCGCGCGCCCGCTCGCTGGTTCAGGCGCAGCTTACCGGTTCCGGGTCGGCGCTCTCGGTCGCACTCAACAACCGGTCGACTGCGGTAACCGGCACGGCGGACTTCTACGCCTGGGGGCTGCGCGGCTCCAATTCCGGCATCACAACCGGGCTGCGGGCGGTCGGCGTGCAGTCCCTGACCGATCCGACCCTCGGCCAGATCCTGGTGTTCGCGGTGAACACCTTCGGGCGCACGTCGAATCCGGTGACGAGCGTTTATGATGTGTTCGTAGACGTCAACAACGATGGCGTGCCGGACTACGACATCGAGGCCGCCGATCTCGGCAGCTTCACCGGCGCCGGTGTGACGGGAGAGATGGCGGTCGCGGTGTTCAACCTGGCGACCGGCTCGGGCGTGCTCGAGTTCCTCGCCACCGCGCCTACCGACGGTACGACCGTGCTGATGCCTGTGGTGGCTGCCGACGCAGGCATCACCGCCACCCACCCGCGGTTCAGCTACACCGCCCAGACGGCCGACCTGCTGACCGGCAACGTCGATGCGATCACGACCGGCGCACGCTTCAACGCCTACAACAGCTCGATCAGCACCGGCGCGTTCGCCACGCTCCCGCGGGGGACGAGCGCGAGCGTGCCCCTGTCGATCAACCGGACGGAATTCCGGCGGACACCGGCGCTTGGCCAGATGGTCGTATCGCTCGAGAACCCCACGAGCGGCGGGAGCGAGGCGCTGCTACTGCCTCTGGACGACTGATCGGTTAGTGCACACGCTTCGCCGCCTCCGGACCGGCAGACTCCGGCTCCGGGGGCGAGGGGCTGCCCGAGTCTCACTCGAGGTGCGCGGTCCTGCAGATGCGCCGCTCGAGCCCGGCGAGGGCGTCATAGAGCAGGATCGCCATCAGGCCGGTCACGAGTCCCCCCTGCAGGATGAAGGCGTTGTTGTTGGAGAGGAGTCCAGCGATGATCACCTCGCCGAGTCCCTTGGCGGCCACCGTGGATCCGATCGTCGCCGTGCCGATGTTGATGACCAGGGACAGCCGGATGCCCTCCAGAATCAGCGGTAACGCCAGCGGCAGCTCCACGGACAGCAGGCGCTGGCGGGCGCTCATCCCCATGCCGCTCGCGGCCTCCAGAACCTGCGGCGGACAGGTCTGCAGTGCGACGATCGTGTTCTCGAAGATGGGCAGGAGGCCATAGGCAAAGAGCGCAATCAGCGTCGGCTTCTCGCCGAAGCCGACCAGCGGCACAGTCACCGCCAGCACCGCCACCGGCGGAAAAGTCTGACCGATGTTGACGAGCGTGCGCGACAGCGGCAGGAACTGCGCGCCGCTCGGGCGCGTCACCACAATGCCGAGCCCGACGGCCACGATAGTGCTCGCGGCGGCCGCGCAGCACACCAGGCCGAGATGCGCGAGCGCGAGTGTCAGCAGGTTGCCCTGATCGTAGATCGGCGGCGCGCCATACTGCGTGAGCGGCGCGAACAGCGGCGCGAAGCTCTGGGGCATCAACAGGAACGCCAGCAGCAGGGCGAGCGCCGCGAATCGCAGGATGGCAGCCACGCCCGGCATCAGCCCGGCCGCCCGCGCTCGAGGATGGCCGCGATCGTGAGGTAGCCGCGCCGCGTGCCGTCCGCGTCCATGACCGCGGCCGACTCGGCGCCGCGCCACAGGAGCTCGGAGAGTACCTCGCGGAGCGACGCGGAGGCTGCAACGGCCGGCCCGTCCGAGACGCCCGGCAGCGCCGCCTCGCCCGCCGTGGTGAGCGACAGCAGTCTCATGGCTCGGTCCGAGACGCCGGTCATGCGCGACACGAAGGGATCCGCGGGGTGCGTGAGCAGCACCGCGGGGCGATCGTACTGCAACAGCCGGCCGTGGCTCATGACCGCGACGTGATCACCCAGACGGAAGGCCTCGTCCATGTCGTGGGTCACGAGCACGATGGTCGTGCCGAAGCGTCGCTGAATGTCGAGCAGGTCATCCTGCGCCTTCGCGCGGATGATGGGATCGAGGGCGCCGAACGGTTCGTCCATCAGCAGCACCGCCGGCTCGGCGGCGAGCGCCCGCGCCACACCGACGCGCTGCTGCTGTCCACCGGAGAGCTGATGCGGGAAGGCTCCCGCGTAGGCGCCCTGATCGAGCTGGAACACCGCGAGCAGCTCCTCGACACGGGCGCGAATGCGAGCCTCGTCCCAGCCGAGCAGGCGCGGCACGGTCGCGATGTTCTCCGCCACCGTGCGGTGCGGGAACAGGCCGTGTCCCTGGATCACATAGCCGATCCGGCGCCGCAGCAGGTGCGCAGGCTCGCCGGTCGTGTCGTTGCCGTCGATCAGCACCCGACCGCGGGTCGGCTCGATGAGGCGATTGATCATGCGCAGCAGAGTCGATTTCCCCGAGCCGGAGGTGCCCACGATCACCGTGATCGAGTTGCGCTCGATGACCATGGACACGCCGTCGACGACCGTCGTCGCCCCGTACTGCTTGCTGAGGTTCTCGACGCTGATCATTGCCGTGCCCGATCCAGGACCTCCGCCAGCGCATCGAGCACCACGGCGGCGGAAAAGGCCAGTGTCACGATCGGAATCGCCCCGAGCAGCACCAGGTCGATCGCCGTCTGCCCGATGCCCTGAAAGACGAAGGTCCCGAGTCCGCCGCCGCCGATGAGGGCGGCGACGGTCACCATGCCGATGTTCTGCACCAGCACGATGCGAATGCCGGTGAGAATGACCGGCAGCGCCAGAATGAGCTCGATGCCCGTCAGGATCTGCCAGCTCGTCATGCCCATGCCGCGCGCGGCTTCGACCGCAGCCCGCGGCACCCGCTTCAGGCCCGCGACCGTATTCGCGGCGATCGGCAGCAGCGAATACAGAAACAGGGCGACCGCGGCCGGTGCGGCACCGATGCCACGGATCCCGAGCGCCGCGGCCAGCGGCACGGCGGCTGCCAGCGCCCCGAGCGGTGCCATCAGAATGCCGAACAGCGCGATCGCCGGAATCGTCTGGATCACGTTGAGCGTCCCCAGCACGCCCGAGCGCAGCCGCGGGACGCGGTGGCACAGAATGCCGGTCGGCAGCGCCACCAGGACGGCCGCGGCGAGCGATCCCAGGGCGAGCCAAACGTGCTGGCGCGCCTCGCGCGCGAAGCGATCGGCGTTGACCGCGTACTCGCGCATCACGGAGAGATGGTCGAACGTGCCGTGCGCCAGGGCGAGTCCGGCAACGGCGATGGACACAGCCAGGAGCAGCACGCGCAGGCCCGGCCCCGGGCGCATGCGCGTGGTGGCATCGGTCGCCATCAGGCCGAGACACACGAGCAGCACCCAGAAACCGGCGCCGGGTGAAACGCGCACCACCTTGTTGCCGGCGGGTGTGAGCGCATCCCCGGCCGCGGCCACGGCGAGCGCTACGGCGACGACCCCCAGGAGCGCTGCGCCGAGCCGTACGCGGGGGTTGGATACCCTGAGAGCTGCGAGCGCCGCGCAGATCAGGATGACCTGGCAGCCGAGCGCTCCCCACGCCGGCAGCACCTCGAGGAGCGCGCGCGGGTCGCCCGGCACGATCCGGTTGGACTTTAAGACCACGAACGGCAGGAACACGGCGGCCACGGCCCCGGCAGCCGCGAGCAGCGCACCGAGGGGGTCGAGTCTGCGCAGCCGCGGCACTGTCAGCGCCGTGCGCGTACTCACTTGAGAAAGCCCTTCGCCTTCAGGTAGTCCTCGGCGACCGAGCCTTCCGATTCGCCGTCGATCTGCACGCGCGCATTCAGCTGTTGCAGCGTCTCGCGACTGAAACTCTCCATGAGCGGCTTCACGATCGCGGCGATCTGCGGGGTCGACTTGAGGACCGCCTCGCGAACGATCGGCACCGGCGCGTACACCGGCTGGTCGTGCCGGTCGTCCTCGAGGATCTGCAGGCTCGCGGCGACGATGCCACCGTCGGTACCGTACACCATGGCCGTGTTCGCGCCGTTGGTGCGCGCGGCCGCGGCCCCGATGGTCGCCGAGGTCTCCCCTCCGGCGAGCACGATCAACTGGTCGGAGCGCAGCGTGAACCCATAGGTCTTCTCCAGCGAGCGCAGGGTCCCGGCATTGGCGAACTCGGCCGAACAGGCGAGCACCACCTTGCCGCCGCCCGCCACCCATCTGCCGAAGTCGCTCATGGTCTTGAGGTTGTTCGCCAGGGCCACGTCGCGGCGCACCGCGAGCGCCCAGGCGTTGCTCGCCTTCGCGGGTGTGAGCCACACGATGTGGTTGGCAGCGTAATCGAGTCTGGCGCCGAGCTCATAGCCCTGCTGCAGGTCCTTCCAGGCGGGGTTGGACGCCAGGTTGAAAAAGAACCCTGCATTGCCGGTGTATTCGACGTAGAGATCGACCTCGCCGGAGAGCAGCGCCTTGCGAACGACCGGCGTCGCACCGATCTTGGTGCGGTCGACCGTCTGGATCCCATGCGCGCTCAGCAGCAGGCGGATCATCTCTCCGATCATCGCCGACTCGCTCGACAGCTTCGAGGAAACCACGACCGCGGCCGGCAGCGGGGACGACACGCTGAGCGCCAGGACCGCCACGCACAGCGACTTCAGAATGTTCGCCACCCGTCACCCCCTGCCGACCGCTCGGGGCCGACGGTCGCGCAGCGCCGCACACTGTCGGTTGTCGCTGCGCACGTCAAGGGCAGCGCAAGCGCGTGTGCCGGCCCGCACTGCGCTTTATCATGGGGGGCAGCGATGAATCCGTTACCGAAATCCCACGCGACACCTGCGCGTGCGCAGCGTGTATCGAGCGGTCGCTATTCGCTCGGGCGAGTGTTTCTCGAAGGACTCACCGGCCAGCGCGGCTGGTCGCGCGCCTGGGCGAAGGCGACACCGCGCGAGCGCTACCGCGTGGTGGTCGTCGGCGGCGGCGGTCATGGACTCGCGAGCGCCTTCTACCTCGCCACCGAGTACGGCATCAGCGACGTGGCGGTGCTGGAGAAGGGCCCGATCGGGCTGGGCAACGTCGGGCGCAACACGACCATCATCCGTTCCAACTACTTCCACCCGGAGAATATCCGCTTCTACGAGTACTCGCTCAAGCTGTGGGAAAAGCTCGAGCGCACGCTGAATTTCAATGCGATGGTGAGCCAGCGCGGCACCCTCAACCTGTTTCACACCGAGGCGCAGCGCGATCTGTTCACGCGGCGCGCCAACATGATGCGCCTGCTCGGGGTGGATGCGGAGCCGTTGAGCCGCGAGGCGGTGAAGGCGCTGGTGCCGCTCGTTGATCTCGACAACGGCCGCTACCCCGTGCTCGGCGGGTTCCTGCAGCGCCGTGGCGGCACGGTTCGCCACGATGCGGTCGCCTGGGGTTATGCGCGGGCGGCATCCGAGGCCGGTGTCGACATCGTCGAGGACTGCGAGGTCACCGGCATCGCCCGCGACGGATCACGGGTGACCGGAGTCGAGACCACCCGCGGGCACATTGCGGCCGACACGGTGTGCCTGGCCGTCGCCGGGCATTCGTCGCGACTCGCCGCGATGGCGGGCCTCACGCTCCCGCTCGAGAGCCACGTGCTGCAGGCCTTCGTGAGCGAAGGCATCAAGCCGGTGCTCGATGTCGTCCTGACCTACGGTGCCGGACATTTCTACGTCAGCCAGTCGGACAAGGGCGGACTGGTGTTCGGCGGCGCCATCGACGGCTACAACAGCTACGGCCAGCGCGGCACGCTGCCGATGGCGGAAGAAGTGGCCGCGGCGGCCGTGACGCTGCTGCCGGGGCTTGCGCGCCTCAAGGTGCTGCGGCAATGGGGCGGTGTCATGGACATGAGCATGGACGGTTCCCCGATCATCTCCGCGACGCCGCTCGAGGGCCTGATCGTGAATGGCGGCTGGTGCTACGGCGGCTTCAAGGCGATCCCGGCCGGGGGCCTCGCGACGGCGCACCTCATCGCGCGCCATGCGCCGCACCCGCTCGCCGCTCACCTGGATCTCGAGCGCTTCGCCGCCGGGCGCACCGTCGACGAGCGCGGTGCCGGGCCGTTCCCCTACGCTCACTGAAACTCACCGCCCATGCTTCGCATCCCCTGCCCGTGGTGCGGTGAACGCGACGAAACCGAGTTTCGCTATCGGGGCGACGCCAGCAAGGTGCGGCCCGCCGCCGATGCGGGACTTGCGGCGTTCACCGCCTATGTCTACGAACGGGACAACCGCTGCGGTTGGCATCTGGAGTGGTGGTTGCACGTGGGCGGTTGCCGCAAGCTCCTGAAGGTCGTCCGCCACACGCTCAGTCACGAGCTTCACGCGGTCGGCGGCCCCGAGGACCAATTGTCCCCCCCGCCGGGACTCACGCGCTGATGCGCGGTCCCGGGCGTATCGCCCGCGGTCTGCTGACCGACCCCGATCGGCCGGTCGGCTTTCGCTTCGACGGGCGCAGCATGCAGGGCCTTACGGGCGACACGCTCGCCTCGGCGCTGCTCGCCAACGGCCGGCGCCTCGTTGCACGCAGCTTCAAGTACCACCGGCCGCGCGGCATCGTGACGGCAGGTCCGGAGGAGCCCTGTGCGCTCGTCGACGTGATCGGCGCCAACGGGCGCGAGCCTAACCGGCTCGCCACGACGCTCCCGCTGCACGAGGGCCTCGTGGCCGAAAGCCAGAACCGCTGGCCGTCGCTGCGGTTTGATGTGCTGGCGCTCAACGATCTGATAGCCCGGTTCCTGCCGGCGGGTTTCTACTACAAGACTTTCATGGCGCCGGGCTGGGCCTGGGAGCGGCTCTACGAGCCCCTCATCCGCCGGGCCGCAGGCTTGGGAAGGCTCGAGCCGATCGTCGGCGATCACGCGGCGCCCGCCGAGACCGTGCACGATCACGCCGATGTGCTGGTGGTCGGCGCGGGCACCGCGGGGCTCGCCGCCGCGCATCGTCTGGGCACGAGCGGCCTCAAGGTGATGCTCACCGACCAGGATGTCGTACTGGGCGGCGGCTCGCTGCTCGATGCGCGCTGGAGCGCCTGGCGCGTGAGCATGTGTACCCGGCTCGCCGGCCTGGCGACGGTGCGCTGCCTGCCCCGCACCACGGTGCTCGGCGCCTACGGCCACGGCGTGTTCGGGGCGCTCGAGACCCTCTCACCCGCCGAGGCCGCCCGTTTCGATGGCCTGCGGGAGCGGCTGCGGATCATCCGCGCCCGGCGCGTGGTGTTCGCCACCGGGGCGCTCGAGCGGCTGATCGCCTTCCCGGGCAACGACCTGCCGGGCGTGATGCTTGCGGGTGCCGCACATCAGTATCTGAGACGCTACGGGGTGGCCGTGGGCCGCCGTCCGGTGTTCTTCCTCAACAGCGACGAGGCCTACGAGGCGGTATTCGCCTTGAGCGGCGCCGGCATCGACTGCGCCGTGATCGACGTGCGCGAGAGCTCGCTCGCCGCCGGGCGCGCGCGCGCGCTCGGTGTCGAGGTGCACGGCGGCGCGGTGGTCGAGGGGGCGTGCGGGCGCGACGGGGTCCGCACCGTCAGGGTCGTGGAGAAGGGGCACGCGCGGCGCGAGCTCGCGGCCGATTGTCTGCTCATGTCCGGAGGGTATTCCCCGGCGACCACGCTGGCGAGCCAGCTCGGCGCACGGCTCACGTGGCAGGAGCCGATCGCAGCCTTTACCGCCGATCTGGCACCCGCCATCGGGCAGATCGCCGGCGCGGCGCGCGGTGTCTTCGGACTCACGGCCGCCGCACGTGACGGCGAGAGTGCGGCGCGCACGCTCGCGGCGCAACTCGCCCGGCCGGTCGGCGCCGCGGACCCGGGCGTGGATCTGCCGCCCGATGCCGACGCCACACCGATCGCCGCGCTGTGGGAGGTGCGCGGACCGGCCAAGGCTTTTGTCGATCTGCAGAACGATGTGACCGCCGCCGACGTGCGACTGAGCTTTCGCGAGGGCTACGAGCACGTCGAGCACATGAAGCGCTTCACCACCCATGGCATGGCGAGCGACCAGGGCCGCCTCGGGGGACTGGTCGGCAGCGCGGTGCTGGCGCAGGCGCGCGGCGTGCCGCTGTGGCAGGTCGGACAGACCAGGCCCCGGCCGTTCGCCCAGCCGGTTCCCTTCGCGGCACTCGCCGGCGGTGAAGTCCGCGAGCATTACAGACCCAAGCGCCGGCTGCCGCTGCACGACTGGCACGAGGCCGCCGGCGCGACCTTCGTGCCCACGGGGCTGTGGCTGCGGCCGCTCGTCTACTCGCGTCGACAGGGGTGGGAGGCGGTGCTGAACGAGGCCCGCGCCGTGCGCCGCTCGGTCGGCATCACCGACGTGTCGACCCTCGGCAAGATCGACGTGCAGGGGCCGGATGCCGCGCGGTTCCTGGACTTCATCTACGCGAACTCGTTTTCCACCCTCGCGGTCGGTCGCGCCCGCTACGGCATCATGTTGCGCGAGGACGGGATGCTGCTCGACGACGGTACGACCGCGCGGCTCGCTCCCGAGCACTTCCTCGTCACCACCACGACGGCGAACGCGACGGCGACGCTCGAGCACCTGGAATTCCATCTGCAGGCCGTGTGGCCGCGGCTGGATGTGCTGCTGACCGATGTCGGCGATCAGTGGGCGCAGTTCGCGGTCGCCGGTCCGCGCTCGCGCGAGGTCGTGGCGGCGGTGGTCGCGGGCCTCGATCTGTCCAACGAGGCCTTTCCGTTCATGGCGGCGAGCGTCGCCACCATCGCCGGCGTTGCGGGTCGGGTGTTCCGCATCTCGTTTTCGGGCGAGCTGGCCTACGAGCTCGCAGTACCCGCCGGTCACGCCCTGGCGGTGTGGTCGGCGGTGCTCGAGGCGGGCAAGCCCTTCGGCATTGCGCCCTACGGCCTCGATGCGCTCAACACGCTGCGCATCGAGAAGGGCCACGTGACCGCCGCGGAGCTGAACGGCAACACCAGCGCCGATGATCTCGGCTTGCAGCGGATGCTGAAGAAGCACGGGGATTTCATCGGCCGCACGCTGTCGCAGCGCCCCGGGCTGACGGCGCCCGATCGCCTGCAGCTCGTCGGCGTGCGGTCCCTCGAGCGCCGGCATCGCCTGCGCAACGGCTTACAGCTGGTCACGCCGCAGGCGCGCGCCACGAGTCTCGGCTACGTGACCTCCTCGACCCCCTCGGTCGAGAGCGACGGCTGGGTGGGCCTGGCGCTGGTGGCGGGCGGCCGCCGGCGATTGGGTGAGCGGCTGATCGGCACATCGCCGGTTCACGACGAGACCGTCGAGATCGAGATCGTGAGCCCCCACATGCTCGATCCGGAGAACCTTCGTGTCCGCGCCTGAGTCGCAGTCGATGCCGCGCGAGATTCCCGGCATCCGGCTCGCATCCTGCGCGGCGGATATTGTCGAGATCGCCGCGTTCCACGGGCGCGCGCCTGAGCTCGAGAACCTCGCGGGCGCCCGGGGGCTCGAGCTGCCGGTGTTGGGACGGGTGGCGGTGGCGAGCGATCAACTGGCGCTTTGCGTACGCCCGGCGCGCTGGCTGCTGCTCGCCCCGCCGGCGCACCCGGGTGCGACCGCGGCGCACTGGCAGGCCGCCTGTGGGCGCGCCGGCGGGGCGGTTGACCTGTCGTCGGGGCTCGCGGCGTGGCGCCTCGCCGGGCCGCAGGTCCGGGACGCGCTCGCCAGGGCCTGTCGCCTGGACCTGGATCCGCAGGTCTTCCCGGCAGGCAGCGCGGCCGCCACCGTCATGGCGCAGGTGGCGGTGATCCTCGCGGTGCTGCCATCGGGGCTGCTGCTGCTCACCCCCACGAGCACCGCGCGGCATTTGCGCGAATGGCTCAGCTCCACGGCGAAGCCCTTCGGGCTCGTGTCCGAGGCGGATGTTACTGTTGGCGGACTGTCCGGAGATCAAGCGACATGAAGACTTCCGCGAGAGCCGTGGTCATCGGTGGCGGCGTGGTGGGCGCCAGTGTGCTCTATCACCTCGCCAGGATCGGCTGGACCGACGTGCTGCTGCTGGAGAAGAGTGAATTGACCTCGGGCTCGACCTGGCATGCGGCCGGGGGCATGCACACGTTCAACGGCGAGGCCAACATCTCGCGGCTGCAGAAATACACCATCGACTTGTATCGCGAGATCGAGGCGGCCTCCGGGCAGTCCTGCGGGCTGCACCCGAACGGTGGCCTGATGCTGGCGGCGACCGCGGGCGAGCTCGACAGTCTGAAGCTCATCTGCTCACGGGCGCGTTACCTGGGGATGGAAACCGAGATGATCTCGCTCGAGCAGGCGCGCAGCCTCAATCCCCTGATCGATACCAGCCACTTCATCGGCGCGCTGTGGCGCGCGGACGGTGGGCATTGCGATCCCTCCGGCACCACCCACGCCTACGTCAAGGCGGCGCGAGCGCTCGGTGCCTCGGTGGAACGCTTCACCCGCGTGTTGTCGCTCGGGCAGCGCCGTGACGGCACCTGGGACGTCGTGACCGACAAGGGCACGGTGCACGCCGAGCACGTGGTGAACTGCGCGGGCCTGTGGGCACGCGAGGTCGGCCACATGGTCGGCATCGAGCTGCCGGTGCTGGCGATGGAGCACCACTATCTGCTGACCGAGGACATCCCGGAGCTCGCAGGCCGGGAGAAGGAGATCGTGAACACCACCGACTACGCCGGCGAGATCTACCTGCGCCAGGAGCGCAGTGGCGTGCTCATCGGTACGTACGAACCCCACGGCATCGTCTGGTCGCCGGTGAGGACGCCGGACGACTTCTCGATGCAGCTGCTGCCCGAGGACTTCGAGCGGCTGGCGCCGTACTTCGAGGTCGGCTTCAGGCACTTCCCGGCGCTCGGTCGTGTCGGTATCAGGAAGGCGGTGAACGGTCCGTTCACCTTCGCGCCCGACGGCAATCCACTGGTCGGACCGGTCCGGGGTGTGAGGAACTTCTGGGTTGCCTGCGCCGTCATGGCCGGGTTCAGCCAGGGTGGGGGCATAGGACTCGTGCTGTCGCGCTGGATGGCGGAGGGCGATCCGGGCCAGGACATCATTTCCATGGACCTCGCGCGCTTCGGTGCGTTCGCGACGCCGAAATACACCTCCCTCAAGGTCCCCGAGAACTACTCGCGCCGCTTCCGGCTCGCCTACCCGAACGAGGAGCTGCCCGCGGCCCGCCCGGTGC
>VBNH01000077.1 GCA_005878095.1 Gammaproteobacteria bacterium | reverse complement strand
CCTTGTATTTCGCATTCCTTCTTCGACCGAACGCAATACCTTGAGGAAACTGGCTCAGGCAGGCGCCACAGTCGCTCGGCCTCTTGCGGCACGTCCGCTTCGGGTCCGCACAGTCAGGCGAAGACCAAACGCGGCGAGGATCGCCGCGAGCGTGTCGAGGCGCGGATTACCGCGCTTCGAGAGGGTTCGATAGAGCGTCTCTCGGGAAAGCCCCGTCTTGCGTGCGAGCGCAGTCATGCCGCCCACCGATTCGGCTACGGTGCGAAGAGCGACGGGCATGGCGCGTGCATCACCATCCTCGAGCATCGCTTCAATGTAGGCGGCGACCTCGGCCTCGCTTTGCAGGTGATCGGCCGCTCGGAACGGGCGGCTTGGGCTTGCGGGCCTTGTAGTCTTTCCAGTACGCACGAGCTCGTTCGATATCCTTTGCTTGCGATCGTTTATCGCCACCGCACAGGAGGATTGATGAGCGCCTCACCGTCCCGCGCGTAATACACGCGGTAACCCGGACCATAATCGATCCGCAGCTCGCACACGCCTTTGCCGATGCTCTTGCAGTCGCCTAGAAGTCCGGCTTTCAGCCGGTCAAGACGCGACACGATGCGCGCCCGCGCCGCGGGATCCCGGAGGTCCGAGAGCCATTGAGTCACCGGCGCATTGCCGTCGACGCCCTGGTACTCGCGGACCTCTACTTTGGGATTGTAGCCTAAAAGCTACGTCACGGCCAGTGCAGTTTAAGCTGTGGGTCGTGGTGCTGCCGGCGACAGATTCCGGTGGATGCGGCTGGATATGGCGATCTGCTCTAGAAACCTATCCGGCCCAGCCCGCGCGGCTTCCCAAGGAGGGGAATCGCCGGGCGGCATTGCAGCGCTTTGAAAGGCCGTTGACGCCGCGCTAGATGGGCGGCAGACTGATGCCGCGTTCAGGCGCTTGTCGACCTCATGGTCGCACGAGTGAAACGGGAAGCCGGTGAAGCCGACAAAGGCCAATCCGGCGCTGCCCCCGCAACGGTAAGTGAGTAAAAGCCGCGTCACGATGCCACTGCGCTTCGGCGTGGGAAGGCGACCCGGCAGGACAGTTCCACTCACGAGCCCGTAGACCGACCTGCGGCGCAGAGGCACGTGTTGCGGTGGGCAGCATCGGTGTGGAGCGGCCGGTGTCCTGAACTGCGCACGCCCTGCATCGCTTCCCATCCTCCACGTCGATCGGTCCGACACATGCACGGTGGGTGCATGGAGGGTGGAATGCCATTCTTGCGTACGCTCCTCGTTGCCGCGCAGGTCCGCGTTCTCGGCGCTCTTCCGGCAGTCCTATTGGCCAGCGCCGGTGCACAGGCGCAGAGCGACGCGGCCACCGTCGTCGTCACAGCCACACGCACAACTCAGTCGATCGACGATGCGCTCAGCTCGGTGACGATGATCACCCGCGCAGACATCCAGGCGCGCCAGGCGACGTCGGTGCAGGAGCTGCTGACCGGCGAGGCTGGCGTGCAGATTTCAAACAATGGGGGTCTCGGCAAGGCGACCGCGCTCTTCCTGCGCGGTACCGACGCGGACCAGGTGCTGGTGCTGGTCGACGGCGTCAAACTCATGTCCGCTACGCTCGGCACGACGGCCTTCGAGTACCTGCCGGTCGAGGAGATTGAACGGATCGAAATAGTCCGGGGTCCCCGCTCGAGCCTCTATGGCTCAGAGGCGGTCGGCGGGGTGATCCAGATCTTCACTCGCCGCGGACAAGGCGAGCCACAGCTGACGGCTGGCGCGGGCGGCGGCAGCCATAACACGGGAAATACCAGCGCCGGTTTCTCCGGGAGCACGAGCCGTCTTTCCTACAGTGCCTCGAGTTCCTACCTCGGCAGCGATGGCTATGCGTCGTGCCGCGGCACACCCGTTGCGCCGGGTGGGGGTTGCTTTACGTTCGATTTCACGCCTGACGGCTTTCACAACGCCTCGCAGTCCGCTCGGATCGGATACGACTTCAGCGACTCGGCGAACGTCGAGGTCACAGCGCTGCGTGCCCAGGGAGGGACTCGCTTCGCCGGGACGTTCGTCAATCACGAGAGCTTCGTCCAGCAGACCGCTGGCATGACGGGGCGATGGTCGCCCCTGCCCTCACTGCACCTGACGATGCGCGCCGGCCAGTCGCGGGACGAGGCGACCGATGACCTCAATTTCGTCCCGCAGAGCAGGTTCGACACCGTTCATTCCCAAGGCACTCTGCAAGTCGACTGGCAGCTGGCAACCCAGCACCTGCTGACACTCGGTACCGATGCGCAGCGCGATGGCGTCGCGAGTTCGGTCGCCTATGCCGTCAGTTCGCGCCGCGACATCGGAGGCTTCGTTGAGTATCAAGGCGGGTTTGCCTCCGAACGGTTCAGCATCAGCGCCCGACACGATGACAACCAGCAATTCGGAGGTCAGGCGACCGGAAGCGCGGCATGGTCGCACCGCTTCGTTGCCGGGCCGAGGCTCACCGGATCGTTCGGTACTGCGTTCCGGGCGCCGACCTTCAACGAACTCTATTATCCCTTTTTCGGTAATCCAGCACTTCGGCCGGAGCACTCCCGCTCAGCGGAGCTTGGAATCGATGGTTCGCGCGGCGAAGCGCAGTGGTCGCTACATACGTTTGAGACCCGCGTTACTGACCTGATCGCCTTCGATTCCAGTTTCTTGCCGGCAAACATCGAGACCGCGGTGATTCGCGGTGCCGAGGGCCAGGTGATCGCTCAGCGGGCGGCGTCGACGGCGTCACTTATCGTCACGTGGCTCGATCCCCGCAATCGCACACCCGGATCGGCTGAGGGCGGCAACCTGTTACCACGCAGGGCCAGGCTGAGTGGCCGGCTCGAACTCGGCCACCAATGGTCGCGTGCGCACGTCACTGCGCGATTAAACGCGGTCGGGCCACGCTTCGAGGATCTCGCAAACACTCGGCGGCTCGGCGGCTACACCACACTCGACCTACTCAGCAGCTTCGCGCCGGCGCAGCAGTGGTCAGTGGAAGCCAAGGTGGCCAATGTCAGTGCGCGCCATTACGAGACGGCCGAGTTTTACCCGCAGGACGGTCGCACAGGATGGATCAGTCTGCGGTACCACCCATCCCGCTAGCTCACGAGAGGAATCCTCGATGAACCTTCCTAAACTATCGCGCGACCTCATCACGGGCATCGCCTTGGTCGCGTTGCTCGCAGTGACCCGTATCGGCCACTTCGGCGGCATCGCCACACCACCGGACGCCTCGCTCGCCGTATTCTTCTTGCTCGGCCTGTGGGTCGCCTCCGCACGATGGCTCGTGGTCGGCCTGCTTGCCGCCGCCGTTGTCGATGCACTCGCGGTCGCGCAAGGCGCCAGCAGTTACTGCATCACGCCGGCCTACCCATTCCTGATTCCGACCTACGGAGTCCTCTGGGGGGCGGGCCGAGCGACCTGCGTCTACGCCGCTCGATGGCACGGATGGCTGCGCGGACTCGCGCTCGCAGTTGCGCTCCTCGCGAGTACCACCATCGCCTTTGTGCTCTCGAATGCAAGCTTTTATGCGTTATCGGGCTACTTCGAAGCGATGCCGGTCGGAGACTTCGTTCGAGGCGTGAGCCCGTACTACCGACCGTACCTAACGGGAGCCGCGGCCTACATCGCACTCGCGATCCTCTGCCGGCGACTTCTGCTCGGACCCGAACGAGAGTCAGCCGGCCCGGTCCCGGCGAAGCCATGAAGGACCTGTCCAGGAGCGCAGTTGGCTTATGAGGAAACGTGGACCATGAAAACGCTCGTGCTGGGTGGCGTGCGATCAGGCAAGAGCCGGTATGCCGAAACGCTCGCACGCGCCCATGGTGGTCCGGTCACCGTCATCGCTACCGCCACCGCCAATGACGAGGAGATGCGCGCGCGGATTGCAGCACACCGGGCGCGACGCCCCGCCAACTGGACCGTCGTCGAGGAACCCATTTGCCTCGCCGATGCGCTTGGCGCAGCGGCGAGCGCGGGCGGCATCGTGGTCATCGAATGCCTGACGCTGTGGCTCACGAACCTCCTGTTGTCCCCACGCAGCGCCGGCCTCGAACCGCAGCGGGACGCGCTCCTCGACAGCCTGCCACGCCTCGCAGGAGATCAAGTCTTCGTCAGTAACGAGGTCGGCCAGGGCGTCATCCCTGCGAACGCTCTCGCACGCGCGTTCGCAGATGCAGCTGGTCGGCTGCACCAGGACCTGGCGGCGCGTTGCGAGCGTGTCGTACTACTGGCGGCAGGACTGCCGCTTATCCTCAAGGAATTCCCATGAGCTCAAAGCCCTTGTCAACGTCCGTTCAACAACGCCGCGCGGGTGCCGCCAGCGCCAATTCAGGCCGCAGGCCTGTTGCTGCAATTGATGAGTCAAGCAGGGCCGCCGCCAACCATCGCCTGGACATCCTCACCAAGCCGCAGGGCGCTCTGGGGCGACTCGAGCCGCTGGCCGCTCAGGTCTGCGCCGTATTCCACACGCTGCAGCCCACTATCGAGCAGCCTGTAGCTCTGGTATTCGCCGGCGACCACGGAGTCGCCGACCGTGGCGTCAGCGCCTACCCGCGTGTGGTTACCAGGCAGATGGTGATGAACTTTCTGTCCGGCGGCGCGGCGATCAGCGTGCTCGCGAAGGCGCAGGGCATCGACCTATGGATCGTCGACGCCGGAATCGACGGCAATCTCCCTTCCCATCCGCGACTCATCGACGCAAAGGTGCGGCGTGGCACGCGAGATCTGGTCGTCGAGCCGGCCATGACGACTGAGGAATGCGAGCGCGCCTTGCAACTTGGCGCCAAGGTGGTTGCCGCAGTCATCTCTGCAGCATCGAACACGGTCCTGCTGGGCGAGATGGGCATCGGCAATACCGCCTCCGCCGCACTCCTCATGCACGGGCTCACCGGCATTCCCCTTGACGATTGCGTAGGCCGAGGGACAGGTCTGAACGATCTGGGCCTCGCGCGTAAGAAAGCCGTGCTCGCCTCCGCGTGGGCACGGCGCGCACCGCCCCAGACTCCGTCGGAGTTGCTGAGCGAGTTCGGTGGCTGCGAGATCGCGATGCTGACCGGCGCGGCGCTGGCGGCTGCGTCACGCGGCCTGCTGCTGCTGGTCGATGGCTTCACGGTGACGGTCGCGGTCGCGTTGGCCGCGCAACTTGACCAACATGTGCTGGATTACTGCGTGTTCGCCCACTGCTCCGCCGAGCACGCCCACCGCGCGCTGCTTGCGCATCTGGGCGTAGAGGCGCTGCTGAATCTGGATATGCGCCTGGGAGAAGGGACCGGAGCCGCGATGGCGCTGCCTCTCGTGCGCGCGGCGCTCGCCCTGTTGACGGATATGGCGACCTTTGAAGGCGCGGGCGTAAGCGGCAGAGCGGCGTGAGCGCCATTCGCCAGGCGCTCTGTTCCTGGAGCGGCGGGAAGGACTCGTGCCTCGCATTGCACCTGGCGGTAGAGCAAGGGTTCACCGTGACCACGCTCATCGCCATGTTCGAGGAGGCGGCCGACCGCAGTCGATCCCATGCCCTTCCCGAGTCCCTGGTCCGCGCCCAGGCGGAATCGCTTGGGGTGGAACTCCTGACGCCTCGAGCCGATTGGCCTCGGTACGAGGCGGTGTTCGTCGAGACGCTGGTTCAGGCCCATGGTCGGGGGATCGAGCACGCCATATTTGGCGACATTGACCTCATCCCCCACCGGGAGTGGGAAGAGAAGGTCTGTGCCCGCGCGGACATGACCGCACACTTGCCGTTGTGGGGACGGCCAAGACCGCTCGTAGTGGATGATGTGCTGCGCAGGGACATCAAGGCCCTCTGTGTGTGCGTCAACGCGCGCTGGCTCCCGCAGTCATTCTGCGGCAGACCATATGACCGGCAGTTCATCGCCGATCTTCCGGACGGCGTCGATGCCTGCGGTGAGAACGGCGAGTTCCATACGTTCGTGACGCACGCACCCCGGTTTCGGTGGCCCATTCGTACATTCGTCAGCGGAGTGCGCAGCTATACCAGTCCGCCAGAGTACGGCGGCGAGCAGTTCTGGTTCGCGGACCTCGCCAGTGGCTGAAGGAATGCCCGCCGCCAAACGCGAGCTGATCCGGCTCTTCGCGGCGATCCAGTTCTTTACCTGCCTACCCGCGCCGGCGTGGGTTGGCCACTCCCAGGAACACCTGCGCGGCGCGATCCATTACCTTCCCGTGATCGGGCTCCTGGTCGGTTGTACCGGCGCTGCGGCGCTGCTGCTGGGGTCACTCCTGTGGCCACCTCTCGTCGCAGTGGTTGCGAGCAGCGTTGCCACGATCCTCTTGACCGGTGCGCTGCACGAGGATGGGTTGGCCGATGCCATGGATGGATTCGGCGGCGGGCGGACCCGCGATCAGGTACTCGCGATCATGAAGGATCCGCGCATTGGAGTCTTTGGTGCATCGGCCCTGGTGCTCGCCCTCCTCCTCAAGATGACGTGCTTGCAAGCCGTGGTGCCCGCCCGTGCGGCACTGCTCCTGGTGTCCGGCCACGCGTTGAGCCGCTTCGCGTCGTTGTATTGATGGCCTGCCTCCCGTACGCCCGCGAAACCGGCCCTTCGCGTGCACGTCCGTTCGCGCAGGATGTCTCCAGCGTGTCGATTGCAGTCGCAGGCCTCACCTGCATCGCCCCGCTCGCTCTACTGGGCGCGCCGACCCTCGGAGGCGCCGCCGCCGCTGCAATGCTAGGCGGCATCTGGGGACTGTACCTGCGGCGACGCCTCGGCGGCTATACCGGCGACAGCATGGGCGCCGGTCAGCAGCTGATGGAGCTTGGCTTCTATCTCGGCGCAATCACGCGACTCCCGTGGCCCAGCTGATAAATCAGGCTCGCGGCGTGAAAGGGGTACGGGTCGCAGTGAAACTCCCGTCCTTTGGCAGTCCGGCCGACACCAGCGCTTAAGAACGCTGACGATTGACGAATTGCGTCGTTTACGGACAGAGTGCCGGTCCGACCACAGTCCGTGCAAGAACAGATCGCCATGGGCGCGCCGGAGGTCACCAGCACTGCTAGCGCGATCCGTGCCGAAGATGCGCCGCGCTACTACCGTCCCGAGCTCGACGTATTACGGCTCTTCGCTTTCTTCATGGTGTTCCTCAGTCACGTTGTTCCAGGAGACGAGACGTTCTTCGCGCGAGCCCACATCGCGCCAGAAGTCGCCGATGTGATCATCGCCGCCTCCGCGGGAGGTGCATTCGGTGTGGATCTGTTCTTCGCGTTGAGCTCGTTCTTGATTACAAGTCTGCTGCTTCGCGAACGGCAACTCTGCGGCAACATTGATGTACCGAGGTTCTATGTTCGCCGGATACTGCGCATCTGGCCCTTGTATTTCGCATTCCTTGTCAGCGCCTCGGTCCTTGCAAAGTACGTAGTTGCCGATGAAAGCTTTCCCCTGAAATACCTCGTGTCCTTTGTGCTCCTGTCAGGCAATTGGGCCTTCGTAGTCTGGGGCTATCCGCACAGCGTTAGCACGCCCCTATGGTCAGTCTCGATTGAGGAGCAATTCTACCTGAGCTGGCCACTCCTCATGCGACGTTGGGCGCATCATCTGGCGATCGTCGCGTTTGCGCTGCTGGCGGTGTCGTTCCTCACCAGGCTATTGTTGGTGCTTCATGGCGCGATACACCCGCAGATTTGGTGCAACACGTTGGCGCGCCTTGACCCAATTGCCTGCGGCGCGCTCCTTGCTTTGCGCACTGAGCGGGTTGGACTGGCCCCTTCCCGAAGTCTGCGCGTCGCCCTTCTGCTCTTCGGGTTTGCTGTACTCACTGCCGCTGGACGATATGGCGACGTCGTTGGGAAAATAGCTCTGCTCACGTACCCTGCTGTCACGATCGGTTGTATCGCCTTGATCCTAGGTACGCTGGGTTTTCAGCTCTCAACTCGCCGGCGTGGGCTCGTTCGGGCGCTCGCATATTTGGGCCGTATCAGCTACGGTCTATACGTTTATCACTTGCTTTTCATCGAAACCTTCGCTGTGCCGTTGGCGCACAGTCCGATCGCCCGCTTGACCCGCACCGCAGCGGCGTTGCTCTCTACGATCGCGGTCGCCATTCTGTCATATCATCTCCTTGAGGCGCCTTTCTTGCGAACGAAAGAGAAGTTTGCCCACGTCAGATCGCGCCCTGTTTGAACCGTGGTCCACGCGCGGCTGGGAGCGCGTCGCTTCCAATGGAATGGCAGCGCTTGCCATGAAGATCTCCAGCGCTCCCGATCAAATTTTCCGAAGGGCATGACCCATTGCATCGGATCGTGTGCCGCAGCGTGGTGGCCAAGGCCAATCCATCCCGAGCCACCATTTCAAGTCGGTTACTTATCCGCCATGCTAAGCAACCGCAGCCGCAGCCCCCGAAAGGACTTGAACCCTCGATCGAACGTGGTGATCTCGTAGTCGAGCGACATTGCCAACGCGGCGAGCCATGCGTCGGTCCAGAGATTCGGCGTGGACTCCCGGCCGGATACGAGCGAGATAAAGCGGCTCTCGTGTATGGCCGGCTCGGCTTCAACGTGAACCGAGCGCGGATCGTTCCCAAGCCGGCCCCAAGCCCCGAGGGCTTCAGTCGGCGTGACCGGGGTGCCATTCATGGCGACTCGGTTGGTCAACAAACGCAGGACCGCGAGGCGCGTCAGCAGGCACGTGCCTACAGCTCCGTCCGGCTGCTCATCCCACCAACCTCGAGCCACTTCATGCGCGACGTGACCCTCAACCAGCAGCGAAAAGAGGACGTTAGCGTCCGCGATACACGTCATTGAGATGCGTGATGTCTTCCTGCGCGAACATCCGCGCGATTTCGGTGTTGGACAGGAGCGGAATCGTGTGCCCGGGCGGCAGTTTCACGGGTGCCTCAGTCATCCTCTTGCGCTGCGGCGCAGCCTGGTCCGCCAAAAGCCGGCGCAACGCCTCGGCGACCAGATCACGCAGCGTGGAGCCGCGTTTTACGGCCGTGATCTTGGCGCGCTTCACAAGCTCATCAGGAAGATCGAACGTCGTACGCATAAATATGCCTATATGCTTTCCTGCATAGCGAATTCTCCCCTGCGGTCGCCTGTCAGTCAAGGAGTCACGTTGCCGCATGTTCTTGTTTTTATAGCCTTACAGCTGCAACTCGTACCTGCGGCACGAGGCCACGAGCCGATTTCGAGAAGGGACTGAACGTGATGGAGGTCGCATCGGTACAAGCGCGCGTCGCGCGTCACTCCCGCGCTGTCACCCGGCCATATCGAGCTAAGCGCTTTCGGCCAACAGCAGCGGACGTTGGCATTCCCTACAAAAGTACCGCCCGAGCGGCGTTCGAGAGTTCCCTACATTGGCAGGGAGGTCGCCTTGCACTCTGCACCGGATTCTGTATGATAGACATCATATGCAGCGAACCGCCCTCAGAGCCAAGGAAGTCACGCACGAACGTATCGTCGAGGCCGCCGCGCGCGCCATCCGGCGCAGTGGCTACGACGGCACCAGCGTCGCCGACATCATGAAGGAGGCTGGCCTCACGCACGGCGGCTTCTACGCCCACTTCGCTTCGCGCGAGGCGATGCTCGCCGAAGCGGCGGACCGCGCCGGTGCCGAGGCCGTCGCCGCAGCGGCACGCGTCGCGGCCACCGCTCCGCCGGAGCAGGCGTTGCAGCGGCTGCTGCACGCCTATCTCTCGAAGGAGCACGTAAAAAGCGTGGAAATGGGCTGTCCGGTTGCGGCGCTCGGTTCGGAGATGCCACGCCAGGGCTCCGAAGTACGGCGCGCGGCCACGCGCCGCATCAAGGAGATGATCGATGTCGTTGCTCGCCAGTCGCCCGACTGGGGGCAACCGGGCGCGCACGAACACGCGCTCGTTACCGTGGCCACGATGGTCGGCGCATTGCTGCTGGCGCGCGCCGTCGACGACCCCAAGCTTTCCGACGCACTGCTGAAGGCGGTGTTGAAGCATTTTGCCCCCGCTGGCACCTGAGTGCACCTGCACCCGTGCCGGCTCTTCTTCAAGCGAAAATATGATATGTCTCATATACTGATCATGCACGATGACGACACCACCCAGATCCCGTGGCCCCTGCTCCGTCATCGCCGCAACCGAATTCGTGACGCACACTGAAAGGCATTCCCATGAAGCTCAGGAAATCCATCGCGCTCGTTACGGGCGCCTCGTCAGGCATCGGCAAAGCGACGGCCGAGCGCCTCGCGACGGCTGGCTACACGGTCTACGGCACCAGCAGACGCGGAGCGCAAACGGGCCAGCGATCGTTCGGGATGCTGCCCCTCGACGTGACCAGCGATGAATCAGTCGAGGTGGCTGTAAACGAGTTAATGCGATTGGAAGGTCGAATCGACCTGCTCGTGAACAACGCCGGCTTTGGTGTCGCCCCCGCCGGAGCGGAAGAGAGCTCGATCGAACAGGCCCGGTCGATCTTCGAGACGAACTTCTTCGGGATCGTCCGGATGACGCGCGCGGTCGTGCCTTACATGCGAAAGCAGGGGGGTGGTCGCATCATCAACATCGGCTCCGTGCTTGGTTTCTTGCCCATGCCGTACGGGGCACTCTATGCCGCGACCAAGCACGCGATCGAAGGTTATTCCGAGTCGCTCGACCATGAGCTACGCACGAGGGGCATCCGGGTCTCGGTCATCGAACCCGCATACACGAACACGCCGTTCGAGGCGAACTTCCTGGAACCCGACGCCAAGCTCGATGAGTATCGCGAGGTTCGTGCGGCCGTGAACAAGAGGGTGAAGGAAGTGATGGCAACTGCGGAACAGCCGGGCGTCGTGGCTGACGTCGTGCTGAAAGCTGCCAGTGCGGCTCGCCCCAAACTCCGATACACCGCCGGCGGGCTCGCGAGCCGCCTGCGATTGCTACGAAGATTTGCGCCTGCTGGCCTGGTGGACGCTGGGATTCGAAGAGATCTGCGACTCGACGCGGTGCCGGTAGCGAAAACATCATGAAAGCATTCATCGTCGAGCGCTATGGAAAAGCCCACCGGATCCCGATTTCGCAAAAGACATGGGATCGTCCTGGATCTTGAGACAGTTCATGCGAGATCGGTCGCCTCATCGATTCTGGGATTATTCGGCCAGTTGTGGCTCGGGTCTTTCCATTCGAGTCGACCAACGAGGCTATGGCTTACGTCGAAAGAGGAAGTGCAAAAGGCAAGGTTGTCGTCAGGGTGAGATAAAAAAATCGCCTTGCTTCAATCAAAGCCGAGGCCTCGCTGTAACGATGTGTCCGCTTTGGGTTCGGACAGATGACGGAAGACGCATGGGACAACTCCGGCGTCGGCTCGACAATTGCGCCGCATCGCGAGCGCGCGCTGACCACTTGCCAAGCACAGAATTTCTCGTATCATACCTCGCTAGGCAAGGTATAGGGGTTTCCCGTGACGCTGAGCCCGTCATTGATGTCCGGTGTCCCCGAGCTGTTGGTGCTGCGCCTGCTGAGCGCTCGGGAGATGTACGGCTACGAGCTTGCTCGCGCAATCCGCGAGACAACTCGGGAAGCCATCTCCCTTGGAGAAGGCGTGCTCTATCCGGCGCTGCACGCCATGGAGAGCCGGGGATTCTTGAGGACGCGTCGGCGAACGGTTTCCGGGCGCACGCGGGTGTACTACACGATCACGCCCAAGGGCCATCGCCGCCTCAATGAATTGAGTCAGGAGTGGCGCCGAATCGCCGGCGGCGTCGAATCGGTGCTGGCGGGTACCTGATATGCCTGGAGGGCGATTTGCAGGCCTTTCGGAGCGGCTGCGGCGGGCGGGAATCAGCCCGCGGCGGGTGAGACGCTTGATCTCCGAACTTGAAGCCCACTTCGACGACCTGGTAGCGGAGTTTCACTCGACAGGCCTGTCACAGACCGAGAGCGAGTCTCAAGCCGCTGCTCGGCTCGGGACGGAGGACGTTCTGGCGGCAAGTATCATCGCGCGTCCGGAGCTGCGCTCCTGGGCGCGGCGGTGGCCTTGGCTGGCGTTTGCTGTGCTCCCCCTGTTGAGCCTGCCGGTCCAGTTTGTTCTATCGATGCTCGCGGCTGTCGGAGTGTTCGCCTTTTCGGTTCACACCCTGGGGATGACTCCACTTCATCCCGGCCCGGTTCCGTGGATCTGTGAAGCCCTTCAGGCCTACGCGCTGTGGATTGCACCCATGCTTGCGGCCGGAGCCGCTTGCTTCCTCGCGGCGCGCTACCGTGCCCCGGTGCTCTGGCCAATTGTCGGCAGCATTCTCATCGCCTGCTTGGGCGCCATGACCAATGCCGGTTTCGATTGGTCGCCCGCGCTCCCGAAAGGGGCGATCTCAGCGGGTATCGGATTTCGATTTCCGGACATGGATCCGGCCATGGGGTTTCGAGTATTGCTTACCCTCGTCCCGATTCTGGCTCCGTTTCTCTGGGTACGGCGTAGGGAGAAGGTGGCCGGTCAAAGGAGTCGGGCGTCATCGGCAAGTTAACGCAGCAAAGCCTGCTCGCGCCCTTGCAGCCGCACCCGAACACCACCGTGATCAACGCAGGGACGCGCGTTGGGCCGATGATCATGAGAGTACGTCCCATCGCGGCACTGCTCGCTGGCGCCGACGGCGCTCCACCGGAGTGCCGCCGGCGCGGGCTTTGCGCGAGACGGGACTTCGCCTGAGGCGGGCGCCGCCGAGTTTGCTGCGGTCGAGCCTGATTGGTCTCAAGTTGAGTCGCGACCCTGTTGCCCCGGCGCCTGGCGACCAACAGTCAACTCGTGCCGCGACACGATGGAGCAATGAAGGAAGTCAGCGCACCATGAGAGTGCGAGACTTCCAAGAAAGCTAGCCGGTTCCGGCTGCAACTGCTTGATCAAACTCGAATGCCCTTTCCTGGCACGGCGCGTGCTTGCTGCAGCTCCGTACGGCCCAACATTGGGCGGCGAGTCAGCGCATCTCACGGGGGGAGTCAGATTCATGAAACTGATCACTGTGATCGTCAGGCCACACAAGCTCGAAGACGTTCGCCAAGCAGTCGCCGATGTGGGCGTCCAGGGTGTGACGGTTACCGAGGTCCGTGGCTTCGGGCGGCAACGCGGCCACACCGAGGTCTATCGGGGGGCCGAGTACGTCGTCGAGTTCGTGCCAAAGACAAGGATCGAAATTGCGGTCGCCGATGGCCGCGCCGGTATGACGATGGCGGCCACGCAGATCGCCACCGCCGCTGCGGCCACCATGGCGGAGACCCCTGCCAACCCTCTTTTACGGAATTCTGCCTCATGCACATGCCGGTCACTCGAGATTTGTCCCTTCGCTTCCAGGAGGTCTTCGACATGAACCGTTTTCGCCTCGCTCCGGGGGGCGCACTGCTATGTCTTTTGGCCCTGGGTACCCGCGGGGCGCATGCGGACGACGCTGCCAAGCCTGCAGAGCCCGCCACATCCACCGCGCCGTCGCTAACCGACGTGCTGACGGCATCCGGTGTAGCCATTCACGGCTACCTGGATACGGCTTACTCCTATCTTTCGGGCACGGGCATTTTCACGAGTGGAGTTGCGGACCGTGTGTTCGACACCGAGCCCAACTCGTTCAACCTGCATCAGGCAGTGCTCATCATCGACTATCAGCCGAAGGAAGGATTCGGCGGGCTCGTTAACCTCACGGCAGGCCGTGACGCCCGCGTCATCGCCGCTGTGGGCGAATCGATGAGCAATTTCGACGTCACCCAGGCTTTCGTGCAGTACGCCCACGGTCCACTGACGATCATCGGCGGCAAGTTCGTGACGCTCCCCGGGGCGGAAGTCATCAACTCCACGCTGGACGTCAACTACTCCCGCTCCATTCTGTTCGGCTACGCGATTCCCTTCTCACACACGGGAGCGCGGCTCACCTATGCCACATCCGATCAAGTAACCGTTATCGTCGGCGTCAACAACGGCTGGGATCAGTTGCAGGATGCGAATAAACAGAAGACTGCCGAGCTCGGCGTATCGTTCACGCCCAACAAGGCGTTCTCCCTGGCAGTCCAAGGCTACAGCGGCGTTGAGCAGCTCTCCGGGGGCAGGTTCATCGGCGCCGGCACACACGGAGTTCGCAGCCTGGTCGATGCGGTGGGCACCTACAACCCGAACAGCCAGCTCACGTTCATTCTGAACGTCGATTGGGGCCAACAGGAGAATTTCACCTCTCTCGTCGACGGAACCTCTGTCAAGGCGAAGTGGGATGGCGCGGCGGGCTACGTCAATTATCAGGTCAACGATCAATGGCGGCTCTCGGTGCGCGCCGAGTACTTCGACGACAAGGACGGCTACCGCACCGGCGTCATTCAAAAATGGAAGGAGGCAACGCTGACGCTCGCGTACCTGCCTACAAAATTCATCGAACTGCGCGCTGAGGTGCGCGGTGACAAATCGGACTCCAACGTCTTCGTCAAAGACGCCGCGTTCTTTACAGGCGCGCCCGGCGCCGGCATGACCGACAATCAGATTTCCATAGGCCTCGAGGCCGTGTACAAGTTTTGAAACTCGAACGGACGTTCTCGTATCACGCAACCTGCGCATCCAGGCATCGCGCCAACGCCTCACGCAGCTCGCGCAGCTTCGGTGGCTTGCTGAGGACACGGTCCACATGCGGCGGGATATCCCCATCGGCGACCAGTCGCTGTCCCCACCCGGTCAACAATAAGACGCTCGTCCGCGGAGCGGCAGTCTTCACGGCGTTGGACACTTTGCGCCCATCGACGTAGGGCATACCGAGATCTGTAATCACGACAGGGAACGGATCGCCTTGTGCGCGTGCCGCAAGGAAAGCATCGATGCCGGCCTGGCCACCATCGGCCGTTGCCACGCTGTGGCCATCCCCCTCCAGGGCATCGCGCAGCGATTTGAGCACCAGTGGATCATCATCCACGACCAGGATACGCAGCGGCGGCACCGCACCGACGGCGGTGGAGAGCGCTGCACCAACCGCGGGTGTGGCCGGTATCGCAAAAGTCAGGCGCATGGTGGTGCCTTGGCCGACTGCACTCTCGATGTCAATATCCGCGCTGTGGCGTTGCACAGCGCCATAGACCATCGCAAGTCCAAGCCCCGTGCCACGCTCGCCCTTGGTGCTGAAGAATGGCTCCAGACATCGGCGTCGCGTGTCCTCATCCATCCCGATGCCGCTATCGATCACCTCGACCTGAACGAATCGGCGGTCCACCCCCTCCTCCGCATGGGGTCCTTTCTGCTGTGCGACTCGGGTTCGCAACGTCAGCGGGCCGCCGTTGGGCATGGCATCGACAGCATTGAAGATCAGGTTGGTGAGCGCTTCCCGAATCTCATTGTCGGCGCCCATGATCGCCGGCAGGTCCGGGGCCAGCTCGGTCCGCATCGCGATGGCAATGCCGCGCTGCTGTGCCATGTCGCTCCAGCGGGCACGCGTCAGGTCTACGACCTGCTGCACTATGGCGTTCATGTCAACCGGAGCCAGCGCCAACTGCGGTTCACGTGGGCGATAGAACTCGCGCATCCGCGCGACGGTTTGCGCGACGTCATCAATGGCGCGCCGGATGGTTTCGAGCTGGCCGCGGGCGCCCGGACTTAAGCCCGGCTCCCGCTCCAGCAGCGATTCGGTATAGAGCGCCACTGGGGAAATGGCATTGTTGATATCGTGCGCGATGCCGCTCGCCATCTGACCCAGAGCAAGCAGACGCTCCTGCTGCATCACCGCCTTCTGCGTCTGCCGCAAGTCGTCGTACGCCTGTTGTAGCGCGCTATAGAGCTGGGCCTGGTGGGCCGCCAATGCGACGTGCTCGCTCGCTTGCTTCAGGAATTCGCATTCGCCGCTGCTGAAGCTGTGCGCCTGCTGGCGGGCGGCGATCAGGACGCCGAACACCTTGCTTTCGACCAGCAGGGGAGCCGCGACCATCGAGCTCAAGGCCCCCCTCGCCAGGCGCTGGGGAAACGGGAATGGGACCTGAGTGATATCCGGTTCGTAAACGAGCCGGCCGTTCACGCAATGCGACAATCCGTTGTGATCGATCTCGACGCGAGCCTGCGCCGTCATCGCAAGCTCGAGCGACAGTGCTTCGCTGTGCAAGCCGACGCTCGTGACGATCAGGCACTTCTCGGCCGGGTCATAGAGACAGATGCAGCAGAAGTCCACCGGCAGCTGCTCCTCGAGCGTGCGGATGACGACCTGGAAGATGCTCTGGATGTCCTGCCGCTCGCCGATCGCTCGGGTTATCTGGTGCAGCAGGTGCAGGCGCGCGAGTTGGGCCTGCACCTTGACTTGCGCGAGCTTGCGGTCGGTGATGTCCCGAGCAATCTTGGATGCGCCGGTGATGCGGCCTTGGCTGTCGCGGAGGGGGGAGATGGAGACGGAAACATCGATCTTGTGTCCGTCCTTTCCAACCCGCACCGTCTCGAAATGGTCAGTCGTTTCACCGCGCGCAATTCCTGCCAGGATAGTCGGCTCCTCGCTCGCACGCTCCGGCGGGATCAGCATGGCCATCGGCTGGCCCACGGCCTCCTGGGCGGAGTAGCCGAACAGCCTTTCTGCGCCCCGGTTCCAGCTGGTGATGATGCCATCCAGATTCTTGCTGGCGATCGCATCGTCGGAGGATTCGATGATGGACGCCAGCCGTGCCTTCGTCTCTCCGGCTTTCTCTAGCTCCGCGGTGCGCTGACGCACGCGCAATTCGAGCCGATCTCTCGCATCGCGTAATGCTCGCTCGGCTCGGGTTCGGCCCGCAAAGTCCCGGCGGATCGCAAACAGGGCGAGGCCAACGAGTCCGCAGGCGAGAAGCCCGCCTCCGATAATAACCGCTTGAGCAAGGATCGAACTGTGGTTGGCCCGCTGTTCACGCTCCTGGAGCAAGGACGTCTCGGTATCCTCCATCTGACCGATGAGGCGGCGAATCCGATCGTGAAACTGTCTACCTTTTCCTGTGAGAATCTCGCCTTGCGCCGCTGCGAAGCCTTGGTCTTTCCGCAATTCGATGACGGCGCGTAAAACGGCAAGCCGCTCGGTCACGAGCGCCGCCACCGAGTCGAGCCGGCGCTGTTGAGCACGATTGTCCGCCGTCAGCTCGCGCAGGCGCCGCGTGCGGCTGTCAATCACCGCGGCAGCCTCTCGGTAAGGCTCCAGATAGCTCTCATCGCCCGTGATGACGTACCCGCGCTCAGCGGTCTCGCAGTCGGTTGCAGCCGCCAGTAGCAATTCGAGGCTGCTGAGCACCTCGTGGGTGTGCTCAACCCGCGCCGCGTTCTCGCTCAGGCGCACGACACTGAGATAAGAGACTATCCCGATCGCACCCAGACAGGTAAGCGCAAACCCGAAGCCGACCCGCACTTTCCACTCAGTGGACGCCGATAAGGTCACGGCGACTCCGTCATCGGTGGCTTCGCTCATCAGCTCCCCGTGAGACTTTCAGTCCGCAGCACTCATCGGCGTACGCCGGACACAGGTGATGCTAGCAGTTACCAGCGCCCTCGACCCGGACTGGGCTCGCACAATGGATACTCAAGGTCCGGGAAAAAGGCGCGCTGCTTACGGGAGCTACCCGCGCGGGACGGGGCGGCGCCGTGCTTCAGCGCCTGCCGCCGAGTGCTCGTGGTTAACCGCCGGCCCGCGCAACCGGGCGAGCCCCGGCGGTGTCGGCGACCTCGTCGTGACGCACAAACAACTCAGCGCTGAGGGTCTGCTCGAGGACCGCCCGCGCGCGACTCTGGGTGAATGTGTGATCGGCGCTGTCGACGATGTGCACGTGGCAGCGATCGCCGAGCCGCCGGACCGCCGATCCGCCCTGGATCCTGAGCAGCTCGATGCCCGGATCACCGCGCGCGAACACAAATACCACTCTGATACCGCGCGCGGCGATCTCCTCCAGCTCCGAGCCCAGATCGTGCGGCAGCCGAATGTGCAGGGCTCGCGCGGCATCGCGCGCGGCGGATTGCACAGCGATACGCACGCGGTGCAGGTAGACACGCACTATGTGCCAGACGTTCACCTGACCCCTCAGCAACCGCTTCCAGGCCGCTGCGGAGAGGACGCGCTCACGATATCCGCCGACGTCGCGCACCACCTCTGCCAGTTGCAGGTCGGTGCCCATCTGGCCCTCGTCCGAGACGAAATTCTGCGGATTCACCATCAACAGGCGGTTCACCGGCAGCCCCGCTACCGCCGCGCGCAGAGCATGGTAGGCGGCCGAGCACAGCCCACCCAGCGCGACTTCGCGAACCTGGTAGTGCTGGCGCACGAAGTCGAGCGCGATGCGCACGTCCTCGAGCGCGGCCGGCGGAAAGACTTCGTTATCCGGCTGTCCGGGCCGCGTCGCGCTGTCACCCAGGCCGGCCAGATCCATGCGCAACACGACATACCCGCGGTGGGCCCAGCGTCGCGCAAGCGACACATAGACGCGGCCCGAGCCGATGTGATAGGTGGCCCCGGCGTTGAGCAGAATCACTGCGCGGCGCCGCGGTTCGTCCGCTGCCGGCCTGGTGATGATGCCGAACAGGGTCCGCTGCGCGCCGAGCAGAACGGGGTACTCACTCGGGGCTGCCTCGGAGGGACATTCGTTGCTCACGAGCGCCAGGACGGGCGCAACCGACCGCGGTTCCCCTCGCCCGAGCTGCGACGCGTCAGCGCCTGCCGACGGCGCAGACAGGGCGCCCGGGAGCGAGCCCAGCCACTCCCGCATCGCCGCGAGCATGGATTGCGGAGTGACCGCCGCATGGGGCGCCGTCATGATCATATCGACGAAGCCGGGCAGCGCGACATAGCGCGTGCGAACCCCAAGCCCGGGCAGCAACTCGCTCCAGCCGCGGGCACCGGGCAGATCATCGCGATCGATGATGAGCACGTCGGAAGCCGGTGGTTGCACCGGCGCCGACAGATCCAGCTGCGACAGGTGTGCAGCGCTGGCTGCCGACAGGGAGAAGCCGCTGACTTCCATCGAGCCGGCGCCAGGCGCCTGGGGGTCATTGCGGATGAGGGTGCCCGGCTCGGCCGCGGCAAGCTGTGTAGTGCGCAGTTCGCGCAGGTAGCGGCGGCCGCTGAGCACGGGTGCGACGACCATCAGCGCATTCACAGCCGCAGATCCTGCGCCGGCCAGTATGGCAAGCAGCGCGCCCAGCCGAAATCCGAGCAGGCACACGCGCTCCACGCCCGTCTGGCGGCGCAGCTCGCCGACCGCGGCCGCCACGTCCTGCCGCCAGACATCGATCTGATCGGCCGCGGGCTCTATGTCCGCGGAATCGCCGGTGCCCCGGTAGTCGAAGCGCAGCGCGGGCACGCCGAGCTCCACCGCCGCCTCGGCGAACGCACGCACGCTGCGGTGCGCACACAGCGCCTCGTAGCCGAAGGGCTTGCAGATCACCACCCCCAGGCCCGGCGCTGCCGGCACGGCGGGCCGATGCAACCAGCCGAACAGCCGGTGCGCTGCCGAGTCGAAGTACAGCGGCACGGCCGACCCCGCGCCAGTCGCGAGGCGGGGTAGATCGGTCGGCTCAGCGCTCATGGTTCCTTACCCATCGGGGCCGCCATGAAGTCGCAGCATATCGCGCGCAGCGCCACAGCGAACTCTACCTAGAAACCCCCGTCGTACGACGCACGCAGCGCCCGCCGGAGCATCCGGACGGCTCGGCCTGAGCTGCAGGCAGTCGCCCGATCGATGCACACTCGAACCTCGCAACCTCCATCGCCCGTGTTTCACCGGCTCAGGATCAACACGGCACGAAGTACTCGATATAGGAGACGATGCGCCCGGCACGCACTTCGATCAGATCGATGAGCTCGGTGGACACGACGGCGCCGGTGATCCGGGAATGAATGTCGGCGCGCCAATGCACGGCGCTGCGGGCACCGTCGATCATGGTGCAGAGCTCTTCGCGGCGGTTGAGCTTGAACGTCTTCACCATCATCGCGAGCCAGGACCGTATTTCGCCGCTCCCGCGGGCCGCCACCGCGATCGGCTTGCCGTCGCTGGTGCCGGCGATCCTGAAGTGCGCGTCGTCGGCAAACAGCGCGCACAGCTCGTCCAGCCGCCCGCCGACGCGCGCCGCATACAGCTGTTGCAGCAGCCGCTCTACCTGAAGGCGATCCACCATCGGCTGTCGCTCGCGTCAGGTGTCAGCGAGCATCGAGCGGATGTCCGCGCCGATGAGCCTGTAGGCCGTGGCCGCATATGGAATCAGTCTCCCCATGCCATAGAAAAGATGGATCATACCGGAGTGACATCGGTAGGTCGTGTTCACGCCGGCAAGCCGCAGCCGCTCGGCGTAGGCCGCACCCTCATCGCGCAGAGGATCGAACTCCGCGGTGTGAATGCAAGTCGGTGGCAGCCTCTGCACGTGTGCCGCGCGCAGCGGTGACACCCGCGCATCCGTGGGATCGACATCCGGCCCGAGATAGTGCGCGAGATCGTGATCCAGGGTCGCCTGATCGAGCAGGTGGCCCTGGGCAAAGGCGCGGCGCGACTCAGTGACGGCGCGGGCGTCCAGGATCGGACAGATCAGCAGCTGCAGCGCGAGGCGCGGGTGGCCGGCCGTGGCGGCCATCTGGCATACGACGGCGGCGAGCGTGGCGCCCGCGGAGTCTCCGCCCAGCACGATCCGATCGGCGTCGATGCCGAACTCGCGCGGGTGAGCAGCCACCCACGCCACCGCCGCGTAGCCGTCCGCGAGGGCGGCCGGAAAAAGATGCTCGGGAGCCAGGCGGTAGTCGACGGAAATCAGCCGACAGCCGCTGGCGTTGGTGAGGGAGCGGCAGATCGCGTCGTGCGAATCGAGACTGCCGGCGACGAGCCCACCGCCGTGGAAGTAGATGAGCGCGGGCAGCGGGGTGCGCGGCGCGCCGCTGGGCGTGTACACGCGCACCGCCAGCGGGGCCTCCGCCGCGGGCAGGGTACGATTCTCCACGCACTCCACTTCCTCCCGCAGGCCGGAAAAAGCGAGCAGATCCTGCAGCGCGCTGCGGCGCTCGCTGATCGTAAGGCTGCGAGCGCTCGGGGGATTGGTGGCGGCGAGCCGCTCCAACAGGCGCTTGGCGTGGGGGTCGAGTGGCATGTTGGTGAAGGAAGGCGGCCCGCAGCGCGCGCCCGCAAGCGCTCGATCACAGCGCGAGCGCGGCGCGCACCGAGCCCGGCCAGCGCGCGGGCTCCAGACCGTGGACGCAGAACAGCGCGATGGCCAGCCGGTCCATGCCAAAGGCGACGCAGCCGGTGTGCGCGGTGGCACCGGCTTCGTCCTTCAGGCCCCAGATCACGCCGAACTGGTCGCGATGGTAGTTGAAGCTCATGCAGGCGGTAGGCTTCGCGCCAGCGTAGTACGGGATCAACAGCTCGAACTTCAGTGACTGCTGCAGTTGACTCACCGCCATCACCTGCCCGACGCGCCCGAAGAACGGGTCGCTGGCCGCATCGAGCCTGCATGGCAGGGCGAGCTGCGCGGCAAGGCGTTGCGCGCGCTCCATCCAATGCTGCCGAAACGCCAGGATCTCCTCGGGCGGGCCGATGCGCACGAACTCGCGCATGCGAAATGACTGCAGGCGGTCCAGGGAGCGCGACGGCTCGCGGCGAAAGCAGTCGGCCGCCACGTCGAACAGCAGTCCAGCGGACGGAACGGCTCCGCGGGGCGCGATGAGGGGATAGACCGGGTAGCACGCCGCGGGCGACAGCACCAGGTCCGCGGGCGCGAGCGCTCGGGTCCAGTCTCCGCCCTCCTCGTACCGCTCGGCCGCCGCGCGGATCTCGGCCTCCGTGCCATGCAGCGCGCACACGCACCCGAGCAGATTGGGAAAGCTCTTGAGATACCCGGACTTCTCCAGCTGCTCACGGCTCATGAGCGGCGGGAAACGCAGGATTTCCGCGCTCCGGTCGCGCTGGCGCGAGATGAAGGCGGTGAGCCGCTCCACCAGGTCCTCGTACAAAGCCGTGCGCGCGTACACGCCGTCGACCCCGAGCGGCCTGAACAGCGCAGCGCCGATGTGCTGCAGGGGATCGGGCGCCTCGGAACTCATGTGAGGAGTGGCGTCGTCAATCGCCGATCGAGGCCGCAATCGGCGTGAGCAGCGAGGAGCTCCCGAGGTTGGTCAGTATCCGATCGTTGTTGATCATGATCGGCGCGGAGAGTACGTCGCGCAGATGCCGCTCGATGCTGAACTCACTGTCGCAGCGGTATCCCGACAACCCGCAGGCGCGCATCGCTGACAGCACGATCGACACCGCGAGCTCGGAGGCCTCCACCTTGGTCAGGGTGATCATGGTCTGGAATTCGAGCGACGCCAGCGCCTTGGGGTCGTCCATCGAGCGCTGGTAGGCGCGCAGCGAGCTCGCCAACATCCCGCGCAAGGTCCGCAGCGATGCGAGCGCGCGGGTGTACTGGGGCGCCCCCGGAGGGGTCTGCCCGCCACTCTGGCGCACCACCAGGCGGATGAACCCCTGGGCGCGCGCGGTCGCATCCGCAGCGATACCCGCCCATACCGAGCCCCACAGCAGATGGGCGCACGGAACCATGGTCTGCGGATGGATGATCTCGTACGGCTCCGGCACGATCTGATCCGCCGCACCCGACGCCTTGAGTGTGTAGCCCTCGCTGCAGGTTCCGCGCATCCCTAACGTGTTCCAGCCCTGCAGCCGCGTGAGGGTGTAGTCGTCCTTCAGGAAGGCGACCAGCACCTGATCCGACGCCGCCGCATCGGAGGAGCGCCGTGCGGTCGTCACGATGCCGTCGGCGTACGCGCCGTAGGAGATGACGCTCGCGCGCCGCTCCAGGCTGATGCGGCGGTCGCGGTACTCGACCGGTGCCTCGCTGGCGCGGACGTTTCCGCCGCCCTGGCCCTCGGTGGTCGAGGACGCCAGCAGCAGCTGTTCCGCACACAAACGACGCAGCAAACGCCCGAGTGCCTGGCTGTCGCGCATGTGCCGCAGGATGCAGGCCGTCTTGATCTGGTGCATCGCGTAGATCATGCCGGTCGAGGCGCACGCCTGAGCCAGCTGGTAGCACACGTCGGCAACCTGCGCGAGGTCTGCGCCCTCGCCCCCGAGCCTCTCCGGCACCAGGATACCGAGCAGGCGCTGCGACTTGACGGCCGCGAACGCTTCCTCGGGGAAGCGGGCGGCGCTGTCGACGGATGCGGCGTGCTGCGCGGCGACCGCGGTGACCGCCTGCACGCGTGTCTTGAAGTCGGCCGGCGTGCGGGCCGCGGTGGCGGATGGCGCTCTGTTCATTCTATCGACGCCGCAATGAATTCGAGCGGCTCTCCGGAAGACTTGAGGACTCTCGCGCCTTATTTAGCCGCTTCGACTCGCTCAAGCTGGTGTTCATCGCGTAGTCTACTTGGCGCATATCACCGAAGCTGTGCGCCCGTAGTGTTAACAGGCCCTGACAAGTACCCTAGCCGCTGCTTGACCGGGTCACAGTTAAGAGGCGAGGTCTGATGCCGCTGCACGTCGAGCCGGCGCGATCCGCAACGCCAGCGCATGGCGGCTGCGATCGCCGCGCCGCCTCGCACGGCATCGTCATCGGCGTCCTCAACAATATGCCGGACGCAGCCCTCGAGGCAACCGAGGGCCAGTTCGCAGCCTTGCTGGATGCGGCGGGGGGCTCCCAGCCGGTGCGGCTGCGCTTCTCCTGCCTCCCGGGAGTGCCGCGCGGACCGGCCGCCCGCGAGCGCATTGAGCGCACCTATTGGAGCCTCGAGGAGCTGCTGCGGCAGGCGCCGGATGCGCTCATCGTCACCGGAACGGAGCCGCGCGCGGCCGCGTTGAGCGATGAGCCGTATTGGGCACAGTTCGTGGAGGTGCTCCACTGGGCCGAGGCCCACACCGTCTCGAGCATCTGGTCGTGCCTCGCCGCTCACGCCGCCGTCGAGGTGCTCGACGGCGTTCGCCGCCAGCGCCTCGGGCAGAAGCGCTTCGGCGTCTTTGAGCACTCCGTTCTCGCTGGCCACCCGCTCGTGCGTGGCGTCTCGGCCCCGCTGCGCATGCCGCATTCCCGATGGAACGAGCTGCCGGTGGCGCAGCTGCGCGCCGCCGGATATGCGATCCTCAGCTGCTCACCCGAGTCGGGTGCGGACTTGTTCGTCAAGCAGCGCCGCAGCCTGCACCTGTTCTTCCAGGGTCATCCGGAGTACGAGCGCACCACGCTGTTCAAGGAGTACCGGCGCGATGTCGGCCGGTTCCTGAGCGGGGAGCAGTCGGGTTACCCGCCGCTCCCCTGCCGCTACTTTTCCGCCGAGGCGGCGGCGGCGCTGCGCGAGTTCCAGGATCGCGCGCTGTCGCAGCGCACGCCGGAGTTGCTCACCGACTTCCCTTCCGCCGCCGCAGCCGGCGCGCACAGCAGCTGGCGGCCCGCGGCCCTGACGATGTACCGCAACTGGCTGTCGCTGCTGGCGAATGCGAAGGCCGCCGCAGGCACGGTCGTCCGGGCGCAGGTATGATGGTGTGGGACATGAGCGAGCTTGGAACCCAGGTCTCCGACAGCACGCCGCGGGAGCGCCTGATCGGTCTGATCAGGCAGATTCTCGGCCCCCCGGCCGCCTCCCGACCTCTGCCGATCGATGCGCGCCTGAGCGAACTCGGGATGAGCTCCATCAAGATGGTGAACCTCATGCTCGCCATCGAGGTCGAGTTCAAGCTCACGATCCCGCAGGCCGAGATTACCCCGGAGAATTTCGAGTCCATTGTCTCGGTCGAGCAGCTGGTGCGGCGGCTTCGCGCCTCAAGCGGCGGCGGTTAGCGCGGCGACGAGCTCATCGACGTCGGCGAGACTCGTCTCGCCGTGCGTGGCACAGACCCTCACGACCTCCCGCCCCTCGAAAGTCGCGCACGCGGCCCAGGCGCGCCCTGAGGCGCGCACCCGGCGCACGATCTCCCCGACCCCAGGGTTCCCGGGCGGCGGCACGGCGCACAGCACCGCGAGCGGCGAGTCATTGGCCGCGGTCCAACCGTGCGCGAGCAGCCGCGCCTTGACGTGCTCGATCACCTCCACGGCCCGCTCCACGTGTGCGGCATAGCCCTGCCAGCCGGCCGCGGCGAGCGCCAGAAAAAGGCGCAGGCCCATGAAGCGCCGCGACCACTGCACGCTGTTCAGGTAGGGATCGAGGCTGTGCGCAGTGGAGGGCATGAAGTCGGCTCTGACGCGAAATGCCTCGCTCAACAGCGCCGGGTGTCTAGTGATGAACATGCCGCAGCCCATGGTCGTCGCCAGCCACTTGTGCGCATCGATGGTGAGCGAGTCCGCCAGCTCGATGCCTGCGAGGAGCCCGCGCAGCCGATCCGAGCACAGCGCTGCCCCACCCCATGCGGCATCGACGTGGCACCACAGGCCGTGCTGGCGCGCGATCTGCGCACAGGCCGCCAGCGGATCAACCATGCCGCCGCCGGTCGTGCCGGCCGTGGCTGCAATGAGCACCGGTACCAGCCCTTGCTTGCGATCCTGAGCCACACGCTCGGCGAGCGAGCGCGCGTCCATGCGGCCATGGCCGTCGGTGGCAATGAGCCGCAGCGCGGCGCGCCCGACACCCGCCTGGTGCGCGATCTTGAACCAGGCGGGATGACATTCGCATGAGGTGTACATGGCGAGCGGAGCGGCAAATGCCCGCACCCCGTCCTCGCCAAATCGCGGTTCCGCGCGCGTCAGCGCGCACACGAGCGCGGTGTAGTTCGCCTCCGAGCCGCTGGTGGTGAAATGGCCCGACGCGTCCGCCGGCAAGCCGGCGCGCCGTGCGAAGGCACGGATGACGTGTGCCTCGATCTCCACCGGCGCGGGCGAGGAGCCCGAGCTCGCCAGCTGCGGATTGAAGGCGCCCGCGATGCGATCGGCGCACTGCGCGGGGAAGTTGGCGGCCGGATTGAACAGACCGAAGTAGCGCGGGTGCGTCATGTGAGTGACGCCGTGCTCGAGTTGCGCGATGGTCCATTCGAGCAGCGGCTCGATGGGACGGGGGCTCTCGAAATCAAAGCCGGCGAGCTCGCGGCGAAATCCCGCCATGTCCAGGGTAGGCATGACGGAGCCGCCGGCGATGCGCTCGCCGGCGAGCGCAAGCTCGCGCGTCAGCCGATCATCCAGGCGCTCGCGCAGCCCGCGAGCCGGAAACAGCGCCGCGACCGGCGGTGGCAGTTCCTCGCTCACGCGCCTTCGAGCCCGTCAGCCGCGCGTGGCGGCACCAAGTGCCTGGTCGAGGTCGGCGATGATGTCATCGATGTGCTCGATGCCGACACTCAGGCGCAGGGTCTCGGGCCCTATGCCCGCGAGGCGCTGCTCCTCCGCCGACATCTGCCGGTGTGTGGTCGATGCGGGATGACACGCCAGGGACTTCGCATCCCCGAGATTCACCAGCCGCTTGAACAGGCGCAAGGCGTCGTAGAAGCGGGTGCCGGCATCGTAGCCGCCGCGAATCGCGAAGGTAAGCAGCGAGCAGGCGCGCCCGCCGAGATATTTCTGCACCAGTGCGTAGTACGGGCTGTCCGGGAAGCCGGCATAGCTGACCGAGGCGACGCGCCGGTCGGCACGCAGGAATTCCGCGACCCGCCGCGCATTCTCGACGTGACGCTCCACGCGCAGAGCCACCGTCTCGATGCCTTGCAGCAGCAGAAAGGCGCTGAGCGGCGGCAACACCGCGCCCATGGTCCTTTGATAGACGCTGCGACAGCGGCCGATGTAGGCTTGCGGCCCGTAGTGCTCTGTGTAGACGAGTCCATGGTAGGAATCGTCCGGCTGCGTCAGCATCGGGAATCGTACGGCGTGCTTCTGCCAGGGAAACTTGCCGGCGTCCACGATGATGCCGCCGAGGGTGGTACCGTGACCGCCGAGGAACTTGGTGAGCGAGTGCACGACAACGTCCGCGCCGTAGTCGATGGGGCGAATCAGTATCGGGGTGGGAACCGTGTTGTCGACGATCAGCGGCACCCCCGAGCGATGCGCCACTTCGGCCATCGCCTCCAGGTCGCAGACATTGCCGGCGGGATTGCCGACCGTCTCGCAGAACACGGCACTGGTGCTCTCATCGATGAGGGCCGCGAGATCCGCGGGCTTGTCGGACCTGGCGAACCTCGTCTTGACTCCGAACCTGGGCAGAATGTGCGCGAGCAGCGTGTGCGTGGTCCCGTAGAGCTGCGGCACCGAGACGATGGTGCGGCCCGCTTCCGTCACGGCCAGCACCGCGAAGTGCACCGCCGCCTGCCCGGTACTCACGCTCAGGGCATCCGCACCCCCCTCGAGATCGGCGACGCGCCGCTCGAGCACTGCGTTGGTCGGGTTGGCGATGCGCGAATAGCGATAGCCCTCGACCTCGAGGTCGAACAGAGCCGCGCCATGCGCGGCGCTGTCGAAGGAGTAGGCAACCGTCTGGTAGATCGGCACGGCAACGGACTTGGTGGCCGGGTCGCAGTCGAAGCCGCTGTGCAAAGCGATAGTCTCTGGTCTCATTGCCTCGCATCACCTGTTGGTCTGACATCCGCTGCCAAGACCGCGCCTGCGTATCAAATGCGCTGACGCCATCGGCACCGTCTGCGCATTATGAGCGCTCCCCGTCCTGAAAACATGCGATCACCTCTGAAGGCGTGGCTGCACGCACTCGAGGCGACCGCGCCGATCGAGCGCGGCCAGGCGCCGATCCTGCCGCTGCTCATCGACACTCTGGCCGAGCGATTCGACGCGGCGCCGGCGCTGCTCGCGCGCGACGTCTCTCTCAGCTATCGCGCGCTCGCGCAGGCGGTGAGTCGTTACGCGCGCTGGGGCCTCGCGCACGGCCTGAAAGCCGGGGACGTCGTGTGCCTGCTGATGGAGAACTGCCCCGACTACATGGCCATCTGGCTCGGCCTGTCCCGCATCGGCGTCACCGTGTCGCTGCTCAACACGAACCTGACCGGCGAGCTGCTGGCCCACGCTATCCGGGTCGTGGCCCCTCGCTGCGTGCTCGTCGGGGCCGCTCTGAGCGCCGCGCTCGAGGCAGCGCGTGCGCGCCTGCCGAGCACGCTCGGGTGCTGGGCACACGGCGCGGGCGATGCGGATCTGCCGCGGCTTGACCTCGAGGCCGCGCGCATGCCGGCAGATCGGTTGAGCGACTCGGAGGCGCCGGCGCCGTCGCTCGAGGACCGCGCACTCTTTATCTACACCTCGGGCACGACCGGGCTCCCCAAGGCGGCCAACGTCAGCCATTTTCGCCTCATGCAGTGGACTCACTGGTTTGCCGGCCTGATGGACACCGCACCCTCCGATCGCATGTACAACTGCCTGCCGATGTACCACAGCATCGGCGGCGTGGTGGCGAGCGGCGCGCCGCTCGTGGGTGGCGGCGCCGTGGTGCTGCGCGAGCGGTTCTCGGCGCGCGAGTTCTGGCAGGACATCGTGCAGGAGCGCTGCACACTCTTTCAGTACATCGGTGAGCTGTGCCGTTATCTGCTGGCGAGCCCTCCGCAGGCGCAGGAGACGCGGCACGCGCTCAGGCTCTGCTGCGGCAACGGCCTGCGGGCGGAGGTCTGGGAGGAGTTCCAGCGACGCTTCCGCATTCCGCAGATCCTGGAATATTACGCTGCGACCGAAGGCAGCTTCTCCTTGTACAACTGCGAAGGGCGCGCCGGCGCGATCGGCAGGATCCCGGCGTTCCTGGCGCATCGCGTGCCCGTCGCCCTGGTCAGATTCGACACCGAAGCGGGCGCTCCCGTGCGGGACGAGGCCGGGCGCTGCCTGCGGTGCGCACCCGATGAAGTCGGCGAGGCCATCGGCGCGCTGTCGAGACCGGGCGGGCAGGACGGCGGGCGCTTCGAAGGCTACGCCGATCCTGAGGCGTCGAAGCAGAAGATCCTCCGCGATGTCTTCGCCGAGGGCGATGCCTGGTACCGCACCGGCGATCTGATGCGCCAGGACGAACAGGGGTTTTTCTATTTCGTCGATCGCGTTGGCGACACCTTCCGCTGGAAGGGCGAGAACGTTTCCACCGGCGAGGTCACCGCCGTCATTACCGCCTGCCCGGGCGTGAGCGATGCCGTGGTCTACGGAGTCAGCGTGCCGGGGACCGAGGGGCGTGCAGGCATGGCGGCCGTCGTGGTGGCAGCGCAGTTCGAGCTGGCGGCCTTGCGGCACCACCTGCAGGCTCTACCGGCGTACGCGCGTCCGCTGTTCATTCGGATCGTGCCCTCGATCGAGCTCACGGGCACATTCAGGCTCAAGAAAAGCGAGCTGGCACTGCAGGGATACGATCCGGCGCGGGTCAGCGACCCGGTGTATTTCGACGACCGGGCGCTCGAGGCTTACGTGAGAGTCGATGGGGCCCTGTACGAGCGCCTGCGGGCGGGGAGCCTGCGTCTGTAGCGGGCGCGCCGCGCGCCCTCGCGGAGTTGGGACAGGGTTGGGTCTTTCAACGCCAGGCGATCGGGTCAGCGCGAGGACCGCGTAGGCCGTCGCCGCATCACTCATGAACAGGCCGACGTTGCTCGAGGGATTGCGGCGCTTGTTCAGGGAATGCGTGACCCAGAAGCCCTCCTGCCCACGGATCCAGAGCCCTCCGTGCCCGCGCTGGTTGCGCACCAGCCAGGACCGGCCGTGTCGTACTGCCTCGAGCGCGCGGGGCATGGCCGCCTGCTCCAGCACGAGCGTGGCGAGGCCGGTCGCATAGCCGTCGCTCGCCGCATCGCGCAGCAGTTCACCGCGCCTGCTCGAGGGCGAAACCAGCGCGGACAGACTCCAGCCGCCATCCGGGTTCTGTCCGCGTAGCGCCGCTTCGATGAGCGCCTGACGTTGCTCGGAGCTCAGGAGCCCGGCGAGTCTCGTCGAGGCCCACAGCAGCACCAGGCGATGGTGCAGGGACTGCGCCGGGTAATTGCGCGCCAGGTATTCGCGCAACAGCTGCAGAGGGTCCTGGACCTGCGGGATCGATCGATAGTCCTGCGGGGCGACTGCGACCGCCAGGGCAGCGAGGGCGGCTCCATAGTACTGCGCGTCCGGTACCTCCCAGGGCGCCAGATTGAAGTCGAGCCACGCCCACGCTCCGCGGTCGGGCCCGCTCGCCTGCTGCACGGCCCACATGTGGTCGAGCGCCGCACGGGTCTCGGCGCTGAGGCGAGCGCTGCGCGCGTCATCCCAGGCCAGCATCAGCGCGCTCAGGACGGCCTCGGTGCCGCGGGATTGGGCGCTCTTGCCCGGCCCGTTGCGCTGATCGGTGTAGAAGGGGCGAGTCGCGTTCCACAGCCGTACGCGCTGTCTGACGTCCTCCATGAGCCGGCGCTCGGCGGCGGTGGGAGCGGCCTCGGCGAGCGCCGTGCGAAGACTCGGGCGCGCGAGCGCATAGGGCACCGCGGTATGGCAGGAGAAGCAGAAAGTCCCTTGATCGCGGGCCGCGCTCGACCATCCCATCCACCACTCGATTCTGTGGTCAAGGTACGCTGCGGCGGCCTGCGGATCCCAGGGGTCCGCGGGTACGCTCCGGTGCGAGCAGGCGGCAACGCCGATTGCAACGCAGGAGATCGCAGCGCTACGAGTCACCCACGCGCACATGGCTAGACCGTGTTGCCGGCGTCCACCGTGAGTGTGATGCCGGTGATGTTCCGGGCGCGCTCGCTCAGCAGGAACTCGACGCTGCCAGCGACGTCATCGGCGCCGGGGAGCCGCCGCAGGGCGCTGCGGCGCACGATCTGCTCGCGCTGTTGTGCGCCCAAATCGCGCGTCATCTGCGTGTCAACGAAGCCGGGTGCGACCGCATTGACCGTGATGCCGAGCTGCCCGACCTCGCGCGCCAGCGAGCGGGTGAATCCGATGAGGGACGCCTTCGTGGCCGCGTAGACCGACAGCCCGCTATAGCCGGTCGAGCCGCCGACGATCGAGGCGATGTTGACGATGCGGCCCGCCCGCTCGACCATCATCCCACGCAGCACGTACTTGGTGAGGATGATCGGCGCGATCATGTTGAGGCGCGCCAGCTCCTCGATCTGCTCATCGCGCATCAGCGTGAGCATGCCGCTCGTGCCGATGCCGGCATTGTTGACGAGCCCGTAAAGAGGGCCGAACTCCTCGCGCAGGCTGCCGGCGAGCCCCGCGAGTGCGGCGCTGTCGGCCAGATCGAAGGCGCGAAAGCTCACCGCGCCCCCGTGAGCATTTCCCGCCGCAATGGCGGAACGCAGCTCCTCGCTCTCGGTGCGGGCGATGGCAATCGCGCGATAGCCGCCCGCCGCAAGAGCCGTGGCAATCGCCAGCCCGATCCCGCGGCTGCCTCCTGTGACCACGACGTTACGCATCTGGACGCACCAGCTTGCCGGACCCGGAGACCTCGAGTGCCGGCACGATCCGAATGCTCATCGGCACCTTGTGCGCCGCCAGGGCACGACGGCACGCCTGCAGAATCTCGCCCTTCACCAGCTCCTCGGCCTGCGCTCCGGTCGCCGCGCCCTCGATGAGCACGACCTCCGCCGTCACGACGGCTCCGGTGATCGGGCTGCGGCGAGCCTTGACGAGCGAGATGCGCACCCCGGGATGGGCATTGATGATCGCCTCCACCTCCTCAGGATATACCTTGAGTCCCCCGACGTTGATGACTCCGCCGCTGCGGCCGATGAAAACGTAGCGTCCGTCGCGCAGCTCGACGCGGTCCCCCGTGTCGATGAAGCCGTCGCTGTCCTTGAGCGCAGGCGCGTGCGCGCCGAGGTAGCCCGTCGCATTGCCGGCGGACCGCAGCCGCAGCGTACCCCCTGCCACGTCGATGTCGACCGCGGCCCCGGGGGCTCCGACCAGACCCGCCGGGAAGCCGGCGAGCCCGTCGCGCACCTCAAATCCCACCCCCGCCTCGGTGGACGCGAACGCGTGCGCGACGGTCGCCTGCGGAAAGGCATGGCGCAGACTGTCGAGGATCGCCTGATCGGCGATCTCCCCGGACAAGCGCACATAGCGCGGCGAAATCCGTGCGGTGGCGCCGCTCATGAGCGCCCGGCGCCAGTGCGAGGGGGTTCCAGAGATGTGTGTGACTCCCGCCGCGGCGGCGCGTGCGAGGAAATCGGCGGTCGATTCCGCAGCGCTCGAAAGCACCAGCGACCCATGGTACAGCGCGCGCAGGAAGATCTGCAGACCGCCATAGCGGCGGATGTCATAGAACGTGCCCCATACGAGGGGGCCCGGGGGAGCCTCCTGAGCGCTGAACGCGCTCGTGAGGCTCGCGAGCGTGTGCTGCACCAGTTTCGGTGCCCCGCTGGTGCCGGAAGTGAGCAGGATCCACTCCGTGTCGTGCGAGCGCCGCCGTGCAAGGCCGAGCGGTCGCAACGCCGCGGCGCTGCTGACGTGCAGCCCCTCGAGGCCGCGTACGGCTGTGGCGCCCGCATCGGCGCCCGCATCGGTGAGGTACGCATCCGCTCCCGAATCGCGCATCACGGCGGGCGCATGCTCGGCAGACAAGTCGGGCGGACAGAGCACCATGCGCCGCACCACCCCATCGAGCTCGATCAGCGCGAGTGCGGCGCTCAATTGGTCGCGGGCGGCAACGAGGACGGTGCGCCCGCGCAGCGCTTCCAATCGAGCGCCGAGGCTCGACGCCCCGGCCAGCGTTGCAAGCTCGATGCGTGCGCCCGCGCCATACAGGCATCCCGAGGGCGGCGTGCCGGAGGCTGTCAACGACCCCCACAGCCACATGGCCGCTAGCGCGAGTGGCTTTCGTACAGTCTGACGAAGTCGCCGAACGTCACCGGAAAGCTCTCGGCGGTGTCGAACGGGTCATAGCCGAGCTTGTCCTCCAGCCGCGCGACGATGAGAGCGAAACTGAGCGAGTCCAGGCCCGACGCGAGAAGCTTCAGGTCATCGGACAGCGGCGACAGTTTCCTCTGCTGCTCGCGGGCAACCTGTTCGAACAGCGACGTGATGGTGGCTCGCACCGACATCTCAGCTGGCTCCAATGCGCCCGGGGCAATTCATTATACGGGCTCAGGCTCGCGGGCAAGTCTTTCACCACCGTGCTTATTATATAGTCCACAGAGTCTATGCCCGCCGCAGCGGCCCGTATGCCCGATACGAGGAGGCCTTGAGATGGACCGCCGCGAGTTTCTCATGGCGACGACTGCCGCCATGCTTGGCGTTCCGGGGCGTGCGCCGAGCGCGCAGCCGAGCACAGCCGCGGGCTCACCCCAGGACCTCGCCAACATCGCCGCGGCGATGACCGACGGGCGGCTGACGGCGCGGGGCCTGACGCAGACCTACCTCGATCGCATCGAGGCGTTGGATCGTCACGGCCCACAGCTGCGTGCAGTGCTCGAGACAAATCCGCGTGCGCTGGACATCGCCGCCGCATTGGACGAGGAGCGCCTCACGCGCGGACCGCGCGGGCCACTGCACGGCGTGCCAATTCTGATCAAGGATAACGTCGAGACGTCCGATCGAATGATGACGACCGCAGGCTCCCTCGCCCTCGATGGCTGGTATGCTCCGCAGGACGCACCGCTCATCGCACGCCTGCGGGCCGCCGGCGTGGTGATTCTGGGCAAGACGAACCTCAGCGAGTGGGCGAACTTCCGCTCGACGCATTCCTCCAGCGGCTGGAGCGCGCGTGGTGGCCAGACGCTGAATCCCCATGCGCTGAACCGCACGCCATCGGGCTCGAGTTCGGGCTCAGCGGTCGCAGTGGCGGCGGATTTGTGTGCCGCCGCCGTCGGTACCGAGACTGACGGATCGATCGTCAGCCCGGCCTCGATCAACGGCATCGTGGGGCTGAAGCCGACCGTCGGACTCGTCAGCCGCCGCGGTATCGTGCCGATCTCGCACAGCCAGGACACCGCAGGCCCGCTCGCACGCTCGGTGCGCGATGCGGCGCTGCTGCTCGGCGCGATGTCCGGTCCGGACGCCTCCGATGCGGCGAGTGCGGCGGTTGGAGGTCGGTTCGTGGCCGACTATCAGCGCTTTCTGGATCCGGATGGCTTACGCGGCGCAAGGCTCGGCATCGCGCGCCGGTTCTTCGCCGACAACGCGCCGCTGAACGATTTCCTCGATCGGTGTGTCGCGACACTGGCCCAGGCCGGCGCCCAGATCATCGATCCGGCGGATCTGCCGACGCACGCTGACTGGGTGGCGCCTGAGCTGGAAGTTCTTCTGTACGAGTTCAAGAGCGATTTGAATAGCTACCTGGCGAGGCTCCCGAGCGGCTTCCCGGTCCGTACCCTGGCTGACTTGATTCGCTTCAACACTGCCCAGGCGCCTCGCGAACTGCCGCTCTTCGACCAGGAGTTGCTGCGTCAAGCCGAAGCCAAAGCGGGCCTGCAAGACGCGCCCTACCTCAAGGCCCGTGCGGCCTGCCTGCGCGCGACGCGCGCCAGGGGCATCGACGCGGTCCTCGCCCGCCATCGTCTGGATGCCATCGTAACGCTGACCTCCGGACCTGCATGGCTGATCGATCCGGTGAACGGCGACTTCGATACCGGCGGCTGTTCCTCGCCCGCCGCGATCGCGGGCTATCCGCACATCAGCGTACCGGCGGGTCTGCACCGGGGTCTGCCCATGGGACTGTCTTTTTTCGGCGCTGCATTCAGCGAACCGACGCTCCTGCGGCTAGCCTGCGGGTTCGAGCACGTCGCCCCCGCGCGCGCGATCCCTGCGCTCCTGTCGAGCGTCTAGGAAATTGCAGTCGCTGGCAGTTCGCAGTGAAATACGCGCTGCAAAAGCGCCGAGCCGAATCAAGAAATCGTCGCGACGAAGTCATCGGTCCCGACAACGGCACTCTCGGCGGTGCATCATGCCAGGGATACCGGAGGGGAGAGTCTCATGCATCCAGTCATAGCCACGCTGATGGTGCTCGCAGCACCGCTCGCGCTGGGCTCTACCGCCGAGGAGCTCGCCGCCAAGAACGTCGCAGCCCGGGGCGGGATCGAGAAACTGCACGCGATCCAGTCGCTGCGTCTCTCGGGCAAGGTGCTGGTCAATGGCGGCACGCTCGAGCTCGGGTACCTGTGCGTGCTGAAGCGCCCACAATCGATCCGCTGCGACGCCTCGCTCCAGGGCTTGACCGAGGTGGAGGCCTATGACGGCACGCAGGCGTGGCGGATCAACCCCTTCCAGGGCCGCAAGGATCCGGAAAAGCTGTCGGCCGACGACGCCAAGGGCCTGGGCGAGGATGCGGCGGATTTCGCCGGCACCCTCGTGGACTACAAGGCCAAGGGCTACACACTCGACTATCTGGGTACCGAGGACGTCGATGGCACCGAGGCGCACAAGCTGCGCGTGACGCGGCCAAACGGCGACATCACCTACGTGTATCTCGATCCGGATTACTTCCTCGAGATCCGCACGATCAACCGGCGCATCGAGCACGGCGTGCCCAACGAGACGGTCAGCGACTACGGCGATTACGAGAAGGTGGATGGTGTCTACTTCCCGTTTGCCCGGGAATCGGGCCCGCGCGGCTCAAGCGATCGCCAGAAGGTGCAGTTCGACAAGGCTGAAGCGAACGTCAGCGCCGACGATGCCCAGTTTCACTTCCCCGCCGCGAGCGCGCGCGCCGTCTCGGCCCGCTAGATTCTTAAGGAGAAGAACGATGCGTATCGAGCTCACGGCATTGACGTGCGTGTTCCTGCCCGGTCTGGTCAGCTCCGCTGTCGGCGCCGATGCCGCGGGGAGCGGCGCGACCGTAACCGATTCCGGCACGATCTCCGGCCTCGGCGCACGCAACATCGGTTCGGCCGCCATGAGCGGCCGGATTTCCGCTCTCGCCGGCTACACCGATGCCTCCGGGAAGGTGACGCTGTTCGTCGGCGCGGCGAGCGGCGGGGTATGGAAGTCGACCGATGGCGGCACGACCTTCAAACCGGTGTTCGACGAGCAGCCGGTGCAGTCGATCGGCGCGATCGCGCTCGATCCCTCCAATCCGAAGAACGTCTGGGTGGGTAGCGGTGAGAGCTGGACGCGCAACAGCGTGTCGATCGGCGACGGCATCTACAAGTCCACGGACGCCGGTGAGACCTGGACGCACGTCGGCCTGTCCGACTCCGAGCGCATTTCCAAAATCATCGTCGACCCGCGCTCGGCCGACACCGTCTATGCCTGCGTGCCCGGCAAGCTGTGGAGCGACTCGGCCGAGCGCGGTCTGTACAAGACCAGCGACGGCGGGCACACCTGGCAGCTGATCCTCAAGGGCGCCAATCTGTCGACCGGCTGCGGCAGCATCGCGCTCGACCCACACGCTCCGGACGTGCTGTTCGCAAGCCTGTGGGACTTCCGGCGCAAGGGGTGGACTTATCGCTCCGGCGGCGACGGGCCGACCGCGCTCTCCGGTAGCGGTCTGTATCGCAGCGCGGATGGCGGCAGGAGCTGGACCGAAATCACTCCGCAAGCCAACAAGGGCTTCCCCGCAAAGCCATACGGGCGCATCGCGCTCGCCATTGCGCCGAGTGATTCCAAGAGGGTGTACGCCTTCGTCGAGTCGACCGACTCGGCGCTGCTGATCTCGCACGACGGCGGCAGCAGCTGGGAACGCGGCGACAAGAGCCAATGGATGGTCTGGCGACCGTTCTACTTCGCCAACCTCATCGTCGATCCGCAGGACGCCAACCGCCTCTACAAGACCGACGGCAACCTCATCATGAGCGAGGACGGCGGCAAGAGCTTCAGCGCCATCGGCGGGTTCGCCGGCATGCACGGGGATGTGCACGATGTCTTCATCGAGGCGGGCAACCCCAAGCACGTGTTCGCGGGGGACGACGGCGGACTGTGGATTTCCTACGACGGCGCGAACAAGTGGTGGAAGACCGATAATCTGCCGATCTCGCAGTTCTACCACGTCAGCCTCGACAACGCCGACCCCTACCACGTCTACGGCGGCCTGCAGGACAACAGCTCCTGGGTGGGCGACTCCGCCTATCCGGGCGGCATCACCAGCGCGCGCTGGGAGAACATGTTCGGTGGCGACGGCTTCTGGATGTTCGCCGATCCTTCCGATCCTGACTATGTCTTCGCCGAATACCAGGGCGGCAACATCAGCCGCGTCAACATGCGTACCCACGAGTCACGGGACATCCAGCCGAAGCTCGGTGCCGCGGACCTCAAGCGCTACACCAAGCTGCGGTTCAACTGGAACACCCCGATCGCGCTGTCCCCGCACCAGCCGGGCACGGTTTACATCGGCGCGCAGTTTCTGTTCCGCTCGCGCGACCACGGCCAGACCTGGGAGCGGATCTCGCCGGATCTGACCACCAACGATCCGCAAAAGCAGAAGCAGGAACAGTCCGGTGGCATCACCGTCGACAATTCTTCGGCGGAGATGCACACCACGATCTATTCGATCAGCGAGTCGCCGCTCGCGGCCGGGGTCATCTGGGTCGGCACCGATGACGGCAACCTGCAGTTGACCCGCGATGGCGGGCAGCACTGGGACAATGTCGTCGGCCAGGTGCCGGGAGTTGCCCGGAACGCCTGGGTGAATTGGGTGCAGGCGAGCGCCTTCGCGCCCGGCAGCGCCTATGTCGCCTTCGATCGGCACACCTTCGGCGACATGGCGCCGTACGTCTATGCCACCGGCGACTGGGGAAAGTCCTGGAGGCCGCTGGTCAGCCCGCAGGATTCCAAGGGCGTGCGCGGCTATGCGCACGTCATCAAGGAAGACAGCGTCGATCCGCAGCTGCTGTTTCTCGGCACCGAGTTCGGACTGTGGATCTCGGTCGACGGCGGCGCGCACTGGGCGCAGTTCAAGGGCGGGCACCTGCCGGCAGTC
>VBNH01000076.1 GCA_005878095.1 Gammaproteobacteria bacterium | reverse complement strand
AGGCCAGGCGCGGGTGCCGGGGGTAGCCGGGACCTGGAAGGACCTCACGGACAACGTGAACGCGATGGCGGCCAATCTCACCGGTCAGGTGCGCAACATCGCCGAGGTGACCACGGCGGTGGCCAGGGGCGATCTGTCGAAAAAGATCACGGTGGACGTGCGCGGCGAAATCCTGGAGCTCAAGAGCACGATCAACACCATGGTGGATCAGTTGAACGGCTTCGCCTCGGAGGTATCGCGGGTGGCGCGCGAGGTGGGCACCGAGGGCAAGCTCGGAGGCCAGGCGCGGGTGCCGGGGGTAGCCGGGACCTGGAAGGACCTCACGGACAACGTGAATGCGATGGCGGCCAATCTCACCGGTCAGGTGCGCGCGATCGCGGAGGTCGCCACCGCCGTAACCCAGGGTGATCTCACGCGCTCGATCACGGTCGAGGCGATGGGCGAGGTCGCGGCGTTGAAGGACAACCTCAACGAGATGATCCGCAACCTGAAGGAGACCACCCGCAAGAACGACCAGCAGGCCTGGCTCAAGACCAATCTGGCGAGGTTTTCCCGCATGCTGCAGGGGCAGGGCGACCTGGTCGTCGCCTCGCAGTTGGTGCTCTCAGAGCTTGCCCCGCTCGTCCACGCGCTACAAGGGGTGCTGTACGCCCAGTCGACGCACGGCGGCGACCAGTGTCTGGAGATGGTGGCCAGCTACGCCTCGCGCCCCGACAGCCATCTCGCGAAGGTCGTGCGGTTCGGGGAAGGCCTCGTCGGGCAGTGCGCCGTCGAGAAGAAACGCATTCTGCTCGAGGACGTGCCGCAGGACTACATCCGCATCAGCTCATCGCTGGGCTCGGCTGTGCCTGTGAACATCGTCATCCTGCCGGTGCTGTTCGAAGGCGACGTGAAGGCCGTGCTGGAGCTTGCCTCGATCAAGACGTTCAACGCGACGCGCCTTTCCTTCCTCGATCAACTCGCCGAGGGCCTCGGCGTGGTGTTCAATACGATCGAGGCGAACACCCGCACCCGGGATCTGTTGGGGCAATCGCAATTGCTGACCAGGGAGCTGCAGAAGCAGCAGGAGGAACTCAAGCAGACCAACGACCGGCTCGGCCAGCAGGCGGAAAATCTGCAGAAGTCCGAGAGCCTGCTGAAGACGCAGCAGGAGGAGTTGCGTCGGGCAAACGACGAGCTGCAGCACAAGGCGCAGCTGCTCTCCGAGCAGATGGGGCAGGTGGAGTACAAGAACCAGGAGATCGAGCTGGCGAAGGTGGCGCTGGAGGAAAAGGCCGAGCAGCTCGCGCTGAGCTCGCGCTACAAGTCGGAGTTTCTCGCGAACATGTCGCACGAGCTGCGAACGCCGCTGAACAGCCTGATGATCCTAGCCAAGCTGCTCGCGGACAACGGCAGCGACAACCTGACGCCGAAGCAGATCGACTATGCGCAAACGATCTACGCCGCGGGAGCGGACCTGCTTGCGTTGATCAGCGACATCCTCGATCTGGCGAAGATCGAGTCGGGGACCATCACGCTGGACTTCGGGCCGCTGCACCTGACGGACCTGCAGGACTACGTCGATCGGACCTTCCGGCCGACCGCGCTACAGCAGAACCTCGATTTCACAATCAGCATCGATCCGCGCCTGCCCGCGGTGATCGAGACCGACGAGAAGCGCCTGCAGCGGATTCTGAAGAACCTGCTGTCGAACGCTTTCAAGTTCACCGCCAAGGGCACTGTAGAGCTGCGAATCGTGCCCGCCGAGAGCGGCTGGTCGCCGGGGCGCGCGCAGCTGGACGCGGCCGCACAGGTGATTGCCTTCGTGGTCGCGGACAGCGGCGTCGGTATCCCGGCGGACAAGCAGCAGGTCATCTTCGAGGCCTTCCAGCAGGCGGACGGTACCACCAGCCGTCGTTACGGTGGCACCGGTCTCGGGCTGTCGATCAGCCGGGAGCTGACGGGGCTGCTCGGGGGCGAGATCACGGTCGAGAGTGCGCCAGGCAGGGGCAGCACTTTCGTGCTCTATCTCCCCCTGCCGAAGGAACCGGCCGTGGACAGGGCATCGCCGGCGGCCATGGGCGCGGAAACGACGGCGCCCGGCGCGCTGGCCGCGCAGCAGACCGCACAGCGGCCGGGTGCCGACCCGGCGGTTACCTGCGGGCCTCAGACCGACGACGACCGCGACAATATCGATCCCGGCGATCACGTCGCGCTGATCGTGGAGAACGACGCCCGGTTCGCAGCCACACTGCTCGACATCGCGAAGGGGCACGGATTCAAGGGAGTCATTGCTTCCAATGGCGGTGCCGCTTTGGCACTGACTCAGGCGCTCAGGCCGGATGCGATCACGCTGGCCGTGAGACTCCCGGACATGGATGGCTGGGTGGTCCTGGAGCGGCTGAAGCACAGCGTGCAAACCAGGCACATCCCCGTAAGCGTGGTGTCGCCGGCGGATCAGACACGCGAGAGCCTGCACTTGGGCGCCGTGGCGGTGGTGCGCAAGGAGTCGGTTTCCGAAGCGCTGCGTGAGGCTCTGCTGAAGATACGCAATCTCATCGAGCGCGACGCCAAGGCGCTGCTGGTGGCCGACGGCGATGACGCGCGCCGCTCGGACGTCGAGGAACGCTTGCGCGGCGCGGGGGTACAGATCACTTCGGCCAGCCTGGGAACACGGGTGCTCGAGGCGCTGCGCGCCACGCCCTTCGACTGCGTGCTCCTGGGTCCCTCCCTGAGCGACATGAGCGCGATCGAGCTGCTCAGGAGGATCGCCGAGTCCGAAGCAACTCCCGAGATGCAGTTCGTGATCTACGGGACTGAAAGCCTCGGCGGCCCAGAGCAGCAGGACTCGCGCAAACTGGCGGAGGTGCTGGTCATGAAGAAAGGGCCGACGCGCAAGGCCATGCTGGAGCAGATCACGCTGTTCCTGCACCATGCCTTACGCAGCCTGCAACCCACCAGCCGCGCGCTGCTCGGACCACGGGAGATGGCTCGGGGGCTGGCGAACAGAAAGATCCTGATGGTCGACGACGACGTACGCAACGTGTTCGCTCTGACCTGCGCTCTGGAGGAGTGCGGGATGACAGTCCTCAACGCGGAGGGCGGCACGGAAGGTCTCGAGATCCTGAAGAGCGTCCCGGACATCGATATGGTGCTGATGGACATCATGATGCCCGAGCTCGACGGCTACGATACGATCCGGATGATCCGGGGGTACGAGCAGTTCAAGGACTTGCCCATCATCGCGGTGACCGCGAAAGCGATGAAAGGGGATCGCAAGAAATGCCTCGACGCGGGCGCGTCGGACTACATCGCGAAACCAGTGAACGTCGAACAGCTGACCTCATTGTTGAGCGTGTGGCTGAACAGGTAGTCCTGAAACAGGTAGTCCAGGTAGTCGATGAGCAGCCTGACCGACTCAGCTTGCGTAAATATTCTCGTCGTCGATGACGAGCCGCACAGCCTCAAGGCACTGCAGGCGCTGTTGTGCGGGCCGGACCGCAACGTGGTGACCGCGGCCTCGGGCAGGGAGGCCCTGCGCTGGATCCTGCGAGCCGCCTTCGCGCTCATCCTGCTGGACGTGCGCATGCCGGAGATGGACGGGTTCGAAACCGCCGCTCTGATCCGTAGACTCAAGCGCTCCCGCTACACTCCCATCGTGTTCCTGACCGCGGCGGACGAGCATACGGAATGGGTGCAGCGGGGCTATGAGGTCGGTGCGGTCGACTACATCTTCAAGCCCGTGGACCCCGAAGCGTTGAAGTCCAAGGTCGCGGTTTTCGTTGACCTCGACAAGAGGAGCGCCGACCTCGCAACGCAGCTGCTTCTGCATCGGAGTGCGCAACGCGACTTACTCAAGGCGAAGGACGATCTCGAGATCAAGATCCGCGAGCGCACGGCGAACCTGATCTCGGCCCACGACCAGCTGCGCCGGGAAATGCAGATGCGTGAGCGCGCCGACGCGGAGTTGCTCGTGGCCAAGCAAGCAGCCGAGGAGGCCAATCGGGCAAAGTCCGAGTTCCTGGCCAACATGAGCCACGAGATTCGCACGCCGATGAACGCGATCATCGGCCTGACGCAGGTTGCGCTGCAGACGGAGCTCACCGCGGAGCAGCGCGAATGTCTGGAACTGGTTCGCGCCTCGGGCGAGTCGTTGCTCGCCATCGTCAATGACGTTCTCGACATCTCCAAGATCGAAGCCGGGCACCTGACGGTGGAGAGGATTCCGTTTTCGCTCAGGGAATGCATTGACGGTGCCATGAAGACGCTGGTCATCGAGGCAGACGCCAAACGGCTCGATCTCTCATGGGAGGTCGCGCCGCAGACACCGGACGCGCTGCTCGGCGATCCCCTGAGGCTGCGGCAGATCGTCCTGAATCTGGTAGGCAACGCCATCAAGTTCACGCAACAGGGCGGCGTCATCGTACGCGTCCGGCCGGAAGCCTCCGCGGACGGAGACCTATGTTGCTATTTCTCGGTGCGTGATACCGGAGTCGGGATTCCAGTGGAGAAGCAGGCGGCCGTTTTCGCGCCTTTCCGGCAGGTCGATGCCTCTACAACGCGGCACTATGGCGGCACCGGGCTTGGACTCACCATCTCGGCCCGTCTGGTGGAGATGATGCGGGGCCGGATCTGGCTCGAGAGCACGCCAGGAAAGGGAAGTACCTTTCATTTCACGGTGCGCTTCGGGTTGGCGGAGCGCGCGGCTGAGGAGCCCGTGCATCGTGGCACGCCAGCCGTGGCGCGCCGCGCCCTGCCACGGCCTGACGCGCCAAAGCTGGCCGTGCTGCTGGTGGAAGACAATTCCGTCAACCGCAGACTTGCCCAGATGGTGCTGGCGCGACACGGGCACGCGATCACGGCGGTCGACAGCGGGGCCGCGGCCCTGGAAGCACTGGAACACGGTCGCTTCGATCTGATCTTGATGGATGTGCACCTGCCCGGCATGGACGGGATCGAGACCACCCGCGCGATTCGCCGGTCCGAACGGCACTGCGGGCGACGCATCCCGATCATCGCGCTGACCGCCCACGCCATGGCCGGGGACCGCGAACGCTGCCTGGACGCGGGAATGGACGGCTATCTGGTCAAGCCGATCCACCCGACGGCGCTGCTCGATGCGGTCGAGCGACTCGGCCTCGAGCCTGAGCAAGCGGGCGGCTCTGCCGATGCGGAGTCGGCCAGGGCTCATGCCGCTGCCCTGCTCGAGCAGGTCGGCGGCGACCCGCGCCTGCTCGCGGAGGTAGCGGAATTATTCGCGCGCGAGTCCGCCCGACACATGACCGGCCTGCGCGAGGCGATTCAGAGCGGTGATCCTGAAGCCTTCGGCCACGCGGTGCACACGCTGCGCGGGATGCTGCGCGGTGTTCGCGCGACGGCAGCCGAGCAGTTGACGGCGAGTCTGCAATCACTGGATCCACAGCAGCAGAGGGAGCAGGCGCGTGCGACCTGCGAGCTGCTGGAACAGGCGATGAGCTCGTTCAGGCAGCGACTCGTCAGCCTGGTCGGGGCAGCGCAATCCGAGCGATCCGACGCGGACCCGCCGGCGACCCGCGAACGCAGCGCGAGCGGTCACGTATCCTGAACCGCAGCCGCACAGGACGCCGGTCTGCCCACGGACCGCTCGCCTGCCCACGGGCCGCTCGCCTTGCCCACGGGCCGCGCGCCTGCCCACGGACCGCTCGCCTTGCCCACGGGCCGCGCGCCTGCCCACGGACCGCGCGCCTTGCCCACGGGCCGCGCGCCTGCCCACGGGCCGCGCGCCTGCCCACGGGCCGCGCGCCTGCCCACGGACCGCTCGCCTACCCACGGACCGCGCACTCACCCGATGGGTCATAAGAACCATCCACGAAATTCGTTTGTGTCGCATCGAATCTGGTATTCATCGCGTCTGGTATTCATGTGGTCGTGGGGCCATGGTGTATCGGATTGCAACCGAGCACGATTACCTGAGGGCGGACGTTTTCAATCGGGAAACCGCGGAGGAAGCCCGGGAGTTCTTTGACGCAGTCGCCGACTCTGCCACGCGGCATCACTGCTCCCGCATCCTCATCTCGGTGCATTCCTCCAGTCCAATGTTCACGGTGGAGCGGTCGGGATTTCTCGCGAGATTCACGAGCGTCGGCGTCGATCCTTCACACAAGATCGCCCTGGTCGCGGACGACCAGGAGCTGCATCACTCGCATGAGTATTTCGTGCTGCTGGGCCGATTGCACGGAATCAATGTGCGGCACTTCCGCGACGATCAGTCGGCACTGGAATGGTTCAGGGGCGCGCGATGAGACGCGCCACTCTTCAAGCGCATGGCCAACATCCTGATCTTTGACGTCAACTCGGCCAGCCGCCGTTTGGCCGCCGCGCTGTTGCGCAACCACGGCAACTGCGTGCGGGACGTCGGCGACGCCGATGAAGCCCTGAGGCTCGTGCGGCTGGAGCGCCCCGACCTCATGATCATGGACCTCGCTACCCCCGACATCGACGGATGCAAACTCGTGGTGCGGATGCGTTGCGACCCGAGTCTGCCGCAGCCGCGCGTGTTGGTTCGGGCGGTCGCAGGGGTTGAAGTCGAAGCGCGCGCGCTGGCGCATGTCTTCGGCGCCGCATTCGTGATCAAGCCGACGAATCCTGAATTACTGCTGGCGACCGTCAGTGCCACTCTGGGCGAACCGGCGCCGCAGCAGCGGGCTCCGGTGGCGGGCGGCGAATCGGTCGAGATGCTGGTGCACCCGATCGCGAGGCTCCTGCGACGCGTGGCGGAGCGCAGCGCGCAACTCGAGGTGGCGCGGACGGCGCTCGATCTCGAGATCAAGAAGCGAATCTGGGCGGAGCACGATCTGGTGCACGCCAACCGACGGCTGCACGATCAGGTCATGCGGGACCCAGTGACCGGCGTGTATAACCGTCGCTTCCTGGAGGAATCCCTGGCCCGCGAGAAAGCGCGCGCCCAGCGCCACGGGCATACCTTCGCGGTCATGATGATCGACGTCGATCAGTTCAGGGAATTCAACGACACGCTTGGGCACACCGCCGGTGATGCGATCCTGCAGTCCGTCGGTCAGTGCGTGGTGGCGCTGTCGCGCGCCGAAGACCTGGTCGCCCGCTACGACGCCGACGAATTCGCCCTGGTGATGGCGAACGCGTCGCGGCAGATCGTGTGGCAGCGCGCGGATCTGATTCGCCAGCGAGCGCGCAGCCTGCAGATCGGGCACAACGATCATCAACTCGGACCGATCACCCTGTCGGTGGGGATTGCAATCTTTCCCGAGGACGGCGCCAGCACCCAGGCGGTTCTGGAGGCCGCCGAGCAGGCGTTGATCAGCTCCAGGCGGGCCGGGCGCAATGTCGTCGCCGTGGGAGAGGCGATCGGCTCGTCCCAGGAAGCAACAGCAAGCGTAAGTGAAGCCCGAGACGGACAAGCCGAAGGAAGTCGAGCCCGAGCTGGAAAGCGTCTGAGCGGTTGAAGGCCGAAAACCCGGGACAGCAGCCGATACTACCCGGGCTTGCGATCGCGGCGCATCATCGGGCGTGCAGTTCGACCATGCAGCGCGACCCGCCATCAGACTCTCCACCCCGGTGGAGCGAGACATCGGATGTGATTCCGATGTTCGCCACGCTGGTATGGAAGATCGAGCTCGAGGCGCAGTTGCGCGACGCCATCTGCGCTCAGGCGCTCGCAGCGCTCGCGCGCCTGAGGCGCGACCTGCCGGCCCTTGCGCCCGGCCAAGGGTGGCAGTCGGTCCAGACACTCCACGAGCTCGATGAGTTCCGGGATCTGGTTTCTTGCGTGCACCGAGTCGTACCGGGAATTCTGCGATTTCTCAGGATCGGCTACGACGCATACCAAGTCACCGCCTGCTGGGCGACAGTCCTCGCAACAGGCGCGGCGCACAAGATGCACCAGCACCCGAACAACTTCCTGAGTGGCGTGTACTACGTCCGGACCCATCCGGGTGCGGACACCATCAACTTCCATGACCCGCGCAATCAGACCGGGATCATCCGGCCCCCGGTCGTCGAGCTCACTGCCGAGAATACCGATCAGGTCGTGGTGAGAGTGAAGGACGGAACGATGCTGGTGTTTCCGGCCTACCTGCAGCATTCCGTCGACGCGAGCGCGAGCCAAGACGAGCGGATCAGCATCAGCTTCAACATCATGTTTTCTTCGTTCACGGAGAATCTGAGCAAGCCCCTGTGGCAACCCGCACGGCCCAACGGCTACAGAGGTTGAGGGGCGTTGCAAGTCGCAACTGTTGCCGCGGCCCCGCGGCGGGTCATCCCAAGTCGTCCTCCTCGACAGCCGCGGACTTTGGCGGCTCAATTGGAAGCGGCGCGGCGGGCGGATTGACGGCACCAGCCTCGGCCACGCCACGCGCGGCGGCGCGCCGGCCTCGGCTGCGGGGTCGATGCAGGATTGGGTAGGCGAAGCTCGCAAGGTGCGAGTGAATGCGCCTGAGGTCGCGCACCGTGCGCAGGAAGAGGCCGCTCTCCTCAACCAGGGGTTCGACCGCCTCGGTGTCGGTGAGGTGGCTGGCCGCGGCGGCATTGCGCAGGAGGCGCACGCTCAGTGCCGTGGCGGTCACTTCGAACTCACGGAACTGTCCCTTACGCGCGGCCAGGCGCTTCGCGTCCCGAGGCTCGGCCTGCAGGAAGACCGCGAGTGCGAGCCGCAGGCTCTCGAGGAGCTCGCCGTGCATGGCGGCGACTGTCTCGATTTCCTCGGCCGTGAGCGCTCTGCCGCGCTTGACACTCCGCATTGCAAATTCGACCAGACTGTTGGCGACGATGTCGGCGACATGCTCGAGGTTGATCACGGCCGACAGGATATCCTGTCCCCGTGCACCCTCCCGCTGGTGGTCGAGGGTCTGCTCGTCGCCGACGTCGGCGAGGTAGCGGCGAATCGCGCTACCGAGCTGATCGACGCAACGATTCTGTGCGGCGACCGCCTCGGCGCGTGTACGATCATTATGCCGAAGCACCCCGAGCGCATCGCGCAGCATGATCTCGACCATGTCGGCCATGCGCAGAGTCTCGCGGGCGGCGTTCGCAAGGGCGACCGTGGCGGAGTCAAGGGCCGCGACGTCGAGATAGACGGGCCGGCCCGGATCGGCCGGCGCTGGCGGGTCCGGCAGCCACCGCGTGAGGAGGTGCGCGAGGCCCCTGACAGACCCCAGGAACAGCGCTGCGAGTGCGAGATTGAACGCCAGGTGAAAGTCGACGACCAGACGCCCGGGAGCCGGCTCGGCGAGCTCGAGTGCATGAGTGATCGCGGGCAGGAACGGCAGCGCGAGCACCACGCCCACGGTGCGCACCAGCAGGTTTCCGAGCGGCAGGCGCCTGGCGGCGGAGGTCGAGGCGTCGACGAGCGCGGGGAATGCCCCGCCGAGGTTCGCGCCGAGCACGAGGGCGAGAGCGCCGGTCGGATCGACGACGTGTGTGGCGGCGAAGGTCGCCACGAGCAGCACGATGGCGATGCTCGAGTGGCATGCCCAGGTGAGTGCCGCAGCGATCAGTGCCGCGAGGACGGGGTCCCCGGCCAGCGCGCCCATGACCGAGCGCAGCAACGGGGTGTTCTCGAGGGGTCCCAGCGTGTGCACCAGGCCCGCGAGCGCCATGAGCATGAGCCCGAGGCCGATGCCGATGCGGCCGATATTCTTCGCCCGGCTGTCGCCCGCCCAGCGGAAAACGAGCACGCCGACGAGCACCAGGGGTGGTCCCAACAGGGCCACGTTGAAGAACAGCACCTGCGTCAGGAGCGCGGTGCCGACGTTGGCGCCGAGCATGACCGCGAGCGCGGGGGCGAGCGTGATCACCCCCGTCGTCGTGAACGAGGTCGCGAGCAGACCCGTCGCGGTGCTGCTCTGGAGAAGCGCGGTCACGCCAAGCCCGGTCAGGAACGCGCGGAAGCGGCGACCGAGGTTGCGGCCGAGCCAGCGTCGGAGCACCGTGCCGAAGCCGCGCTGCACCCCGGTGCCGACCATGTGCGTGCCCCAGAGGAGAAGGCCCACATGGCCTGCGAGTTCGATAAGTGAAAGCGTGCCGTTCATCGCTGCCCCTGCGTGCGCACTGTCCGACGTGGTTGATCCGCGCCGAAGGCTACTCGAATTCACCTCGCAAACGAACCTTAATATTATGACTTACCAAGCAAAACTGGCGCCCGGGGAAGAAGGCAATCTCAACGAGGACTTTGCCGGACGAGTAATGAGCTTCGATGGTGAAGTGGCAGGCGAGTATGCCGAGATCAATGCGCCGCGGCGAGCGGAGGGTCGGCCAACCCGTCCCCGCGCGGGACTGGCACGCCACCGGAATCGACCGCGCGCGGCGCCGGCGAGACCTGCGCGGCCGGAGGGCCTTTGACGCCGATGCGCGCCACGCTCTCGAGGTTGGCGCCGTGGCGAAGGCTGCACGCACCTTTGCCCGCAGGCTGGCTGGCGGGCCGTTTTCCCCACGCGCTGCGCGCGAGGACTTTCCGGCAGCAGCGGGATTACTTCCTGTATGTCCCGACCACGGTAACCCGGCGCGACCGCGTGCCTCTCTTGGTGATGCTGCACGGTTGTAGTCAGGATGCGCGCACCTTCGCGGAGGGAACGCGAATGAACGAGGTGGCGGACCAGCACCACTTCATCGTGTTGTATCCACAGCAGTCCCTGCAGGCCAATCCGCTGCGCTGTTGGAACTGGTTCGAGCCGCGAACCAGAGAGGGCGCGGGTGAGGCGGCCGCAATCGTGACGCTGGTGCGGGACATTGCCCGCCGCTACCCCGTCGATCGCTCGCGCGTGTACCTGGCCGGAATCTCGGCCGGCGGCGCGATGACAGCCGTCCTGGCATTTTGCTATGGCGCCATCTTCGCCGCGTGCGCCATGGTGGCCGGCGTAATGTACCGCGGGGCCGACTCCGCGCTCGCAGCCGCGCAGACAATGCGCGCCGGTGCGCGGCTTTCGCCCGAGACCACGGCGCACGAAGCTGCACGCAGGGTTTCCCGCAAATTGCGCTTCGTGCCGGCACTGGTGATGCACGGCAGTCGCGATACCGTGGTGCATCCGCGTAACGCTGAGCAGATCGTCAGCCAGTTCCGCAAATTCGCCGAGCTGGTGAGCACGCCCCCCGAGCCGCTGGCCGGGCCGGTGGAACGGTGCATCAATGGCGAAGGACGTAAGTACTGGCAGCGTGATTATGTGCGCAGTGACCAGGTGTTGCTGCGCTCGATATCGGTCGATGGACTGGGACACGCGTGGAGCGGCGGAGACGAGCGCCACCGGTTCAACGATGCCGCGCACCCTGATGCGAGCCGCCTCATCTGGGATTTTGTCTCGAAGTTCCGCCGACCGGCGCCGCCACGCTGGCCGCTGATACGTTTCTGGTTCCGTTACCTGCGCCGCTATCTGCGGTCATAACGACTTGCATCCGACCGGCAGGCGCCGGCGCTTGGAGTATTGATGCGAACGCGTTCGTCACGCCGAACCGGAGACAAGGCGAGCCGTGATTCGGGCGACGTGCTCGCCCTGGTAGCGACACATGTCGAGTTCCAATGGCGTCGGCATCCGCATTTCGCTCCCCGCCCCAGTTACACAGCTCGCGCCGTAGGGAGTCCCGCCGGTCACCTCGCGCATCGTCGCGAGATCCTTGAACGTGTAGGGCAGGCCGACCACGATCATTCCGTGGTGGAGCAAGGTGCTGTGGAAGGAGGTGATGGTCGTCTCCTGGCCGCCGTGCTGGCTGGCAGTGCTGCAAAAAACGCTGCCGACCTTGCCGACGAGTGCGCCGCTCATCCAAAGGGGGCCGGTCTGATCGAGGAAGTTGCGCATCTGAGCCGCCATGTTGCCGAAGCGCGTTGGAGTGCCGAACAGAATCAGGTCGTACTGATCCAGCTCTTCCGGGCGCGCCAGCGGCGCCCGCTGGTCGAGCTTGAAGCCCGCGGCACGCGCGACGTCCGGCGGTGTCAGTTCGGGAACCCGCTTGACCGTCACCTGCGCCCCGGCGATACGGCCGGCGCCTTCAGCCTGCGCGTACGCCATGGCCTCGATGTGGCCGTAGCTGCTGTAGTAAAGGACCAGAATCCTTGGCATGGCGACTCCTCAGGGCGTACTGCGCGCCCGCGTGTGCCGCCTCAGAAAGGCGCGGCATATTTCGCTGTACTCGTCCGGCCGGTCGAGATTGGGCAGATGGCCGGCGCCGGTGATCACGGCCCGCTCGGCGCACCGCAGCTGCACGCTCAGGCGATCGGCGGACTGAACCCGGCGCGGCACGTCGAGCTCGCCGCTGAGCACCAGTGCTGGCGCATTCGATGACCGCGGCAGCGCCGGTACCGGAAGGACGTCCGGCTTGAGGGGGGAATCGGTGAACTCATTGCCTGCGAACCGCTCGATCATCGCGATAAGGTGCGCGCGCATCTGCAGATCCGCAGTGCGCAGTTGCATAAGCGGATGGCGCAGCCATTCGCGGCGAAAGGCGGGCATGCCGCGCGTACGCGCGACGGTCCGGAAGTGTTCGAACGGCACCTCCGCGTCGGCGGAGGCAAGCTCGAAGGAGGGCGGTCCGTCGAGAATGACGGCGTCCACGCGCTCGGGCGCGCCGCCGGCGAAAGCGAGGGCACTACGCGCCCCCTGCGACATGCCGAGGACCGCGACCCGGGTCAGGCCGAGGTGGTGACAAAGGGCGGCAACGTCAGTCGCATCGCGTGCTGTTGAGGGCGTGCCGCTCGAGAATCCGTGACCGCGCCTATCGACACGCACCAGGCGGAACTCGTGCCGCAGCCTCGCGACCTGCGGATCCCACATTTCGAGGTCCAGAGTCCAGCCGTGCAGGAGTATGACCGCAGGACCTGCGCCCTCGTCTCGGAAGCGCAGACGCGCGTCTTCCACCATGAGGAACTGGTCTACTGGGTGCGTCGCCGCATTCCTCGCTGCGCTCGTTGCCAGCATAAGCCTGAAATTCGAATAGCGAAAAACTTTTCGTACTCAGGCTACGGACTCACCTGACGGTCGTCAAGCGCGCCCGCCCCGAGGCTTGCGGGACTAGATCTGTGCGCTCAAAGACAGCCAGGGAACGGTGGCGAGGTCCGCGGAAATCTGCCGGCTCACTTGCTGCAACATCGCCAGCCGTTCGCGCACCAGCTTCGTCTTGGTTGTACGGCGCGAATGACTCGATGAGTTGAGGGCTGCGACCACACGACCATGGTGGTCAAGAACCGGGACGGCGAGCGCGATGACACCATAAGCAAGTTCATCTTCCACCGCCGAGTAGCCGTTGCGACGGCAATCCTCGATCAACGCACGCAGCTTCTGCGGATCGGTGACGGTGCGTTCGGTGAGGGCTTGGAGCTTCGCGGTCTGGAAATAGCGGTGCAACCGCTCCGGACTCACGCCGGCAAGCAGGACGCGGCCCGTCGATGTGGCGTGAGCGGGGAAGCGGCTGCCGACGTGGGCTTCAAGGCGCAGCAGCGTGCGCACCGAGGTGCGTGCGACGTAGACGATCTCAACCCCGTCCAGCACGCACAGGGCCGCCGAGTCGGCCGTGTTGCGTGCCAGCTCTTCGAGATGATTCTTGGTGATCTGCTCGATATTCATCGATTCCAGGTATGCCGCGCCGAGCTCGAGCACTTTCGGGCGCAGGAGGAAGTCACGCCCGCTGCGCGTGACGTAGCCGAGTTCCTCCAGCGTGAGCAGGCAGCGTCGTGCCGTGGCGGCCGGAATGCGGGCACTGCGCGCGATGTCGCTGAGGCTCAGGGCCGCATGATCCCGCGAGAAGGCGCGGATCACGGTGAGTCCCTTGGCGAGTCCGCCCATCGCCTCGCGACGCACCGGCGTTTTCCTGCCCTTTGCCACGCACGCAGTCTATTTCGATATCCGAAATGTCGGAAGGGGTGAGGAGCAGCCTTGACGACGGTCCGAGGGGAAGTCCACTATCTTGTTTCGGATACCGACGTAGCCTTCGGTATGCGAAATGTGCCCGAGAGGGCCTTGAGAGGGCAACTTGAAGATTGGGCGGCAGGACCAGCGCAGCTCGGCGATTTCGACGTCAAACGCAGAGACCATCCTCGTCCGCGGGCGTGATCTGACGCGTGAACTGATCGGCCGGATCACTTTCACCGAGCACTTCTGGTTGCTGGTGACCGGTTCGTTGCCCACACCCGCTCAGCTGCGCGTGCTCGATGCAGCGCTGGTAGCGATCGCCGAACACGGGCTGGTGCCGAGCGTTCAAGTCTCCCGCATGACCCTGGCGGCGGCGCCCGAGGCTCTGCAGGGAGCGGTTGCGGCCGGGATTCTTGGGTGCGGGTCGGTGGTGCTTGGCTCTTCCGAGGCCGCGGGTCGCTTCCTTGCGCAGATCAGTGCCCGCGGCAAAAGCGCTGCGTCACTCGAAGCGGCTGCCCGCGAGGTGGTGCGCGAGTACCGCGAGGCCAAGCAGGCGATCCCTGGCTATGGCCATCCGCTGCACCGGGGCGGTGATCCCCGCGCACAGCGCCTCCTCGAGGTGGCAGTCGAGGCGAATGCCTCGGGACAACACGCGGAGATTGCCCGCGCCGTCGAGCGGCTGCTGCCGGAAGTCATCGGCCGTCCGCTCGCGCTGAACGTCTCCGGAGCGATTCCGGCGGTGCTCCTGGATGCCGGTTATCCGCTGCTGGCCCTGAAGGGGGTGCCGCTGCTTGCGCGCACTGCGGGGCTCGTCGCCCATCTGCTCGAGGAACAGCAGCGCGCCATCGGCTTCGTCATGTCACACGCCGCGGCGCAGGCGATCAACTACGACGGTGAAGCCCCTCCCGACTTCAAGCCGAGCCAGGACGGTTGAGGCACCCGCACTGCTATGGAACCGACATTGGCGGGCATTCGCGTCGTCGAGCAGGGCACGTTCATCACCGGGCCGTGCGCCGGGATGATGTTGGCGGACCTCGGCGCGGACGTCATCAAGGTCGAGAGCCCCGAGGGGGACCCGTACCGCGCCTACCAGGGCGGCCAGTACTCGCCACACTTTCAGGCCTACAACCGCAACAAGCGCAGCGTCGCGCTCGATATGAAGCAGACCGCGGACTGCGAACTCTTCCGGGGCCTCATCCGCGAGGCCGACGTGTACATTCAGAACTTCCGGCCGGGGACTGCAGAGCGCCTCGGAGCGGGTGTCGAACGACTGCTGCAAATCAACCCGCGGCTCGTGTACTGCTCGATCAGCGGCTTCGGAGCGAGCGGCCCGTACGCCGAGCGCCCGAGCTATGACTCGGTCGCGCAGGCGCTCAGCGGGTTTCTCAGCGTGGTAGTCGACTACCGCCGACCACAGTTCCTGGGTCCCGCGCTTGCCGATGCAATCACGGGTCTTTATGCCTCACAGGGCATCCTCGCGGCCCTGGTGCAAAGGGGCCGCACCGCGCGTGGCGGTCACGTCGAAGTATCCATGCTGGAAGCGATGGCGCACTTCGCCGTCGAGCCCTTCGCCGCGTTCTTCGCACTCGGACAGACTCCCACCTCCGCCGACCGGCCCCGGCTGGCGCAGGCCTACATCCTGCGTACAGCAGACGAGCGGTTGATAGCGATTCACCTGTCGTCGCTCGAGAAGTTCTGGCAGGGACTGGTCGCGGCGCTCGGCGCACCGGAGCTTGCGAGTGATCCGCGCTTCAACCCGCGCGAGCGCCGCGTCGCCGAGTATGAGGCACTGCGTCTGGAACTCGACGCGCGTTTCGTGTGCGAGCCGCTGTCGCACTGGATCGAGCGACTGCAGGCCAATGACGTGCCCTACGCACCCGTCAACCGCATCGATGACGTGGTAGTAGACCCACAGATCCGCCATCTCGGCATCGTCGTGCCGGTCGAAGCCCCGCACTCGGCAAAGGAAGCCGTGCGGCCCGCACTGCAGTTCAACGGCAGTCGGGCCAAGTCGGTGAGTGCCGCACCACTTCTCGATCAGCACGGCAAGGAGATCCGCGCCGCACTGGCCGGCGGGCCGACTTGGCCCCCCGGCGGGACGAGCGCACTGGCCAGCTAGGCGCGCGCAAAGGGGAAACCGCGATGCTCTTTCCAACTACGCTCGTCGGCAGCTACCCGCAGCCGGAGTGGCTGATTGACCGCGAGCGTCTCGCCGGCCGCTTCCCGCCGCGGGTGCGCGCGCGCGAACTGTGGCGTGTCCCGGAGGCGTTCCTGGCGCAGGCGCAGGACGACGCGACCATCATGGCCATCAAGGCACAGGAGGATGCCGGCCTCGACATCATCACGGACGGGGAGATACGGCGCGAGAGCTACTCCAATCTCTTCGCGACCGCCCTCGATGGGATCGATCTGGACAATCCGGGCACCGCGCTCGATCGCAGTGGTCATCCGAACCCCGTGCCGCGTGTTATCGCGCCGATCCGCCGCCGCCATGCCGTCGGCGTGCGCGACCTCGAGTTTCTGCGCAGCCACACCCAGCGCCACGTCAAGGCGACGGTTCCGGGGCCGTTCACGATGGCCCAGCAGGCGCAGATCGACTACTACGGCGGAAGCCGCGAGCACGCCGCCATGGACTATGCGGCCGCCGTGAACGAGGAGATCCGCGATCTCTTCGATGCCGGCGCGGATGTGGTGCAGATCGACGAACCTTACATGCAGGCGCGCCCGGAGGAGGCACGTGCGTTCGGCCTGCGCGCGGTCAACCGCGCGCTTGAGGGTATCTCGGGGGTCACGGCGGTGCATATCTGCTTCGGTTACGCGGCCATCATTCACGTGCGGCCGTCCGGCTATTCGTTCCTGCCTGAGCTCGCCGAGTGCCGCTGCGCGCAAGTCTCGATCGAGACCGCGCAGTCGAGCCTCGACTGCGCCGTGCTCCAGGCGCTGCCCGGCAAGAAGATCATCCTCGGGGTCATCGACCTGGGTACTCACGCGATCGAGACGCCGGAGGGTGTGGCGAACAGAATCCGCCGCGCGCTGCCGTTCGTTGATCCGGCGAATCTTCTGGTGGCACCCGATTGCGGCATGAAATACCTGCCGCGCGAGGTCGCCTTCGGGAAGCTGCAGGCGATGGTGGCGGGCGCGCAGCTGGTGCGGCGGGAGCTCGCGGCCGCGCGGACGGGGCAGGGCGGCGGCGCCAAATCCTAATAATCAGTTCACAGGGGGCTCACATGTTCGCAGCGTTGCGCAGAACACTTCCGGTCCTGGCGGCCTTGCCGGGTGTAGTCCAGTTCGCCACTCCCGCCTGGGGGCAAAGCCAAGCCACGGTGCTCGAGGAAGTCTTGGTCACGGCGCGCAAGCGCGATGAGACGATCCAGAACGTACCGGTGACCGAAAACGTCTTCACCCAGCAGGCGATCGAGGCGGCGGGAATCGAATCCCCCCGCGACTTCGTCGCGATGGTCCCGAACATGACCCTGGTCGAGGTGCAGAACGTCGGCAACTCCTTCATCACCATCCGCGGCATCTCCCAGGCGCGCAACAGCGAGCCGTCGGTCGCGGTGCTGGTCGACGGAGTGCTCGAGACCAATCCCTACCAGTTCGACCAGGAGCTCACCGACATTCGGGAGATCGAGGTGCTGAAGGGTCCGCAGGGCGCCTTGTACGGTCGCAATGCCATCGGCGGCGCGATCCTCATTCACACCGCGGATCCTTCCGATTACTTCTCAGGTGCCGTGAGGGTCGGCGTGGGCAACGGGGTGTCCGAGAAGGCCCAGGTGGCCGTCAGCGGCCCGATTGACTCGACCGGAACGCTGAAGTATCGCGCCTCGCTCAACTACTACGACACTGACGGCTATCGGGAGAACAGTTACCTGAACCGCAAGGCGGACCCGTATCGGGATTACTCCGGGCGGCTGCGGCTGCTGTGGAAACCCTCCGAGCAGTGGTCCGCGGACCTGCGGGCGCTCTTCGATCGGGTCGAGACGACCGCCTACTACTACATCATTCCGCGTGCCAACGAAGCAAGCGTCTTCAGCGATTTCAGCACGCCGCCGAACGCCAACGACGTCACCAGCCCGATCCAGAACAACAACCTGGGCACGGACACCCGCGACGTGACGGATGTCGCGCTCAAGCTCGATCACAGCCTGGGGGGCGGCACGCTCACGGCGGTCTCGGACTACAACCGCACCAAGGAGATCGACACCGGAGACGCCTTCGATTTCCGGCCGATCCCCACGTCTCTCCTCTATTTCTTTACCGGCGGGGTTCCGGCAGCCCTCGGCGGGCCATTCGATCAGAGCCAGAGCCAGTTCATCGACGTGACGACCTACAGCCAGGAGCTGCGCTTCACCTCGCCGAAGATCGGCGGTTTCTCGTGGATCGCGGGCGGGTATTACGTGCATACGGAGCGCTTCATCTCCACGGACAATCTCGTGGACCGGGGACAGGGCGTCCCGGCCGTCTATGAGACGCCGCTCGTCGATCCGGCCAATCCGTTCGCCACCAACACGAACGCGACCTTCCTGTCTGACTCGCAGAACAACAACGCCTGGGCCGTGTTCGGCGATGCGATCTACGAGTTCACCAAGCAGTTCGAGCTCGATGCGGCGATCCGCTACGACGAGGATGAGCGGCAGAACACCACCCGCACGCCGACCGCGTTCCTGCCTCCGGCCACACTCGGGACGGCGCACACCGGCGAGGTGCGCAAGCACACCTTTGACGCGGCGCAGCCCAAGGGCACGCTGCGCTACAAGCCAACCGACAACCTGACCTTTTACGGCGGCTGGAGCCGCGGGTTTCGTAGCGGCGGCTTCAACCAGACCGGTGTCGGCGCGGTCGCGGCCGCCTCCGGCCATCTGGGCGTCCATGATCTGTTCAACGCCGAGATCGCCGAGACCTGGGAAGTGGGCGCCAAGAGCGAGTTCCTCGACCGCCGGCTAAGCGCGAACGCGGCGCTCTATTACACCGACTCGCACAACGGCTATTTCTTCTACTTCGATGCAAACACCTCGACTCAGAATCTCGGCAATCTCGACGCCCGGTACAAGGGGGGCGAGCTCGAGCTGACCGCGCGGGCGACGAATTGGCTCGACCTGTACGCGAACTTCGGCTACACGGACGGCAAGGTCACCCACATGGAAGATCCCACGGTGATCGGCAACAAGCCGCCGCTGCTGACTAAGAATACTGTCAACGCGGGCTTCCAGGTCCACGAGCCGCTCGGCGGCGGAGTGAACGGGGTGCTGCGCCTGGACTATCAGATGATCGGCCGGACCTGGTGGGACCCGTACAACGTGACCGATCGCGATCCGATCAACCTACTCGACGCGCGCGCCGGCGTCGAGGCCGACCGGTGGTCGGTGACCGCCTGGTCCAAGAATCTGACCAACAAGATCTACAATGCGGAGTTCTCCCCGGGGGGCTTCCTGTGGAGAGCCCTGCCGCGCCAGTACGGAGTAGAGTTCGGCTATCGCTTCTGAGAGAAAGAAAAGGAGAGTGTCATGGCTCAGCTCGCCAAACTGCCTACGCGCCTGCATCACACGGCCTACGTGACCTGGGACCAGGAGAGGAACCGGCGCTTCTACGAGGACGTCATCGGCTTGCCGCTGACGGCGACCTGGTGCGAGTCGGATGAGCTCTTCGGCAAGGTGCGCACCTACGTTCACACTTTCTACAGTATCGGCGATGGCGGGGCGCTCGCCTTCTTCCAGTTCGCCGACCCTGCCGACCAGGCGCAGTTCGGCCCGAAGATGCCGCCGACGCCGTTCAACCATATCGCGCTCAAGGTGGACGCTGAGACGCAGGCGGGCATTGAGGCGAGGATAGAAAAGGCTGGCATCAAGCCGCCCGATACCTTCGTACTCGAGCACGGGTATTGCCGCTCGGTCTACGTGACGGACCCCAACGGGCTGATTCTCGAGTTCACTCGGGATCATCCCGAGGCCGACAAGATCGCGCGCGAGCGGCGTGCGGATGCCCACCAGGAGCTCAAGCGCTGGCTGGCAGGCGATCACACCTCCAACAACACGTATCGCTGAAGAGCCGGAGCTCAATCGGCATGATGGGCAGCATCGACCGAATCCTCACGACGCACGTCGGCAGCCTTCCGCGCAGCCAGGCCGTGACGGAGGTGCTGTTCGCGCGCGAGCGCGAAGAATCGCGTGACAGCGATCGCGACGACGCCGTTATTAACGCGGCCGTGGCCGAAGTGGTGCGCCGGCAGGTGGAGGTCGGCATCGATCTGGTCAGCGACGGCGAGATGAGCAAGATCAGCTACGCCACCTACATCGCGCGGCGCCTGTCCGGGTTCGGCGGCGACACGCCGCGCGAGCCGGGGCAGGACCTGGTCGAGTTTCCGGGACTCCTGCGCAAGCTCGCGGAGCGTGGGTCCACGGCGAAATACCGGCGCCCGCGCTGCGTCGGTCCGGTGAGCGTCAAGGACCTGCGGCCGCTGGAGGTGGATATCTCGAATCTGAATGCGGCGGCCGCCGCGGCGCATCCCATGGGGACCTTCATGAATGCCGCATCCCCTGGAGTTGTCGCTCTTTTTCAGCCCAACGACTTCTACCGCACGCAGGACGAGTACCTCGAGGTCCTGGCCGCGGCCCTGACATCCGAGTACGAGGCCATCGTGCGAGCGGGCATCATCCTGCAGATCGATGCGCCGGATCTCGCGATGGGGCGGCACACGATGTATCGCGACCGCTCGCTCGAGGCGTTTGAGATCCTCGCCGCGCGCCACATCGAGGTGCTGAACCACGCGCTGCGCAACGTGCCTGCGGAGCGCGTGCGAATGCACGTGTGCTGGGGCAACTACGAAGGGCCGCACCATCACGACGTACCGATGCAGCGCCTGCTGCCGATCGTGCTCAAGGCCAAGCCCCAGGGACTCTTGTTCGAGGCGGCCAACCCGCGCCACGCGCATGAGTGGTCGGTCTTCAAGGACGCGAGCATCCCGGACGATAAGATCCTCATCCCGGGGATGCTGGCTACGACCACGAACTACATCGAGCATCCGCAGCTGGTCGCCGAACGCATCGAGCGCTTCGCCAGCATCGTGGGGCGCGAGCGGGTCATGGCGGGGACGGACTGCGGCTTCGGTACTTTCGCCGGTTTCGGTCCAGTGGAGCCGGACATCGCGTACCTGAAGCTCAGGTCCCTGGTCGAGGGAGCGCAGCTCGCCTCCCGCCGACTCTGGAGCTGAGCCTTCAGTGCCGTGGCGGTGCCGCAGGTGCCGGGCATGAACGCTTCCGGCGACGCATCGCTCGGACGCACCGCGGCGCGTTGGGTCACGGCTGCCGCCGTGGCCCTTCTGACTTCAATCGAACCGATGCCGGATGCGCATGCGGCCGCAACACGCCCGGTGGACGGCACGGCACTGATCTCAGCCGCGGACGATCTCACGGACTGGCTGACCCATGGCCGTACCTACGACGAGCAGCGCTTCTCGCCGCTCGACCGGATCAACACCGGCAATGTGAAGAATCTGGGTCTGGCCTGGTTCGCGGACCTGGACACGGCGCGCGGACAGGAAGCAACCCCGCTGGTGATTGACGGTGCTGTCTACATCACGACTGCCTGGTCCAAAGTGAAGGCGTATGAGGCGGTCTCGGGCAAGCTGCTCTGGGAATACGATCCCAAGGTGCCGGGCGAAGCGGCCGTTCTGGCTTGCTGCGACGTCGTCAACCGCGGCCTGGCCGCCTGGGGCCACCGCCTCTACCTCGGAACGTTGGATGGCCGGCTGATCGCGCTCGACCGTGAGACTGGAAGGCTGATCTGGTCGAAGCTGACCGTGGACCGCTCCAAGCCGTATGGAATCACCGGCGCACCGCGCGTGATCGACGGCAGGGTGATCATCGGCAACGCTGGCGCGGATATGGGCGTGCGCGGATATGTCGCGGCGTACGACAGCAACGACGGGAAGGAACTCTGGCGCTTCTATACCGTCCCGGACCGCCCGGGCGCCAACGTCGCGCGACACCTGAAGCGCGCCGAGGCGACTTGGAAGGGCGAATGGTGGATCCTCGGTGGCGGTGGCACCGTGTGGGACTCGATGGCGTATGACCCCGAGCTCGACCTGCTCTATGTCGGCGTGGGCAATGGAAGCCCCTGGAACCAGGCCTATCGCTCGCCCGGGGGCGGCGACAATCTATACATCTCCTCGATCATCGCGCTGAAACCCCGGACCGGCGAATACGTCTGGCACTACCAGACCACACCGGGCGACACCTGGGACTTCGACGCCACACAGCACA
>VBNH01000002.1 GCA_005878095.1 Gammaproteobacteria bacterium | reverse complement strand
ACCCGGGGCGGCAGCTGGAGCACCGGGGGCCGCGGCCGGCGCAGCGCCCGGAGCCCCGGGAGCACCTGCGACGGCGGGAGCCGCGCCCTCGGCGGGCACGGCAGCGGCGGCCTCTGCAGCAACCGGCTCGGGCTCCTCGGCACGTGGCGCATGGATCGACACGACCGGCGCGTTGCGCTGCGTGAGCTCCGGAATCGACACCCCTGCGGGCAGCGGGATGTCCGCCAGGAACTTGGTGTCGTTGAGGCTCATGTCGGACAGATCCAGCGCCAGGAATTCCGGCAGGTCCTTCGGCAGGCAGCTGACCTCGACGTCGGCGCGCATGTGCGATACCACGCCGCCCTGGGTCTTGACGCCGGGCGACACGCTCTCTCCCCGGAAGTGGATCGGCAGCCGGATACGGATCCTCTCGTTCTCGACCACGCGCTGCAGATCCACGTGCACGACCACGTTCTTCGCCGGGTGCATCTGCACGTCCTTGATGATCGCTTCCTGGGTGCGCTCGCCGATCTTCAGCCGCACGATCGAGGAGTAGAAGCGCTCGTCGGCGATCATGGTGAGAAGATTCTGCTGGTCGAGAATGAGGGCCTGGGGGTCCTCGCGGGCGCCGTACAGGATGGCGGGGACCTTGCCGGTGTGACGCAGGCGGCGGCTCGCACCCTTGCCTTGCACCTCGCGGATATCCGCGCCGAAGGTGAACGAAATACGCATTACATGTCTCCGGTAGTTGCTCAACACTGCCGGTCCGCGACCAGCATCCCAGGGAAAACCTCAGTCGACGTACAGCGAGCTCACCGACTCCTCGTCGCGGATGCGGCGGATGGTTTCCGCGAGCAGCTCCGCCACCGACAGCTGGCGAATACGGCCGGCGCCCTTGGCTTCGGCGCTGAGTGGGATCGTATCCGTCACCACCAGCTCATCCAGCGCCGACTGTGAAATCTTCTCCACCGCGCCGCCGGACAGCACCGGGTGCGTGATGTAGGCCACCACCTTCAGCGCGCCCTCGTCCTTCAGCGCCTGCGCGGCCCGGCACAGCGTGCCGGCGGTGTCGACCATGTCGTCGACCAGCATGCAGGTCCTGCCCTCGACCTCGCCGATGATGTTCATCACCTTCGACTCGTTCGGCCGCGGGCGCCGCTTGTCGATGATCGCCAGCTCGGCATCGTCGAGGCGCTTGGCGAAGGCCCGCGCGCGCGCCACGCCGCCCACATCGGGCGACACGACGATCATGTTACGGTAGGCCTGCTTCCACGCCTCGCCGAGCAACACCGGCGAGGCATACACGTTGTCGACCGGGATGTCGAAAAATCCCTGGATCTGATCCGAGTGCAGATCGACCGTCAGCAGGCGATTCACTCCCGCGCTCGAGATCATGTTGGCAACCAGCTTCGCCGTGATGGCCGAGCGCGTCGCGCGCGGGCGCCGGTCCTGGCGCGAGTAGCCGAAGTACGGCACTACCGCCGTGATGCGAGCGGCGGAGGCGCGGCGGCAGGCGTCCACCATCACCAGCAGCTCCATCAGGCTGTCGTTCGCCGGCGGGCAGGTTGACTGCACGATGAACACGTCGCGCCCGCGCACGTTCTCCATCAGCTCGATGTTGACCTCGCCGTCGCTGAAGCGACCGACATACGCACGCCCGAGCGAGATCTGCAGGCTGCGCGCAATGTCCTGCGCCAGCGCCGGGTTGGCATTGCCGGCAAACAGCGCCAGTGTCTCGCTGGTACTCATACTCTCTGCGCTGTGTGCAATTTCCACGGCCTAAGCCCCCGTGCCGGCGCGCATTCCGCGCCGGCCTCATGAAACTGGCTGGGGTGGGAGGATTCGAACCTCCGAATGGCGGGATCAAAACCCGCTGCCTTACCACTTGGCGACACCCCAGCACCCGTCCGCCCGCGCGGCGGGCTGGCGGGCGCGCATCTTACAGCCGCCTCAGGTCTGCCGCCCGTGCTTGAGCAGTTCGTGCACCGGCGAGGTGTTCAGACCCCGAGCCACAAAGCTCATCCAGCGATCGGGAACCCGCGCCGCCAGGCGCTCGGCGTCGCCGGCACTCCCGCACGCGCTGAAGACGCACGAGCCGGTGCCCGTCAGGCGCGCCGGCGCAAACCGCGCCAGCCACTCGAGCGCTTCCGCCACCGGCGGTGCGTGCGCGCGCACCACCGGCTCGCAGTCGTTGCGCCCCCCTGACTCAAAAAAGGCGCGTATTGTGATGAGGGGCGAATTTCGTGTCAATTCAGGGCTCTGGAACACTTCCCGGGTGCTCACCGCGACTCCCGGGTGGACGATGACGTACCACTTCGCCGGCAGGGTGACGGGTGTCAGGCGCTCGCCGACCCCTTCCGCCCAGGCCGAGGAACCCTGAACAAAAACAGGTACATCCGCCCCGAGCGGCCTGGCAAGGCTGGCGAGCTCGCTCACGGAGAGCCCGCAGCTCCACAGCTCGTTCAGCCCGAGCAGCGTCGTCGCCGCGTCCGAGCTGCCCCCGCCCAGGCCTCCGCCCAGGGGGATGCGCTTGTGCACCTTGAGGTTCGCCCCGAGGCGCGTGCCGGTGGCGCTCTGGAGCGCCCGGGCCGCCCGCACGGTCAGGTCCGTCTCGCACGGTACGCCTGGCGGGCCCACCGGCCGCTCGATCTGCCCGTCCTCGCGCACACTGATCGCGACCGTGTCGCACAGGTCGATGAGCTGAAAGAGTGTCTGCAGCTCGTGATAACCGTCCGCGCGACGGCCGGTCACATGGAGGAAAAGATTGAGTTTCGCGGGGGCGGGCCAGTGCGTCTGCGGGCGCGGCCCGCTGAGCGAATCAGCCGCCGCGGAGCTCATAACTGCCAGTCATCCACGAGCAGCCGCACGCGCACCGCGTCGCGTCGCAGCGTGAGGCGCGCCGGCAGGGACTCAGCGCCGACCGCGACGTAGAGGCTGTAGTCGATGTGCCAGCCGGCCTGGGTGAGACCCTGCAGGCGCTGTTGGCGCTGATCGAGCTCCTCGGTGGCGGGCTGGGCGGGGTCGGGCACTCCGAGGATCCAGTAACGCAGACTCGGCAGCGGCGGATCGAACCCCAGACGCGTCGCAAGATCGGCGTGCGCCGCGGCGCTGTCCATGTGTTCGCCGTGCGCCGTGACTATGTCAAGGTCATTGCCCGCGGCGCTGATCTGCACGGCACCTGTTCCGAGCGGGCCCTCGAGCATCACACGCGAGCGCACGCCCTGCTGCTCCCAATGCAGGTTCGCGTTGAAGCCGTCGTGTGCAGTCGCGACCGCCACGCGGCCACTGAGATCGAAATGCTCGCGCGCCTGCAGCTGCGGTCGGCGCACCTCCCATGGCGCCGGCGCCGGAAAGAACACCGGCGCGGTGCGGCAGCCGGCCAACACGCACAGCACGACCCCTGCGCCGACGCGCAGCACCCTACTGCGCATCGGGCAGGAATCGTTTGAGCGTAGCCTTGAGCGGTTTTGAATCGGGCTCGCGGGCCAGCGCCGCCGCCCACACCCGGCGCGCCTCGCCGGGCTTGCCGCTAGCCCACAGCGCCTCACCCCAATGCGCGGCGATCTCGGCGTCGTGGCCGAGGGAGTAGGCGTGCTCGAGAGTGCTGATGGCGCCCTTGGCGTCGCCGGCACGGAAGTGCACCCAGCCGAGGCTGTCGAGGGCTGCGGGGTTGTCAGGCATCACGGCGAGCGCACGTTGGATGAGCCCTTCGGCGTGCGCCAGCTCGAGCCTGTGGTCCGCCAGCGTGTAACCCAGAGCATTCAACAGAGTCGGGTCGTCGGGTCGCTCGGTGAGCATCTGCTCGAGCGCTTCGACCGACTCGTGCACGTGTCCCGCCTGTTCGAGAATCACTGCGCGGTCGTATTCGATCGAGGGGTGTTGCGGATGGCGCTCGAGCGCGGCGGCCAGCAATGCCAGGCCGGTATCCGATTCGCCGTGCTCGGCCAGCAGCCGCGCCTTGGCGCGTGTCAGGTCGAGCTCATCCTCAGGATGGTCTGAGGCGTAGTCATCGAGCAGCGCCAGCGCCTCGGCGCGCGCGTTACGGTCGAGCAGGAGCGAGGCGGCGCGCGAGCGCGCCGACAGCGCCACCGAGGAGTCATAGAGGCGGCGGTAGGCCGCGATCGCTCCCTCCGGATCGCCGTCGCGCGCCGCGATATCGGCGAGATACAGCTGCGCCGTATCGTTGCCCTGGCCGCTCGACAGCAGCTCCGTGAAACGCTGGCGGGCTTCCTTCAGGTCCCCGGACGCGAACGCCAGGAGCGCCAACCGCCGATCGACCTCCGCGGCCGGCGCGCCGCTGGAGCGCAGATGCTCGAGCTCCTGGTGGGCCTCCTCGTTGCGATCGAGCGAGGCGAGAACCTCCGCAAGCTCGAAGCCGCCGCGCGTCGCCTCGTGCGCCTTCGCCTCGCGCGCCGTGGCGACCGCCTGCGGGGCGTCGCCGCGCACGACATAGGCGCGCGCGAGCACCCGCAGGGCCGCAGGATCCTTCGGGTCACGTTGCAGCGCCTGCCGCGCGTACTCTTGCGCGCGCTGGCCATCGTAGGCAGCCAGCGCCAGCTCGCCCAACAGTGTGAGCGTCTCGGGCGAGCTCGCCGGCGGCTCCAGCGCCCCGCTCATGGCCATCAACACGGCGGGCGCCTCGGACTCCTCCAGCAGCAGCGCCGTCAACTCGGTCATGCTCTTCGCCATGCGCTGTGCGGCGCGCGGCGCGGCCGGCGTCGGGTCCGGGGCGGGCGCCGGCGCAGTGCCGTTGCCCGCAGAGCCGTCTGGCTGGTTTGGCTTGGTGCCCCCGGCGCCTGCCGAATTGGCGTGCTCTTCGGCGCGCCAGAAATCACGGATGGCGGTGCGTGCCTCGGTGGTGTGATACAGCTTGAGCGCCACGGCCGCGTACAGGGCGTCGGCCTCGCGATCACCCGGCGCCAGTGCGCGCCAGCGCCCCGCCGCAGCCCAAGCGGCGGGCAGATGCTCGCAAGCCATCGCCACCTGCGTGGCGCGGCGGGCAAGCTGAACCTCCGCGGCAACCGCGGCGGCATGCGCGTAGGCTTCGGAGGCCGCTCGGCAGTCGCCGCGCTTCAGGGCCACCTCGGCGATCACGGTGAGGGCACTGGCGTCCGCGCCCGGCGGCGGCGCGGCGGCCCTGGTGGCGGGCCGGACGCCGGCGCATCCGGCGAGCAGCGAGCCCGCCAGGACCGAGGCGCACAGGACTGGGCTTAAGTTGCGCAAGCAGCTGATCATACTCACGGGAGCACTATAGAGCCTCCGCAAGCGGTGCGCATTGCGCAACTTGTCACAAACTGCAGACATCCCGGAGAATGCCGCGCCCCAAGCCACAGCCATGAAGGACTCCATCCGCCAGCGCCTGCAGAAACTGTCCGACCGCTTCGAGGAGGTGGGCCGAGTGCTGGCCACCGACGAGGTGGCCGGCGGCTCGCAGCAGTTCCGCGAGCTGTCCATGGAGTACGCGCGCCTGCAGCCGCTGGCGGAGCGCTTTGGCCGCTACCACGGCCTGGAACGCGATCTGGCCGCGGCGCGCGACCTGCGGGCCGATCCGGACGCCGGCATACGCACGCTCGGGGAGGAGGAGGTGGGGCGCGTGCAGCGCGAGCTCGAAGCCGCGGAGAGCGAGCTGCGCAGGCTCCTGCTGCCGAGGGATCCGCGCGATGACAGGAACATCTTCCTCGAGGTGCGCGCCGGTACCGGGGGCGATGAGGCGGCGATGTTCGCCGGTGACCTGCACCGCATGTACGCGCGCTACGCGGAAGGCCGGGGATTCGCAGTGGAGGTGCTCAGCGAGAGCCCGGGCGAGCACGGCGGCTACAAGGAGATCATCAGCCGCATCGTCGGCAGGGGTGCATTCTCGCTGCTGAAGTTCGAATCCGGAACGCACCGCGTACAACGCGTGCCGGCGACCGAGGCCCAGGGGCGCATTCACACCTCGGCATGCACAGTGGCGATCCTGCCCGAGCTCGATGAGGTCGACGAGGTCGAGATCAACCCGGCCGAGCTGCGCATCGACACCTACCGCTCCTCGGGCGCGGGCGGCCAGCACGTCAACAAGACCGATTCCGCGGTGCGCATCACGCACCTGCCGAGCGGCATCGTGGTGGAATGCCAGGACGAGCGTTCGCAGCACAAGAACCGCTCGCGCGCCATGGCGCTGCTCAAGGCGCGCCTGCTGGCCGCCGAGCAGGAGAAGCAGCAGAGCGCGCAGGCGCACTCGCGCCGCCTGCAGGTCGGCAGCGGCGACCGCTCCGAAAGGATCCGCACCTACAATTTCCCCCAGGGGCGCGTCACCGATCACCGTATCAACCTGACGCTGTACAAACTGCAGCAGGTCATGGACGGTGCGCTCGATCAGCTGATCGAGCCGCTGCAGCAGGAGTACCAGGCCGAGCTGCTGGCGGAAGAAGTATGAGTGAGGCTGCACCGGGTCTCACCGTCGACAGCGTCACCGGCATCGACGTGTCGCTGCCGCTGGCGGGTCCGGGGGCGCGCGCGTACGCCTTCCTGGTCGACTGGCACATCCGCGCGATTCTGGCGCTCGGGTGGTTCGTCCTCGGCGCACTCCTTTATAACGGGCACCTCAGCCTGGCGCCGCCGCTGAGCAGCGATGCCCGCTGGTTTGGCGCGGTCGTCGCACCCGCGCTGGCGATCTATTTCCTCTACCACCACGCGGTGGAGCTCGCGATGCGCGGCAGCACGCCCGGTAAGCGCATGGCAGGTGTGCGGATCGTGGCGCGCGACGGCGGCGCGCCCAGCGCCGGCGCGCTCCTCACCCGCAATGTATTCCGCCTGGTCGACAGCCTGCCGCTGTTCTACGGCGTCGGGCTGCTCACGGTTGTGCTGACGCGCGACAACCTGCGCATCGGGGACATGGCGGCCGGCACGCTGCTGGTGTTCGAGCAGGCGGAGGCACGCCTGCCGACCCCCGCCGGTGACGCCCACCGCGCCGGCCGGCTTGACGCGGCGGGCGCGGAAATCGTCGCCGAGCTGTTGGAGCGTTGGCCCGCGCTGCAGCCCGAGGCGCGCGTGCGGCTCGCACGGCAGGTACTGACACGCTACGGCAGCGAGTCCGGTGAGTCCGGCGATGATGACGCCGCCTGGCGCACACGCCTCGAGCGCCTGGCGCATCCCCAACAGGGCTAAGTGAATGTGAACGGCTCGGCCCGGCAACGCGCGCTCACCGTCAGTCTGCTGCAGCGCGCGGACCTGTGGCGGCAGGCGGAGAGGCGCGCCCGCCGCCTCGCCCGCGGGCGCGGCGACGATGCCGCGGACGCCACGCGCCTGGCGGACGACTATCGCCTCCTGGCCCATGATCTGGCGCGCGTGCGCATGCTCATGCCGGACTCGCGCACCCGCGAGTACCTGGAAGCCGCCTACGCACGCGCGCACGCGACGCTGCATCACGGCGCCTGGCGCATCGGCAGCGCCCTGTTGAGGTTGTTGCGCGAGGAGCTACCGGCGGCGGTGCGCTGGCTGAGTCCCTACATCCTGTGGTCGACGGCGATCTTCGCGCTGGCCGTGATCGGCGGTTACGCGCTGGTATGGCGTTACCCGGAGCTCATCGCGCTGTTCGCCTCCCCCGATCTGATCGCGAGCGTCGAGCGCGGCCAGCTGTGGACGGAGGGGTTGCTCAACATCGTGCCCTCCTCGGTGCTGTCGGTGCAGATCCTGGCGAACAACATCGTCGTCAGCCTGTTCGCCTACTGCGCCGGGTTCCTGTTCGGACTGGGCACTGTTTATATCCTGGGACTCAACGGCCTGATGCTGGGCGCGGTGTTCGCGTTCGTGAGCCTGCACGGGCTGCGCGCGCAGCTGCTGGCGTTCATCGTGGCGCACGGCTGCGTCGAGCTCTCGGTCATGTGTCTGTCGGGCGCCGCGGGAGCTGCGGTGGGCGAGGCGCTCATCCGCCCGGCGCAGGCCGGCCGCATCGAATCGTTCGGCGTGGCGGCATTGCGCTCGGGCAAGCTGTTGTTCGCCTGTGCGCTGCTGCTGGTGGGTTCGGGGATGCTGGAGGGCTACGTGTCACCCAACCCGCGCTTTGCGCTGTGGGCACGAGTTGCGATCGGTGTCAGTTACTGGCTCCTCATGGTCGCCCTGCTGTCCGGCTGGCCGTTTGGCCGGCGCGCCCGCCGGCCGCTGCCTTAACCGGCCCGCTACACGCGCCGCGAGCGGCGCAGCGCTTCGTACTTGGCGAACACCGCCTGCTCGAGCCGCTCTGCCGGCGCCGCCACCACCGGGGCGCCGAGTCGCTGCAGGAGCTGGCGCTGGGCGGCGGCGCGCGCCTCGTGCTCGGCCGCGGCGAGCGCGATCCACGGGTCCAGCCACTCACGCGCCTCGCCCTGCGCAAGCTCTGCAATCTCCCGGCTGTGCACGCCCGCGACCACGACCAGGTGCGGCGGCGCGAGCAACCGCACGGCACGCGAGAGCTGGTCGGCGATGTTGGCGTCGTCGAGATCCGTGAGCAGCACGATGAGTCCGCGATGCTTGAGAAGCGCGCGCATGCTCACCGCGGCTGCCGTCGGATCCGACTCCGCCGCCTGCACCGACAGCTGCTCCAGCACCCCGCGCAGGCGCGTCACCCCGGCGAGCCCGCGCGCCGGCGCGCAGCTGGCGAGCACGCGGTCGGCGTACACCACCAGTCCGATGCGATCGTCATGGTGCGTGACGATCTCGGCGAAACGCGCCGCCAGGTTGGCATACAGGCCGAGGCGATCCAGAGGCCCGGCGCGTACACGGCTGAAGCGGCCGGCGTCGATGGCGACCAGGATGTCCAGATGCTGGTCTTCGCTGAACTCCCGGGTGACCAGCGTGCCGGCGCGTGCCGTTGCCTTCCAGT
>VBNH01000075.1 GCA_005878095.1 Gammaproteobacteria bacterium | reverse complement strand
CCATCTTCTGCGGCTGGGTCACGGGCGTGCCTCCTGTACAAGGTTTCTTCAGATGAGATGATTTGTCTCTTTCAGGAGCGGTATATTATAATAGTCTCCCAGTAGGGCAAAATAATTTCTTTATGGCGCCTGTTGCGTCCTGTTTATCGGAACGGAGGGCCTGATGGCCGGCCGCGTGCTGTCACTCCCGGTCGAGACCGCAGAAATCGCGAGCGAGACCTCCTCGACGCTCAAGGCCTTCGGTGTGCTCGAGGTGCTGGTGCGCGCGGGGCGTGCCGTCACGCTCTCGGAGCTCATGCAGGCCACGGAGTTGCCGAAGCCCACGCTGCACCGCACGCTTGCGCTGTTCGAGGAGGCGGGTTTTCTCGCCCGCGAGCCCGGCGGCCGCGCCTATATCATCGGTGAGCGCCTGTCGCGCTTTGCGCTCGACGTGCTGCGCAGCGATGGCGCCGCAGCCGAGCGCCGCACGATATTGCGGCGCGTGGTCAGTGAGATCAGCGAGACCTGCAATCTCGCGGTACTGAAGAAAGGCGCCCTCATCTACCTCGACCGCATCGAAGCGCCGTGGCCACTGCGCTTGCACGTGCCGGAGGGCGGCGGTGGGCTGCCCCCGCACTCGTGCGCCAGCGGCAAGCTGCTGCTGGCTCACCTGGCGGCACCCGAGCGAGCGCGCCTGCTCGGGCTGATGCCGCTCGAGCGCTTCACCGAGCGCACCATCACGGACCGGGCGGTGCTGGAGTCGGAGTTGGACCGCATCGTGAGCGTCGGTTACGCCGTCGACAACGAGGAGTACGTGCTCGGGGTTGCCTGCGTTGCGGTGCCGGTGCGCAACCGGCACGGCGATGTCATCGCCGCGATCGCCGTGCAGGGAGCGACCGCGCGGCTGCCGCTGATGCGCGCCATCGAGTTCATACCGCGGCTGCAGGCGGCGGCGAGCGAGATCGGAGCCACTTTCGGCTGACAGAACGGTTACCCATCGCGGCGCGCGCCTGCGGGCGCTGTGGCATGCGCGGAGATCGACATGGAAATGACGCTGGAGAATCTGGAACGCCATTGGATGCCCTTCACGAGCAACCGCGAGTTCAAGCGTGAGCCGCGCCTGTTCGTGCGCGCGAGTGGCATGCACTACTGGACTGCCACCGGCCGCAAGGTTCTCGATGGCAGCTCCGGGCTCTTCACCTCGGCGGCCGGCCATTGCCGACCGGAGATCGCGGCTGCGGTCGCCAAGCAGCTGCAGACGCTCGACTTCACGCCGTCCTTCATGCGCGGCCATCCCGGTGCGTTTGCACTCGCCGACGGCGTCGCCGCGCTCACGCCGCAGGGCCTGGATCATGTGTTCTTCTGCAACTCCGGCTCCGAGGCGGTCGACACGGCGATGAAGATCGCGCTGGCCTATCACCTCGCCCGCAATGAGGGGCAGCGAGGCTATTTCGTGTCCCGCGAGCGCGCCTATCACGGCGTAAACATCGGCGGCACGGCGCTGAGCGGCATGGTGCGCAACCGCGAGGCGTTCGGCGCGCTGCTGCCGGGGGTATTGCACCTGCGGCATACGCTGCTGCCGGAAAATCGTCTGACCCGTGGGATGGGCAGCACGGGAGCCGAGCTCGCCGATGACCTGTTGCGCTTCGTGAACCTCGTGGGTGAGAAGCGCATTGCCGCGGTGTTCGTCGAGCCCATCGCCGGGTCCACCGGGGTCATCGTCCCGCCGCGCGGCTACCTCGAGCGGCTGCGCGAGATCTGCACTCGCTACGGCATCCTGTTGGTGTTCGATGAGGTGATCTGCGGCTTTGGCCGCACCGGTGAGCCGTTTGCCGCGACCTCGTTCGGCGTGACTCCCGACATCATCACCATGGCAAAGGCGCTCACCAACGGCGCCCAGCCGATGGGGGCGGTCGCGGTGCGCACCGGCATCTACCGCACCATCGTCGATGCTGCGCCCGATGGCGCACCGGAATTCTTCCACGGCTACACGTATTCGGCGCACCCGGCCGCCTGCGCGGCCGCTCTCGCCACGCTCGAGATCTACAGGAACGAGCAGCTGTTCGCCAAGGGCCGCGAGCTGTCGGGTTATTTCCTGGACGCGATGTTCGCATTGCAGGACCTGCCCGCGGTCAACGATGTGCGCGGGTTCGGCATGCTGGCGGGTATTGAAATCAAACCCGGCAAGGCTCCAGGCGTGCGCGGCAACGAGCTGCAGGCGAAGCTGTTCGATCGCGGCCTGCACGTGAAGACCACCGGCGATGTCGCGATCATGGCGCCGGCCTTCATCGCCAGCCGCGCCGATATCGACCTGATGGGCTCGATGCTGCGCGAGGCGATCGCGCAGTACTGATCCGTATCCCGGCTGCGCCTGCGGCGGCCGATGGATCCAGTGAACTGTGGCCGGGGGAGATTCGGTGCCGAGCATTCCGTCCCAGGCACGCGTCGTGATCATCGGCGGCGGCATCGTCGGCTGCAGTGTCGCTTACCATCTGGGCAAGCGCGGCTGCAGCGACGTGCTGCTGCTCGAGCGCAGGCAACTGACGTGCGGCACGACCTGGCACGCCGCGGGGCTGGTCGGCCAGCTGCGCGCGACCCAGAACCTCACACGCCTCGCCCAGTACACCACGCAGCTCTACGCGGGACTCGAGCGCGAGACCGGCCAGGCGACCGGCTTCAGACAGGTCGGCTCCATCGCGGTGGCGGCGAGCGAGGCGCGCTTCGAAGAGTTGAAACGCGGCGCCTCCATGGCGCGCTGCTTCGGCCTCGAGGTACAGATCCTGCCGCCGGGTGCGGCCAGGGAGCGCTGGCCGCTGCTCTCGACCGATGACCTGGTGGGCGCGGTGTTTCTGCCGCAGGACGGGCAGACCAACCCGGTCGACACGACCCGCTCGCTCGCCAGGGGCGCGCGCAACGCCGGCGTTCGCATCGTCGAGAACCTCAAGGTCACGGCCATCCGCGCCGCGCGCGGGGCGGTCACGGGTGTTGCGACCGAACAGGGGGAGGTTCGAGCGGAGGTCGTCGTGAACTGCGCCGGCATGTGGGCGCGGGAAGTCGGCGGTTGGGCGAATGTCAGCGTGCCGCTGCACGCTGCCGAGCACTTCTACATCGTGACGCAGCCCATTCCCGGGCTGGCACCCGGGCTGCCGATCCTGCGTGACGCCGATGCCCGCTCCTACTTCAAGGAGGACGCCGGCAAGCTTCTGGTGGGATGGTTCGAGCCCCGGGCGAAGCCCTGGGGCGAGGGCGGGATCCCCGAGGACTTCGCCTTCGAGCAGTTGCCCGCGGACCTCGGCCACATCGAGCCGCTGTTTGCGAGCGCCATACAGCGGGTGCCGGCTCTCGAATCCGCAGGCGTGCAGGTGTTCTTCAACGGGCCGGAGAGCTTCACGCCCGATGACCGGTATCTGCTGGGCGAGACCCCGGAGATGCGCGGTCTGTACGTGGCGGCTGGCTTCAATTCGATCGGCATCCAGTCGGCCGGTGGGGCCGGCAAGGTTCTGGCGGACTGGATCATCGACGGACATCCGCCCTTTGACCTGTGGGACGTCGATATTCGCCGCTGCGCGCCGTTCCAGCGCAACAAGCGCTACCTGCGCGACCGCACGGTCGAGACGCTCGGCCTGCTCTATGCAATGCATTGGCCGTTCCGGCAGGCCGAGACGGCACGCGGGGTGCGCAAGTCCGTGTTGCACGAGCGCCTCGCTGCAGCCGGGGCGTGCTTCGGAGAAGTGGCAGGCTTCGAGCGCCCCAACTGGTTCGCGGCCGCGGGTGAGCGGCCGCGTTACGAGTACAGCTACGGCCGCCAGAACTGGTTCGCGCAGGCGGCCGGCGAGCACCAGGCGGTGCGTGAACGGGTGGGCCTGTTCGATCAGTCCTCGTTCGCCAAGTTCGTGCTCAAGGGCCGCGATGCGGCGGTGGTGCTCGGCCGGGTCTGCGCCAATGACATCGACGTGCCGATCGGCAGGATCGTCTATACGCAGTGGCTCAACGAGCGTGGCGGCATCGAGGCCGACCTCACGGTAACGCGCGAGGCCGAGGACGCATTCCTCATCGTCACCTCATGCGCGACGCAGGCGCGCGATTTCAGCTGGCTCTGCCGCAGCATTCCGCCGGAGGCCCGCGCCGTCGCATTCGACGTGTCCTCGGCGTATGCGGTGCTCGGTCTCATGGGCCCGCGCAGCCGCGAGCTGCTCGCGACGCTCACCGACGCGGACCTGTCCACTGCCGCGTTTCCGTTCGCCACCTCCCAGATCATCGATCTCGGTTACGCGCGCGTACGGGCGAGCCGGATCACTTACGTCGGCGAGCTGGGCTACGAGCTGTACATCCCCACCGAGTTCGCGCAGTCCGTGTACGACGTGATCGTCGGCGCGGGTGAGTCCGTCGGATTGCGTCTCGCGGGCTACCATGCCCTCAACAGCCTGCGCATGGAGAAGGCGTATCGGCACTGGGGCCACGACATCGGCGACGAGGACACACCGCTCGAGGCCGGTCTGCAGTTTGCGGTCGCCTGGGACAAGCCCGGCGGCTTCGTCGGCCTCGAGGCGCTCAGCGAGCGGCGCGCGGCCGGCGTGCGGCGGCGACTCGTGGCGATTGCGCTCGAGCGCGCGGATCGCCTGCTGTATCACAACGAGCCGATCTGGCGGAACGATGAGCTGGTCGGGGGGATCTCCTCCGGGATGTTCGGCCATACCGTCGGTGCGTCGCTCGGTCTCGGCTACCTCGCCAACGGCGGCGCACCGGTGAGTGCCGAGTGGATCGCCGCGGGCCGATACGAGGTGGAGGTCGCCTCCGAGCGCGTTCCCGCGCGGGTCTCGCTGCGGCCCTTCTATGACCCCTCGAGCGCGCGGGTGAAGTGTTGAATCGGGCGCCCCGGCCGGCGCTGGCGCGTGGCGCGCTCAGCGCCTCGCAACACGGTGCTCCATGAAGAGCCAGGCACGCGTCGTCGTCATCGGTGGCGGGGCGGTCGGCTGCAGCGCGCTGTACCACCTCGCCCGGCTCGGTTGGACGGACGTGGTGCTGCTCGAGCGGGACGAGCTCACGGCAGGCTCCACCTGGCACGCGGCCGGCAATTGCCCCAACTTCTCGACCTCCTGGGGCATCCTCAAGCTGCAGCGGTATTCGACCACCTTGTACGGGCGGCTCGCGCGGGAGGTCGGCTACGACATCAACTATCACGTGACCGGCAGCATCCGCCTGGCGCACACCGCAGACCGGGTCGATGAGTTTCGCCATGTGGCATCACAGGCGCGCGCACAACACCTCGACGTCGAGCTCCTGTCACCGTCGCAGATCAAGGCACGACACCCGTTCCTCGAGCTCGACGGAATCCGCCTGGGCCTCTGGGACCCCGGGGACGGCGATATCGACCCGGCGCAGTTGACGCAGGCGCTCGCCAAGGGCGCCCGCGATCTGGGCGCCAGCATCCACCGGCACACCCGGGTGACCGCCATCCGCGAGTTGCCCGCGGGCGGCTGGCGCGTCGAGACCCCGGCAGGATCGATCGACACCGAGTACGTGATCAACGCGGCGGGCTATCGCGGCGGGGAGGTGGCCGCGATGATCGGCGAGTACCTGCCGATGGTGACACTGTCGCACCAGTACCTGATCACCGATGACATCCCTGCGCTCGTTGCGCGCGGGTCGGCGCGCCTGCCACTGGTGCGCGACCCGGACGTGAGCTACTACCTGCGACAGGAGCGCCACGGGCTGCTGCTCGGGCCATATGAGTCGCACGCCAGGGCTCGCTGGCTCGAGAGTCTGCCGGGCGACTTCGCCCACCAGCTCTTCGGCGACGATCTCGGACGTATAGAGACCTACATCGAGGCGGCGTGCGCGCGTGTGCCGCTGCTCGCATCGGCGGGCGTCAAGCGGGTCATCAACGGCCCGATCCCGTATGCGCCGGACGGCAATCCGCTCATGGGTCCGGCCGCGGGTGCGCGCAACTTCTTCCACTGCTGCGCGTTCACTTTCGGGATCGCACAAGCCGGCGGCGCCGGCCGGGTCATGGCGGAATGGGTCGTGAACGGCGAGCCGGACTGGGATGTGTGGCCGCTCGATTGCCGCCGTTACCTTCAGTCTGTCAACAGGACCTACGTGCTCGCCAAGGCGCTCGAGACGTATCAGCGCGAATACGGCGTCTGTTACCCGCAGGAGGAGCGCCCGGCCGGCCGTCCTGAGAAGACTTCTCCCCTCTACGATCACCTGCGTTCGCACGGGGCGGTGTTCGGCGCGCGCGGCGGCTGGGAGCGCGCGGTGTATTACGCGGGGCCCGACGATCCGGCGGGTCCGGAGCGCTCGTTCCGCCGACCGCACTGGCATCGGGCCGTCGAGCGCGAGTGCGCCGCGGTCGCCAACGGCGTCGCGGTGCTGGATCTGCCCGGCTCTGGCAAGTTCGAGATCGCGGGCGCGGGGGCCGCCGCGTGGCTCGATCACCTGCTCGCAGGCCGGCTGCCCCGCGAGGGCCGCACGGCGCTCAGCCTGTGCTGCTCACCGCGCGGGGGCATCGTGAGCGAGATGACCGTGTCGCGCCTGCCGGATGGGCGTTTCTGGTTGATGTGCGCCGCTGCCGGCGAACGGCACGACGAGCACTGGCTGCATAGCCACCTGTCGCAGCGCCATGGCCCGGTCAGCATCGCCAACGTCACGGCCCGCTACGGCTCGCTCGTCGTGGCGGGACCACGCTCGCGGGAGTTGCTGGCCACGGTCACCGCTGCGGATCTGTCGAACGCGGCTTTCCCGTGGCTCGCGGTGCGTACGATTCGCATCGCGGACGCGGCGGTCCTCGCCATGAGGGTCAACTACGTGGGCGAGCTCGGCTGGGAACTGCACGTGCCGGGCGAGCATCTGCCGGCCGTGCACGACCGGCTGGTCACCGCCGGCCGCGCATTCGCGCTCGCGTACTTCGGGCTCTATGCCATGGAGAGCCTGCGGCTCGAGAAGTGCTACCGCAGCTGGAAGGCCGACCTGACGAGCGAGTACACCCCCTTCATGGCTTCGCTCGAGCGTTTTGTGCGTCTCGACAAGGAGGCTGACTTCATCGGCCGCGAGGCGCTGCGCAGGCAAGCGGCCGCGGGCCCGAAGGAGCGCTTCGTGCCGCTGCTCGTCGATGCGAGAGACGCGGACGCGGCGGCGGTATCCATTGTGTATCGTGGCACCGAAGTGGTCGGGCTCGTCACCTCCGGCGGGTATGGCTACCGATTGAACCGCAGCATCGCGCTTGCCTACGTGCGCACCGATCTCAGCGCGCCAGGCACGCAGCTCGAGGTGGAGATTCTGGGCGAGCGCTGCCGGGCGGTCGTCGCGCGCGAGCCGCTCTACGATCCGGGCAACCTGCGCCTGCGGGCCTGACTCGGTTGCGAGCGCGCCTTGCCCGGCGCCAGCACGCGCGCCACGCCGCGGCCGCGCGGGTCGGCCACCGCGGTGGCGCCCGAATCCCCGACGACGATCACCTGGATGTCCCCGTTCCACCCCTGGTTCACGAAGCTGTAACCGCGAGCGCTCAACGCTGCGCGCGCCGCCGGGTCGAGCGTGGCGTAGGGTTCCTCGAAGAGCGTATCGGGCGGCAGGAGCTGGTGGTGGATGCGCGGCGCCGCCACCGCAGCCTCGAGTGGCAGGTGGAAATCGTGCCAGTTGGTGAGCACCTGGAATATCCACGTCGCGATGCGTGACCCGCCGAGTGTGCCGATCACGACCGCCACGCGGCCGTGCTCGGTCAGGATCGTCGGGGTCATGGTCGACAGCGGCCGCTTGCCGGGCGCGATCGCGTTGGCATCGGCGCCGACGACGCCGTAGATGTTCGGTGCGCCAGGCTTGGCGGAGAAGTCGTCCATCTCGTTGTTCAGCAGAAACCCCGCGCCGCTGACGACCTGACCGGAGCCAAAGTCGTCGTTCAGCGTGTAGGTGTTCGACACGGCGTTGCCCCAGCGGTCGACAATCGAGAAGTGGGTGGTGTCGTGATGCCCGGCAAGCCCCGGCTGCACCTCGCCGGTCGGTGTCGGGCGCCCGGCGCTGACCTCGCGCGCGCGCCGCGCGAGGTAGGCCGGGTCGAGGAGCTGCGCCACCGGCCCCGGGTGGAAGTCGGGATCGCCAAGGTAGGTGGCGCGGTCCGCAAACACGCGCTTCTCGATCTCGGCCAGCAGGTGCACGTACTGCGGCGAGTTGTGCCCCACCCCCGCGAACGCCGCGGCGAGGTCGGCCTTCATCGCCAGCATCGACAGCAGCGCAATGCCGCCGGAGCTCGGCAGCGGCGCGGTGATGACGCGGTAGCCCGCCCAGTCGCCGGCGAGCGGCTCGCGCCATACGGGACGATAGGCCGCAAGGTCGGCACGTGTGATATGGCCGTGGCTGCGCGCCATTTCGGCGGCGATGAGCTCCGCGGTACGCCCGGCGTAGAAGCCGCGCGGACCCGCGGCCGCGATCCGCCGCAGCGTCGCTTCGAGCTCGGTCTGGCGCAACGTCGCATCGGGCACGAGTGCGCCGAAGTAGGCGAGGAAGTTGGTGCGCCCGTGGAGTCGGGCGGCGAACTGGTCGCGCCTCGCGATGAGCAGGCGATCGACGCGAAAGCCCTCATGCGCATAGCGCAGTGCGGGCGCGAGATCGGCGCGCCAGGGGAGCCGGCCGAAGCGCCGATGCAGCTGCCACAGGCCCGCCACCGTGCCGGGGACCCCGGCGGCGCCGGCGCCGATGGTACTTGCGTCCTGGATGAGCTGGCCGGCCGCGTCGAGGTACATGCCGGCGCTCGCGCTCCCAGGGGCGCACTCGCGGTAGTCGAGGAAGTACGCCCTGCCATCGAAGAGTACGGTGGCAAAGCCGCCGCCGCCGAGGTTGCCGGCTTCCGGGTAGGTCACCGCGAGGGTGAAGCCGACCGCTACCGCGGCGTCGACCGCGTTGCCGCCGGCGGCGAGGATCTCGGCCACAGCGTCGGCGCCGTAGCGGTCGGGCGCGGCGACCGCGGCGGGTGTTGAAGGGGAAGACGGGGGCGCGGTGTGGGCCGCCGCGGCCCCGGACAGAAGGGGGAGGCCGGAGGCCGCCACCGCACACGCCTTGCGCCACCAGAGAAGTGTCATGCTCACCCCACGACCCGGCTGCGCGCCGCCGCGCTTGCGTGGTGCGCAGCGTAGCACTCGCGCGGTACGAGCGTGCAGCGATGGAGGAGCTCACTCGCTCACTGGCGGTGGCGGCGGTGAGTCCGATCGTGCGTGGGTTCGCCGTCGGGCGTACGATCGGCCGGAAAGGAGCGCGAATTGACGGCAAGTCGGCTCACCGTGGCGCAGGCCCTGGTGCGCGCCATGGCGGCGCAGTGGACCGAAGTTGATGGCGAGCGCCGCCGGGTGTTCGCCGGCGTCTGGGCCATATTCGGGCATGGCAACGTGGCGGCACTGGGCGAAGCGCTGTACGCCGCGCGCGATGTCCTTCCCACACTGCGAGCCCATAATGAGCAGGCGATGGGCCATGCGGCAGTCGCCTTTGCCAAGGCTTCGTACCGCCGCCGCATGATGGCGTGTACGACCTCCATAGGGCCAGGAGCCACGAATCTGGCGACGGCTGCGGCCGTCGCCCACGTCAATCGGCTGCCCGTGCTGCTGTTGCCGGGAGACGTGTTTGCGACCCGTGGGCCCGATCCGGTGCTGCAGCAGCTCGAGGATTTCAGCGACGGACTCCTCACGGCGAACGATTGCCTGCGACCGCTGTCGCGGTACTTCGATCGCATCACGCGAGCGGAGCAGCTGGTGGTTGCCTTCAATCGCGCGATGCAGTCGCGCCAGCCGCTGATCGTTTGCGGGGGCGGGGTGCTGTATTCCGAGGCCGGCGCGGCGCTGCGCGAATTCTGCGAGCGGCATGGCATTCCGAGCGGCGAGACGCAGGCCGGCAAGTCCGCGTTACCGGCAAGCCATCCGCTGAATCTCGGCGGCATCGGCGTGACCGGGACCGCCGCCGCCAATGCGCTGGCCGCAGATGCGGACGTGGTGCTGGCAGTGGGCACGCGTCTGCAGGACTTCACGACAGGCTCGGCAACCTTGTTCCGCTCGAAGGGCTGCCGGATATTGGCGCTCAACGTGCAACCGCTGGATACCTGCAAGCACGGTGCAGTGCCGCTGATCGCGGACGCCCGGGAGGGGTTGCGCCAGTTGAGTGAGGCGCTCGGTGGCTGGCGGGCTGCGGATGCGTGGACCCAGCGGGCTCATGCGGAGCGAAGCAGCTGGCGCGCGACGGCGGAGTCGTTCACTGCCGCGGGCGATCAGCCGTTGCCATCGGACGCCCAGGTCATCGGTGCCGTGCAGCGAGCTGCGCAGGCATCCGACATCCTGGTCGGCGCCGCGGGGGGCTTGCCCGGGGAGTTGCATAAGCACTGGCAGGCGGAGCAGCCCGCGGGCTATCACCTGGAGTACGGCTTCTCCTGCATGGGCTACGAGATCGCCGGAGCGCTGGGCGTGAAACTCGCCCATCCGCGGCGCGAAGTCATCGTGATGGTCGGTGACGGGTCCTATCTCATGCTCAACAGCGAAATCGCCACCTCGGTACGCATGGGCCTGAAACTGATCATCGTGCTGCTCGATAACGGTGGCTTCGGCTGCATCGAGCGCTTGCAGGGGTCCACCGGCAACGCGAGCTTCAATAACATGCGCGCATCCTCATACGCCGCCCCGGACGGGCTGGACTTCGTCGCGCACGCGCGCAGCCTCGGGGCCCTGGCGAGCAAAGTGACGGGCATCGCGCAGCTCGCAGGCTCGCTCGCCGCGGCGCGCAAGTCCGATCGTACGAGCGTTCTGGTCATCGACACCGACCCGGCTCGCAGCACCGCAGCGGGCGGACACTGGTGGGACGTAGCGGTGCCCGAGGTCTCGGATCGTGCAGAAGTCAGAGCGGCTCGCGAGCGCTACACGCTTGCCCGGCAATTGCGCACGGACGATGACTGACCCATGCGTATTCGTCTGGGCGCGAATCCCATCATCTGGTCCAACGACGATATGCGCGAGCTGGGCGCAGAGACACCGCTGGAGACCTGCCTCACCCAGGCTCGCCAGATCGGCTTCGAGGGCATGGAGCTCGGGCATAAATTTCCGCGCGACCCGCGCGAGCTTGCCGCGACACTCGGCCGGTTCGGGCTGGCGTGCGTGTCGGGGTGGTACTCGGCGCAGCTGCTCGCCCGGGATGCGCGCTCGGAGCTCATCTGCCTGCGTCCACACCTCGATCTCCTCAAGGCCGTCGGCAGCTCGGTGCTGGTGTTCGCGGAGGTCAGCGGCGCGATCCACGGTGACTTGCAGCGTCCGCTATCGCAGCGCCCGCGCCTGAAAGCGAACGAATGGCGTGAATTCGGCCGACGCATCACGGAGCTGGCCGCCATGACGGCTGCGGAGGGCGTCCGCCTGGCGTACCACCATCACATGGGCACGGTGGTTCAGAGCGAAGAGGACATCGACACTCTGATGGATGCCACGGGAGCCGACGTGGGGTTGCTGCTCGATACGGGACACGCGGCGTTCGCGGGCGCCGATCCTGCTTTGCTGGCGCGCCGCTATGCCTCGAGAATAGGGCACCTGCACGCCAAGGACGTCCGCGCCCTGGTGTGCGAGCGCTCGAAGGCCGAGAATTGGAGCTTCCTGCGCGCCGTGCTCGCGGGCGTGTTCACCGTGCCCGGCGACGGCAATGTCGCCTTTGAGCGCGTGTTCCGTGAGCTGCGCGATTATTCCGGCTGGCTGATTCTCGAAGCCGAGCAGGATCCCGGGATCGCCGATCCGCTGACGTATGCGTCCCTGGGGTTTAGGAACCTGCGGCGTCTGGTCGCGGAGCACGTGCAATGACCGCTTCACTGCTCGTCAAACCCGACTTGTCGCCCGCCGCCGCTCAGGTGCACCGCATCACTCCCGAGAGCGCGGGCTGGCGCTATGTCGGGTTCGAGGTTTTCGATCTGCATCCCCGCCAGAGGCTCGAGCGCGAGATCTCCGAGCGGGAGCAGTGTCTCGTGCTGCTCTCCGGGCGCGCATCCGTCAGCGTCGATGGTCAGGCCTTCGGCGCGATCGGCACACGGAGCAGTCCCTTCGACGGCAAGCCGTTTGCGGTCTATGCGCCGGCGCGATCGCAGCTGATCCTCGAGGCGCAAACCCGCTGCGAGCTGGCGGTGTGCTCGGCGCCGGCCGAAGGCCGGTTCCCGCCGCGGCTGATCCGGCCGGACGATGTCGGCGAGGAGGTGAGGGGCGCGGGCACCAATACCCGCTATGTTCGCAACGTGCTGCCGGCGAGCGCGGCGGCCGAGCGGCTCCTCGTCGTCGAGGTACTCACACCGGGCGGGCACTGGTCGAGTTACCCACCGCACAAGCACGACAGCGATCACGGCGGGGAGACTCAACTCGAAGAGATCTACTATCACCGCCTCGCGCGCCCGGGTGGCTTCGCCTTTCAGCGTGTCTACACCGACGACCGGACGCTGGACGAGACCATGACCGTGGAGGATCGCGACGTGGTTCTGGTGCCGCGCGGCTATCACCCGGTGAGCGCGGCACATGGATTCGACCTGTATTACCTGAACGTCATGGCAGGGCCGGTGAGGCGCTGGCAATTCACCACCGCGCCCGGCTATGAATTTCTTACCCGTCGGTCCTGAGCGGTATGCGGAGATCACCGATGGTTGGCATGGCAGTGCTCGGCTGTGGCCGCATTGGTCGAATGCATGCGCGGAACCTGGCGCGGCACCCGCGCGCCAGACTCTTGATGGTGTTCGACATCCTCGCCGAGGCCGCGCAGCAAACGGCGGCGGAATTGGGCGTGAAGATCGCCCGCAGCGTGGATGAAGTCCTGTCCGCCGGCGACGTCGGCGGCGTCCTGGTGGCAACTCCCACCGATACCCACGTGCCGTTGATCGCGTCCGCGGTCAAGGCCGGCAAGGCGGTGCTGTGTGAGAAGCCTGTCGATCTGGATCTGGAGCGCGCGCAGGCGTGCTGGAGCGAGATCGCCGGCGGCAAGCCGCGGGTGATGATCGGCTTCAACCGGCGGTTCGATGCCTCCTTCAGGGCACTGCGTGAGCGGCTGCAGCGCGGAGAAATCGGCACTCTGGAGCTGGCAGTCATCACCAGCCGCGATCCCGCGCCGCCCCCGGCGACCTATATCAAGGCCTCGGGCGGCCTCATGCGCGACATGAGCATTCACGATTTCGACATGGCGCGCTATCTGGCGGGCGACATCGCGCAGGTGCACGCCTTCGGCGCGAACCTCGTCGATCCGGCCATCGGCAAGCTGGGCGACATCGATACCTGCAGCGTCTCGCTGCGCGCGAAATCAGGCGCGCTCATACAGATCAACAACAGCCGCCGCTGCGTGTATGGATATGACCAGCGCATCGAGGCATTCGGATCGAATGGCATGCTGCAGGCGGGCAACCAGTACGCCACAACCGTCGAGTCCTGGAGCGCGGAGCGCACGGGGGCGCGCGAGCCGGTGCTGAACTTCTTCATCGAGCGCTATCGCGAAGCCTACACTTCCGAGGTGGATGCGTTCGTCTCCTCGCTCGAGGAGGGGCGGCCCATGAGCCCGGACTTCGCCGACGGACTGGCAGCGCTGCGGCTGGCCGTGGCGGCCGAGGAGAGTCTGCGAACCGGCGCGGTTGTCGGCCTCGACTGAGCGCAGCGCGCGGGCACGCTCGCCGCTGTCAGGCGCGCTTGCGGCCGTCACGCGCGCTTGCGGCTGGCCCGGTGCCGGTACTGGTCGGCGATCACGGCCGCGACGATGATGGCCCCTTTGACGATCTCCTGGTAGTACGCGTCGATTCTCAGGAAGGTGAATCCCGAGGTCACCACACCCAGGATCAGGGTGCCGATGACCGTGCCGGTGATGCGCCCGACGCCGCCCGCGAGCGATGCGCCGCCGATCACGGCCGCCGCAATGGCGTCGAGCTCGTACATCATCCCCATGCCCGCCTGACCTGACACGGCGCGCGCCGAGGTGACGATTCCGGCCAATCCCGACAGCGTTCCCGCGATGGTATAGACCACGATCAGGTGCCCGGCCACGTTGATGCCGGAAATCCGCGCCGCCTGCGGATTTGCGCCGATCGCATAGGTGAACTTGCCGTAGCGCGTGTACCGCAGCGCAATGTGGAATATCAGTGCAGTTCCGAGAAAGATCATGACCGGAACCGCTCCGCCGCCAATGTCGGCATAGGCATCGGTGAGCATGCTGACCGGCTGTCCGTGCGTGTACCACTTGGCGATGCCGCGGGCGCTCACCATCACACCCAAGGTCGCGATGAACGGCGGGATGGAGGTGTAGGCGATCAGCGTGCCGTTGGCGAGGCCCGCTGCAGCGCCGACCGCCAGACCCGCCATCACCGGCACGAGCACCGGCAGGTCGGTCAGCGAGGGATAAACGGCCCTGACCGCATCCGAGGATTGAGCCAGGCTCGCCGCGACCATCGCGGTGACCGCGACCACCGACCCGGAGGACAGGTCGATGCCGCCGGTGATGATCACCTGGGTCACGCCGACGGCAATGATGCCGATCACCGAGACCTGCAGGATCATGACCACCAGGCGCTGCTCGTTCAGCAGGAAGCTTTGCCTGACGAGAATCCAGCCGAGCAGCTCGAAGGTGAGCGCGAGTCCGATGAGCACGAGGAGGATGCTCGCCTCGGGCGGAAATCCTCGCGCGCGCCTTGCCGAGCGGGCATCGACGGTTCGCTGTGCCAGTGCCTGCGGCATGCTTTGCCTTCCGGTAGTGCCTAGCGCGCGGCGAGGTCCATGATCTTCACCTGATCCGCCTGCTCGCGGGTGAGGATTCCGGTCACGCGCCCCTCGTGCATCACCATGATGCGGTGGCTCATGCCCAGGATCTCGGGCATCTCCGAGGAGATCATCAGGACCGCGGTGCCTTCGGCGACGAGCCGCGCGATGAGCTGGTGGATCTCGGCCTTGGCGCCGACGTCGACCCCGCGCGTCGGCTCATCGAGAATGAGAATCTTCGGGCGCGTGAGCAGCCAGCGGCCGAGCAGCACCTTCTGCTGATTGCCACCCGAGAGATTCTCGATGCGCTCGTGCAGATCGGGCGTCTTGACGCCCAGCAACCGGCTCATCGCCGCGCAGGCCTGCGTGACGGCGCGCGTGCGGACGAACCCGCAGCGCACGAAGTCGCCCTCGAGTACCGCGATCTCCAGATTCTCGAGCACGCTGAGCCCGAGGAAGCAGCCCGTCTCCTTGCGATCTTCGGTGACGAAAGCCATGCCGCGCGACATCGCCGCCCGCGGCGAATCGAGCTTCACTTCGCACCCCTCCATCCAAACCTGCCCGGAGCTCGCCGGAGTGAGGCCGAACAGCGCCTTCGCCAGCTGGCTACGGCCGGCTCCGATGAGCCCGGCAATTCCGAGGATCTCCCCCGCGTGCAGGTCGAAGCTGATGTCGTAAAACTGCGGCTCGAGACTCAGAGCGCGCGCCGACAACACGACCGCGCCCGCGCGCGCCGGCGCGCGCGGGAAGACCTGCGACAGCTCGCGGCCGACCATCATGCGAATGAGCTCGTCGCGGGTGAGATCGAGGGGACTTGCCGTGCCGATGTATCTGCCGTCGCGCAGCACGGATACCTCATCCGCGATCTCGAACAGCTCGTCCATCTTGTGGGTGATGTAGAGAATGCTTTTCCCCTGCGCCTGCAGCTCGCGAATGATCGCGAACAGGTGCTCCGCGTCCCTCTCGGTGAGCGCCGAGGTCGGCTCGTCCATGATGAGCAGCTCGGACTCATGCGAGAGGGCTTTTGCGATCTCGATCATCTGGCGGCGCGCGATCGAAAGTGTGCGCACCTCGGCCTGCGGGTCGATGTCTACACCTAAGCGCTCCAGCAGGGCGCGCGTCCGGCGGCGCAGCTCGCGGTGGCTGACCAGCCCGCAGGCGTTCACCGGCTCGCGTCCGATCCAGATATTCTCCGCCACGCTCATGAAGGGCATCAGGTTCAGTTCCTGATGAATCATGGCGATGCCGTTCTGCAGTGCCTGCCGTGGAGAGCTCAGGTGCACCGCATTGCCCCGCAGGCGCAGCTCTCCGGCATCCGGGGTGTAAACCCCCGCGATGATCTTCATCAGGGTCGACTTGCCGGCGCCGTTTTCGCCGATGAGGGCGTGCACCGTACCGCGCTTGACCCGAAGGGAGACGTCGTCCAGGGCCACGACTCCGGGGAACGCCTTGCTGAGGTTGCTGACTTGCAGGAGGCAGCCATCCGGCGCGTCGGTGGCCAGGCTGCGCATGGCCGCTCAGTGCCTGCCCAGGTAATTCGTCAGATTTGCGGGCGTCACCAGCTCGAACGGAACCCACACGAAGCTCGCAACCTTCTCACCCCTGACGAGCTGCAGCGCAGTATCAACCGCTCCCGCTCCCTGGGCAGGGGCGTTCTGAAATACGGTCGCCTTGAGATCTCCCGCCTTCATTGCGGCGAGTGCATCGGGCGTGGCATCGATTCCCGCGACGATCGTTCGCGACAGCAGTTTCGCCTGCTTCAGGGACTGGATGGCGCCGATGGCCATCTCATCGTCGTTGGCTACCACCGCCTGCGGACGCAGGCCGGCGCTCAACCAGTTGGTCATGAGGTCGGCGGCCTCGGTGCGCTTCCAGTTGGCGCTCTGCTTCTCCACAACCCGTATGCCCTGGCACGGCGGTCTGGCAATCACGTCATAGATGTCCTGGGTACGCTGGCGGGCGGCCTGATTCGTCAGCTCGCCGACCAGGATGACGATGTCGCCCTTGCCTTGCAGGAGCCTGCAGACCTCCGCCATTTGCAGAGTGCCCGATTGAGCATCGTCGGAACCGACGAAGGAGACCTTGGGCGGCAACTGCTTGTCGGCGGGCATGCGGTTCACGTACACGAGCGGTATGCCGGCGCGCACCGCGAGTCGAGTCATTTTGGGCGTCGCATCAGTGTCGACGGGGTTGACGATGATTGCGTCCACTCTCTGCGCAATGAAATTCTGGATCTGGTTCAGCTGTCTGCCGATGTCGTTCTGGGCGTCTTCGAACTGGATCGGGACGCTCAGCTGTTGCGCCCGCTCCTTCATGCTGGCGCGGACCGCGGTCAGGAAGTTGTCATCGAACAAAGCCATGGAGACGCCCAGCGTGGCCGCGTGCGGGGCCGCGGACAGCGCCGGCAGTACGCCGGCGAGCAACGCCAGACCAATGCGCTTCATCCCCGCATCCTTGCCGGAAGTCTAAGCGTCAGGCAGGCAGGATGCGATAGACGCGCTACAATCCCGGCCGCGTTCGGTTTGCGGTGCGAAAGCCGGCGGGCGACGGCCGCAGCCGCGGAGTCCAATAAGTGATGCACACGGCGTGAAATGCAGCTCACCAGACGGGCGCCTCCGTACGCACAGATAGCTATTGTCATTGCCGTCTTCGCGGGGCCAATGACAGCTGCGGCGCCGCAGCCGACGGCGCCACGGCTCGACTTCGAAGTTCAGGAAGGTCTCAACCTCAACCGCTTCGTGCGCGAAGGCAAGGTTGCGGCGCATCTGTTGCTGCGCTCCGGAACCGACCCGCGCATCGTGATCGCCTTTCCTGCCGGCAACAGCGGCGTGGGTCTCTGGTTCGTGCACCATGCCGACAGGGTGAGCTTCAGGCTGCGCGGTCCGCCGGTGGTCGTCCACGACTCCGACGGCCGCGGCCGCATGCTGTACGGCATCTCGGCGGACGCCACCGTCGAGGGCCAGGACCTGCAAATCCGCCAGGCGGTGCTCTCCAGTATTCGCGTGCTGCGCGACTATCAGTTGCTCGGCACCATGCCGTCCGCCCTTGCAGCCACCCCCACCGAGCACGGGCACACGGTCAGCTGGTCCCGCGACCGGCTCGACGCAGCGCCGGGCTATCGGCTGGTGCTCGAAGTCACCCAGGGGCAGCTGAGTGATGGACACATCCGCGCGGGCCCCGACGGCAAGATCGGTTTGCGGATCACGGGCCTCACGGGCGAGACGCCCTTGACTGCGCTCTTCGGCCGCCAGCTGTTGAACGAGTCGGCCGGGTCGGATGCCGCGGCTCGTGACACGCTGACATTCCTGGCCTATCGCGAAAAGCTGCTGGCCGGCTCGTGGCGCTTCGACACTTACTTCGGGCGGGATACCCTGATGGCGGTGCGCCTGCTGATGCCCGTTCTGAGTGCGACGGCAGTCGAGGCGGGACTGTCCTCGGTGCTCGCGCGGCTGTCGGTGCAAGGAGAGGTTGCGCATGAGGAGGACATCGGCGAGCGCGCGGTGCTGGATCATCTGCAAACCGATGGCTCGCGCTCCGCGGCGCCGGTATTCGACTACAAGATGATCGACGGCGACTATCTGCTCGCCCCGGTGGCCAGCGCCTGGCTGGTTCATCAACGCGCGCGAGCGCGGGCCGCCGCGTTCCTGGCCGCCCTCGCCGGCGGCCCGGGCGATGGCCGCGGCACCCGCGGGGCGGCGTTGGTGGCCAACCTGCGGTTCGTGTTGGGAAGCGCGTCGGCGTTCGCCGCAGATCCGAGCACCGCGCATCTCATCGGGCTGAAGTCCGGGTTCTCGGTGGGCGAATGGCGCGACAGCGAGGACGGCATCGGGCGGGGCCGCTATCCCTACGATGTCGATGCGGTGCTGGTCCCGGCTGCCCTCGAGGCCGCCGCGCAGCTCAATGACAGCGGTCTCTTGTCACCGTATCTGAACGCGGCTGATCGTGCGCTGTTCGCTCGCGCCCCGCAGATGGCGAGCGTCTGGCGCGCGAAGGCGCCGCAACTGTTCGACGTGGCCATCCCCCGCAAGCAGGCCGGCGGCGCCATCGAGGCCTATGCCGCCTCACAGGCCATTGCGGCGCAGGCAGCCCTCGCAGCGCTGGGCCCTGAGGATCTGCGCTTCCATGCGATCGCGCTCGACGCGTCGGGAAAGCCGATCCCGGTCATGCATTCGGACGAGGGATTTGCGCTGTTGTTCGCAGAACTGGATGCCAAGCAGGTCGACCGGGCCGTCACCGTGCTGATGCGTCCGTTTCCCGCGGGCCTGATGACCGACGCAGGGATGCTGGTCGCCAATCCCGCATTCTGCGCGCCGCCGTTGCAGGCGCGCTTCACCCGCAACGCCTACCACGGCACTGTCGTATGGTCGTGGCAGCAAGCCCTGTTCGCCGCCGGGCTGGAGCGGCAACTGCAGCGCCGCGATCTGCGGCCCACCGTGCGCACTCATCTCCTCGAGGCGCAGCAGGTCCTGTGGTCGGCCATCAACGCAACCCGCTCCATCAACAATTCCGAATTGTGGTCGTGGTCGTTCGACGCCGGCCACTATCGGGTGGCGCCATTCGGGGCCGCCGCCGCGGACGCAGACGAGTCCAACGCAGCGCAGCTGTGGAGCACGGTGTACCTGGCCGTGAAGCCTCCGCACGTGGCGGTGAACGCAGCAGCCGGTGCGCGATGAGGGCCGCGCGCGCTCTGCTGCCCGCGCTTCTCCTGGTTGCCGCCGCGAGCGCCCGGGGCGAGACCGATGCGAGCTTTCGCCTGAGCGCCGGGCTGGAGGATCTGCCCGCCTATTTCCCGGCTTATCTCGCCAACGGTTACATCTCGACCCTGAGTGCGCCGCGGGGCACCGAGGCCACGCGGGCCTACCTGGTCGCATTCATGGACTACGCTGCGGGCGATATCTCGCGCCCGGCGGCCGTTCCCGGGTGGACCGAGATCGACTTCAGCTCGAGTCCCGCCGGAGCGGGTCAGGCGTGGATGAACAGAGCCCCGCTGAACGAGCGCGATTTCAGGGACTACCGGCAGACCCTCGATCTGCACGAGGCCACGTTGACGACGAGTTATCGCTACCTCGATCGCGGCCGGGAAACCGCGGTCGAGGTCACCACGCTGGTCAGCGAGGCATCCCCGCATCTGGCGGCGAGTCGTTTCAGGATCACGCCGGATTATGACGGGGTGGTGCAGTTGTCGTTTGCGCTCATGCTGTGGGCACCGCACGCTCCGCGGTTTCCGCTCGCGCAGATGAGCGGTCCCGAGATGGAGGAGGCCCTGGCGGCGAATGGCTTGTCGCTCGAGCCGCGCGCCCCCGCCACGCCCGACCGCGAGGCGCTCTGGTACCCCGGCTACACCGAGGTGCGCGCGAGCGAGGGCGATGGGGGCTCGCTGTCGTTGTGGCTCGACGGCAAGGCCGAGCAGGGCCTGCCTATGGCCATGGCCGCCGCGGTAGCCCTGCCGGAGGGGGTGCCGGCGGAAACGGTGACCCTGCACCGTAACCGCTACCGGCTCGCGCTCGATGTCAGCATCAAGGTCGAGCGGGCCCGGACGTATGACTTCACCAAGTTCATCGCCGTGTCGCGCGCCGGGTGGGGCGGCAACGCAACCGATGATCTCGCGCTGGCCCGCGAGGCCCGCGACCGCGGATTCGCCCGCCTGCTGGAGGAGCATCGCGCGGCGTGGGATGCGCTGTGGCAGCCGGACATCCTGATCGAGGGGGATGCGAGAGCTCAGCAGGTTGCTCACTCGGAGTTGTATTACCTGCTGGCGAGTGCGACGGCCGATACGGCGTGGCCGGTCGGCCCCTGCGGGCTTACAACCTGTTACGCCGGTCATGCGTTCTGGGACGCCGACACCTGGGTATTTCCGGCGTTGTTGCTGCTGCACCCCGAACGCGCAAAACCCATGGTCGCGTTCCGCGAGCGCACCCTGGACGCGGCACGGCAGCGGGCGCGGCAGCGCGGCTTCGACGGAGCCATGTACCCCTGGGAATCAGACCCGGAGAACGGCAGCGAACAGACGCCGCACTCTGCCTACGTCCTGGGAGAAACCGAGATTCACGTGAACGCGGACGTCGCGATCGCGCAGTGGCAATACTATCTGGCCACGCGCGACCGCGATTGGTTGCGAGCGCACGGCTGGCCGGTGATCCGCGAGGTCGCCCGCTTCTGGGCGAGCCGCGCCACCTACGATCCGCGCGGGCAGCGCTACGGGATCGCGCACGTCAATTCAGTGGCCGAGTCGAACACGGACATTGCGAACGATACCTTCACGAATGTATCGGCCGCCAAGGCGCTGAGCATCGCCACGGCCGCCGCAGCCGTGCTCGGCGAGCGCCCCGACCCGCTCTGGAGCCGCATCGCCCGGCTGTTGTACATCCCGCTCGCCCCGGGCGGGGAGCATCACCTGCCGTTCGACCCCGCCGTGATGGCCGACCGCAGCGACGAGGACTTCGGAGGCGGCCCGATGGCGCTGTTGTTCCTGCCCTCGCTGGATCTCGCCATGGGCACGGAGTTGCGGCGCCATGATTACGAGTATGGCATTCGCCCGAGTTCGGTCGCGCGGGTCGGTGCGGCCAGCATGGCCATTGCACCACGGTCGATCGCCGCCGACACGATCGGTGCTGCGGCCGATGCCGTGGCCTGGTTTGCCACCAATTTCACCGGCGGCACGCTCAAGCCGCCGTTCAACGTGCGCACCGAGACGGCCGGTAACAATGTCGGGTACTTCCTGACGGGCTCCGGCGGATATCTGCAGAGTCTGATCTACGGCTTCAGCGGACTGCGCATCCGCGAGGCGGGGCTCATCGAGGCGTATGCGCCCGTCCTTCCGCCGGGCTGGAATTCGCTCACCTTGCGCAATCTGACCTTCCGCGGCCAGCGCATGGATATCCGCATCGCGCGCGATGCCGCCGGCGTGGTGCGGCTGACGCGCCGGATGCATTGACCTACGCCGCATGCACTCGGCAGCAGACGGCTTGCGCTCAGCAGCCAACCGTGGCTGAACCGGGCTCACCACACCGACGCCCGCGGCATGTGGCACCGCGGCGTCGGTGGGACGGATCTCTGTGCTAAGGCTCGCCCAATGCAGGCTCCGGGCTGTGCCAAGCCTAGTTGCAAATTCGCAACAAAGCTTGTTAATGCCAATCATTCGAATTAGAGTTTCGCGCGAGGTGCCAAGGCGGGTGACGCGCATACGTCCGGCGACGATCGAGGGGAAGACGTAGAGCACAAGCAGCCGGCACTCCTTTAATTACGGCGGCTTGCCGGTCCGATTCGCTTTATCCACCAGCATTTCGGGGAGGGGGATCTCCATGAGAGTGAAAAGCAACAAGGCGCTGCGCAGGAGTGCGCGGCTGGCTCGACGAGCGTCCATGTCAGCAGTCGCTGCGCTGCCTGCGCAGGCATCGATCCTGCGACGGCCGGGGCTGCGAGTCGGCGCAGGCAGTATCGCCGCCGCAGTGGCCGGGATTCTCTGGGGCACCGGCGGCGCGGCCTACGCGCAGGAACCGGCTCCCGCGGGCGGTGAGCCGGCCGAGGCGCTGCAGGAGGTCGTAGTCACTGCGAGTGCGACCGGCGTGAAGAAACTCGATGCGAGCTACAACGTCGTCGCTGTGGACGCCGAGCAGATCCGGGAGGCGAACCCCAAGAGCACGGCTGACATCCTCAAGGTGTCGCCGGGAATCTGGCCGGAATCGTCCGGTGGCCAGACCGGCGCCAACATCGAGATCGCCGGCATTCCGGGCGGCGGCGACGCGCCGTACTTCACCAACATGATCGAAGGGATGCCGCTCTATGGCATGCCCTCGCTTTCGTTCATGGACTCGAGCTCGTTGTTCCGTCTCGATAACACGATCCAGCGCGTCGAAGTCGTGCAAGGCGGGCCGGGCGCTGTGTTCGGTCCGGGACAGATGGGCGCCACGGCCAACTTCATCCTGAGGCGCGGCACGGCCGAGCCGAGCGGCGAGGCAGGGGTCACGTACGGCAACGAGCACTTGATCCGGGTCGACGGCTTCTATGGCTTCCCGGTCACACCCGGGTGGCTCGCGAGTGTCGGCGGCTTCTACCGCTCATCCGATGGGGTCCGCTCACCGCAATTCAAGGCGGACGAGGGCGGTCAGATCACCGCGACCCTGACCCACGATCTCGATGGGGGGTCGCTCATGTTCTGGGCCCGGGGACTGGACGACAAGAATCAGTTCATCGTGCCGGTCCCAGTGCTTCAGAATGGCAGTGACTTCTCCGCCTATCCGGGCTTCGACCCGCTCACTGGCTCCTATGGAAGCCACGCCATCCAGCATGTGACGATCCCGAATCCGGGCGGCGGTTTCGAGGATGCCGATCTCGCCAACGGGCGCGGCGGAGAGCTGTACTACTTCGGCATCAAGTGGGACCAGAAATTCGGCGATTGGTCGGTGCTCAACAACTTCCTGTTCGACGGCGGGCACCTCAACACCAACGCGCTGTTCTCGGGCCCCAATCCGCGGCCCTTGAGCTACTACCTCTACGGTTGTCAGGTGCTGCAGCCGGCGGGCTATTGCGGACCGGTCACCGTCAACGGGAACTTCTACCCGAACGGGGCGATAGATCACAACAACCTCGGGGTCGATGGACAGGGTCTGCCGCTCGCGACCAACGTCCAGTCAGCCTATGCTGGCAGTGGTGCCGCGGTGGGGGGGGGTCAGAGCGTGATCCGGCAGGGCTGGTGGTATATCCAGAAGCAGCTCCAAAGCTTCGTCGATGAGTTTCGCGTGAGCAGGACGGTCTTCGAGGGCAACACGGTGACGGGTGGCGTCTACCTGGCGCGCTACAGCGATGACGACAACTGGTCTCTCGGCAACCAGATGCTGATGACCAACACGCCCAATGCCACGGGGATTACTTTGAATTACGTACAGGGCGGAAACACCTTCAACCTAACCAGTCCGCAGGGCATCATCGACTCGAACAACAACTACAACATTCTACAGCACGGTAACGCCACGAACGTTGCCGGCTTCCTGTCGGATTCGTGGAAGGTCAACCGGTGGATCTTCGATGCCTCGGCGCGAGTCGAGAAGATCGACGTGCACCAGCGCACGTGCAATCGGACCAATACGCAAATGGGAACCGCATTCGACCTCTGGGACAATGCGGTACCGCTCTGTAACGGCACGTGGGACTTCGAGCACTATCAAACGACCAAACCGTCGTTCACCGGCGGCGCAAACTACGAGTTCGCGAGCAATATGAGCGCGTATGTCCGCGCCAACACCGGCGTGCATTTCAATGACTTCGACAACAACGTCCGTGGCGCCAACGGCAACTTTGCGCCGACCCAGACGATCACCAATTACGAAGTCGGATTCAAGTTCCAGAACGCGATGGCGTACCTCGACGTCAGCGCCTACAAAAAGCAATTCACGGGTCTGCAGTACACGCCAAGCGACCAGTTTGGTAACCCGTTGCCCGGCCAAACAGGCATCTATGGCGCGGACTCCAAGGGCATCGATTTCATCGGCACCCTGACGCCGATCGAGCATCTCAAACTGACGGTCGTCGGCGACTACATGGACGGCACCTACTCGGATTACCATGGTTGTCTACAGTACAGAGACATCCTCGGCAACCTGGTTGCCTGCGCCTCGCCCAACGGGGCGCCACTGCAGCGCCAGCCGAAGTTCCAGGTCCGGGTCACGCCGAGCTACATCCAACCGTTCCCCTGGGGAGACGTGACCGGATGGGTGACTTACGAGCACGTCGGCGAGCGCTACGAGGACATTGTGGGCGGGCAACCCCTCGGCACCTACTACATGCTCGGGGCCGGTCTCGTCGCGACCTTCCAGAAGAACTGGGAGCTGCGCGTCCAGGGCACGAACCTGACCAACCAGATCGGCCTCACGGAAGGCAATGCCCGCAAGCTGGGTGCGGCGACTGGCCTCGGCAATGTGCTGCTTGCTCGGCCGATTGAGGGTCGCGAGCTCAACTTCACGGCCCAGTACAAGTTCTGATCGCTAATAAGACGCCCCCTCGCGCACCTGTGGCGCGAAGGGGTCGCGCGGCCGTGCGGGGCGGCGGCTACTGTATTCAGGGCGATTGAGGGAGAATCCAGCGACCTGATTGCGGCCTGCTGGCTCCGACAGAACATGCCCGTGACGACTCCCGCGCTCATCGAGGCGATGCGGCGCATTAGCGAGCTGCTGCAGACGGGCAGTTATCGCGCCGCACACGATGAGCTCGAGGCGATCGTCGCGGCCAACCCCAGCTTCGTGGAAGCGCTGCGCCTCCTCGCCGGCGCCAAGCAGGCCCTGGGCGATCCCACGGCGGCGGAGGCGCTCCTGCGCCGGGCACTCGCGCTGGATCCGAACTGGATGCCAACGCTCACCACGCTCGGCGAGCTGTTGCTCGGCAACGGTCGGGGCAGCGAGGCCGAGCCGCTGCTGCAGCGCGCGGCGGCGGGCCCGCACCCCTATCCCCGTGCGGCCCTGCTGCTCGCCCGCTATTACAACGACACGGGCCGTCTGGGGGAGGCGCTTGCCGCGGCCGCACCGCTCTGCCTGAGTGGCAAGGCCGACGCGGAGCTCGCGGCGCAGCACATTGCCGCACTCGCCGCGCTCGGTCGCCAGGAGGAAGCGATCGCTGCTTACCGGCGGATCATGTCCGCGGCGCCGGACAATTTCGCCGCGGCCCACGCGCTGGCCATTGCCCTGAATACGGCCGGGCAGCCGGCTGAAGCCGCGCAGGTCGCACAGCGGACGCTCGCGCGCGGGCACCAGAGCGCGGCGCTTCATAACACCTACGCCCGCAGCCTCATCGCGCAAGGCGCCCTCGACCGTGCCGAGGAGGCGCTCCGCGAGTGCCTCGAGCTCGAGCCGCGGCTCATCGAGGCGCAAACGAGCCTCGCGCAACTGGTTTGGATGCGTGCTGGCGACCTCGGGCAGGCGACCGCGGCGCTCGATCAGGCCCTACAGCGCTTCCCCGGCGACGACACGCTCCGGGCAGCCAAGGCCGCCATCCTGCAGGGCGCCGGGGATGCGCGCGCGGCCTACGCGTGTCTCGCTCCCGCGGCTGCGCGCGTGCAGGCTCCGCCGATGCTGCTCATCCGCGCAGGCCTCGCGGCGCTCGAGTTCGATCCGGCGACGGCGGTCGGTCTCGCCGAGCGGGCGTTGCGGCTCCTGCCGGATAATACGCCGGCCCGAAACCTGCTGGCGGCGGCCCAGCTCGGCGTCGGCGACGCCCGCACGGCTCTGACCCACTGCGAGAGGCTGCTGGCGGACGCCCCCGATGACCAATATCTCATCGCGCTGCAGACCACCGCCTGGCGGCTGCTCGGCGACGAGCGCTACGCACAGCTCTGCGACTACCGGAGTCTGGTCGTACCGTTCGAGCTCGAGGTGCCGCCACCGTGGCGGGACTTAGCCAGTTTCCTCGCCGACGTCAGCGTGAGCCTCAACCGCCTGCACGATCCCATGGGCCATGCGCTGCTCTTCCAATCGCTGCGCCATGGCACGGAGACGACCTCGGATCTGACTCGCAGTGCCGATCCGGCGATTCGGGCGCTGTTCAGCGCATTCGAGGCGCCAATCCGCCGCTACCTCGGGCACATCGGCCAGGGCTCCGATCCCCTGCGCCGCCGTAACAAGGGCCGCTGGCGTTTCAACGGCAGCTGGTCGGTGCGACTGCACAGCTCGGGCTATCACACCAACCACGTCCATCCGCGGGGCTGGATCTCCTCGGCCTGCTACATCGAGCTACCCGACGGCATGAGCGATGCGCAGACCCGGGATGGCATTCTCACGTTCGGCGAGCCGGGTATTGCAACCGCCCCGACGCTGGCCGCCGAATACTCGGTACGCCCCGGCGTTGGCCTGCTGGTGCTGTTTCCCTCGTATTTCTGGCACGGGACCGTGCCGTTTCGCAGCAAGCAGGCCCGCCTGACCGTCGCGTTCGATGCCGTACCTGACCGCTAGCTAGCGCCGTTCGGCGACGCCCGGCTCAATCAACGCCCGACATGTGCCACGAAAAAGTAGGCAATCCCCAGCAACACCGCCATCTGCCCGAGGAGCGCTGCGTACATCTGGCGCGAGATGCTGCTGGCACTCGCATGGATCTCGCTACGCACGCCCTCGATCTTGAGTTCCAGTCCATGGCGCATGTTCGCCATCTCCTGCCGCAGGTCATGTCCCAGTTCGGACATCTCCTTCCGCAGGGCATGCCCCAGTTCCGCCGTGTCCTGACTCAGCAGCAGCGTGTTCTGCTTCGTCGCGAGCGCATCGCGTGCGCCCGCGATTTCGATCTCGATCGCCTGCACGATGGCGCGCGCCTGCGGGGCCGGCAGGTTGGCCTTTTCCAGTACCTCGAGCGAGGCGGCTTGCATGAACATCGATCATAGACTCCGAACCGCCAGCGTCAATGGCGGGTTCTGTCCGTCGATAGCCTCAGCGAGTGGTGGACGCGCACCGATCGATGACGCTCAGCGCTTCGCGGCCGGATCGCTGTCGAGCGCGTTGGCGTTGAAAGCGATCGTGATGCGCGGCTCGTCGTTGCCGTGGGGCTCGACGTAGTGCTCCATCCAGTAGGGGAAAAGCACCAGGAGCCCCTCGCTCGGGGTGAGATGGATGTCGGCGTGGCCGTTGGGCACGCCTCCCTTGATGAACCCGTGCAGCACCCCGGGACGCGGGTCGCGGAACACGAACTGGCCGGATCCGGGAGGTACCTGCAGATAAAAACTGCCCGAGAGCAATGATCCCTCGTGCATGTGCAGGAAGTTGAATCCGCCGCGATCGTGCAGATTGACCCACGACTGCAGGTAGAACTCACGCTCGCCCTGACCCATCTCGCCGAGCGCGCTCGCGCAGGCCGCGCGGATCGCGTGGCGAAGGGGGGCGAAGCCGGGCTGCTCCAGTACGGCCATATCCACAGTGTTCCAACCCTGACGAACCGTTCGGCCTGCTGGCTCAGGCGCGGCTGCCCGCATCGCGAGCACGTCCTTCACCCACCGATCCAGATACGGCACGAGCGGATCGAGCTCAGCCTGCCAGATCCTCGTGGGGAAAAGGTCGTGCGACCGGAGCTCGGGCGAGACCATCGGGATCGGTCGGTCGGCGGGAGTCTCCGCCCCTTTGCCGAGTGTGAACGTCAGATTGAATTTTCCAGCCATCAGGATCCATGCCCTCCGCCGTGGGTCAATGGTGCGCGCGGTCCTCCCGAACCTTCAAGGCAGCTCGCGTATACGGATGTTGCGGATCGCCAGGGCTCCGGGGTGATCGCCCTGCAGCCCGATCAGGCCCGCCGTCGCCTGGCCGTAATTCGGGTACTCCGCAAATTTGCTGGCGGCAACCCGGCTCTTCCAGTCGGCACTCCTGAGCTCATATTCGACCACTTTGCGGCCATTGAGCCAATGCTCCACATGAGGGCCCCTCACGACGATTCGCGTCTTGTTCCAATGATCGAACGGCAGCACGACACCGGCCGGTGGGCCGTAGAGCGCGTAGGCGGCCGCGGCGGCGGTGAGGCGGCTGCGGCCGTCCGCCGCATTCTCGTCATCGAGGAGCTGATATTCCGGGCCGCTCCAATAGATGTGATCGTACTCGCGTGTGCCGCGGTAGAAGATGCCGCTGTTGCCAGCCTTGCCGATCTTCCACTCGAGCTCGAGCTCGAAATTTCCGAAGCTCTCCTTGGTGACCAGATCGTCGACCGGCCCGTCCTTGGAGAGCACCCCGCCGGCGACATGCCAGCCCGCCGGCAATCCGGGCTCTTTCCAGCCGCGCCAGTCGGGCGCGCCGTCGTCCTGCAAGAGGGAACGCCAGGGTGCCGAGGGCGCGCTGGCCGGTTGCGCTGCAGCCGGCACCGCCCCGCAGGAAAGGAGCAGCATGGCGGCGTACGGATGAGTCTTGTTCATGGTTCACTCAGTCCCGGATCACCTGTTACGGCAGGTTCAACTTCTTGAGCAGCTCGGGCGGGGGCCCGTCGAAACTTGCAAGCGGCACATTGCCCATGTAGCCCAGGTCCTTACGGCCGACGGGAGATGAGTAGAACCCCCCGGCGGTCAGGTCGCGATAGAGCGCGAAGAAGCGCGCCGCATCACGCCATCGCGAGCGCGATTCCTCACAGATGTCATCGCAAATGCCGTTCTGCTCAGTGGCGGCGAGATCGGAAAACCCCTTGCCACAGCGGCGCGCGGCCTCCTCGTTCAGCCACGTGAAACCGCCCAGCACGATCGGCCGGTCTCGCTGGCTGGCAGGATACGGTGCACTCACCCACTCATCAATGAACTCGACCACTCCGACGGACGAGGCGCTGGGCGAATGCTCGTCGGCCGGAATGATGATGTCCGCGAGGATCCCCGCGAGCCGCCGCTGTGGGGCCGTGAAGGTCAGCGGCCACAGCTCGCCGGGGTGGTAAACCGCCAGAAGATTTGGGTCGGTCCCGTAGCCTCGGCCCGTCGGCGCCGGGTCGGCTCGCGCTGCGTGCTTTCCCGACAGTGGCCAGGCCGCGCTCGCGGCCAGCACCCATTTGATGCTCGTGCGCCGATCCATCACAACTCCCTGCGCCGCATACGCTCGAGGATGTGGTCCGCCGCGCGCCACGCCAGGGCCATGATCGTGAGGGTCGGATTCTTGTCCGCGTTGGATGCGAACACGGCGCCGTCGGTGACGAAAAGGTTCGGCACGTCCCAGGTCTGGCACCACCGATTGGTCACCGAAGTCTTCGGATCGGACCCCATGATCGCGCCACCGACTTCGTGAATGATCGAGCCGCCGGGCGCGATGGCCTTGGCGCCGTCGCTCTGCACCGGCCCGCGCGTGCGGCCGCCCATCGAGTCGACGATTTCCGCGAAGGTCCTTTGCATATGCGCCGCCTGGCGCAGCTCGTGCTCCGACCATTGCCAATGAAACCGAAGTACCGGGATGCCCCACTTGTCCTTGAGGCTCGGATCGATCTCACAATAGGAGTGCTCGTTGGGGATCATTTCCCCGCGCCCATCGAAGTGGACGAAGGATCCGAAGTAGCGGCGCACGTCCTGCTTGAACTTCACTCCGTAGCTGCCGCTGGTCAGCCATTCCATCGCCGCCCCGGTTCCGTATCCCGGCATCCGCTTGCCGCCGCCGAACTCGATATGATAGCCGCGAGCGAACGGCAGCTTGCCGGCGTGCTGATCCCGGTAGAGCCACCAGGGAACATACAGCTGATCGCCATCGGCAGCGTCCTCATTGAGCGGCGGCAGGCTCTCGAGGAGCGGAATCTGCCCGCTCGCGCTGCTGCCAACCGTATCCATCAAGTATCGCCCGACCCGGCCGCTCGAGTTGGCGAGTCCATTCGGGAACTGTGCGCTTTTGGAATTGAGCAGAATGCGCACCGACTCGCAGGCACTGGCCGAGAGGATCACTACCCGTGCGCTTGCGTGCTGCGGCTTGCCGGTGGTCCGGTCGATGAAGCTCACGCCGTTAGCCCGGCCGTCGCGCCCGAGCGTGACCTCGTACGCCATCGCGTCGGTCGTGATGTCGAGATTGCCGCTCGCAAGCGCGGGCGGCAGATGCACGGTGGTCGACTGATAGTTTGCGCGGATGGAGCAGCCGCGCCCGCACGGCGTCGCCCAGAGACAAACCGCGCGGGCACGCATGTCCTCGGCGAGGATCCTTTGCGCGGTGACATTGCCCGGATGTAAGCGGGCCGGCGAGCTTCTGAAGTCCAGCGGCCGGGTCAGAACCGCCTTATGGCCCGGTATCGCCGCTATGCCGAGGCGCTTCGCCCGCTGTGCCATCAGCAGGTCGCTGACCAGCGGCCTGGGCGGCGGCAGCAGGCACCCCGGTGGCGAGTCCGGCGTGTTCTCCAGGCCCTCGTTGCTGCCGTATACGCCGATCAGCAACTCGACCCTGTCGTAGTAGGGCGCGACGTCCTCGTAAGCTATCGGCCAATCGAACCCCAGCCCGTCGCGACTGCAGGGCTTGAAGTCGTAGGGACCGTTGCGCAGCGAGATTCGCCCCCAGTGATTCGTGCGACCACCCAGCATGCGCGCCCGCCACCAATCAAAGCGACCCGCAGGCTCGTCGCTCGTGCGCACATAGGGCTCTCCGGGTACCTCCCAGCCGCCGTCCACGGTGGCGTCGTAGAAGCCAAAGGGCTTTTGCGGCGTGCCGACGCCCGCGAGCGGCGCCTGGTCCGGCGTCTGGAACATGGGCGTCTCGGTTGCGGGGTTGTACCGGCGTCCCGCCTCGAGCATCAGTACCTTCGCGCCGTCCATGCACAGCGCATAGGCGCATTGTCCGCCGGCGGCTCCGGAGCCGACCACGATGACATCGTAGTCGTGCTTCTGGGATTTCGCCGTCACGAAGGGCATGATGCTGAGCCGCTGCACCGCTCGAGCGGTCAGGAGCGATACTCCTGACGACCGATGCCCTGCACGGGGATTCCCTGGGCGGCGAGCACCTCGTGCTGCAGGGCGTACATCGCCGCGGCGGCTTCGTCGATCGCTCGCGTAAAGGCGAGTGACCCGGCCAGAATCGGCGCCAGCCGCGCCTTGTCCTGTACGCGAGCCTTGGGATACTCATGTTCCACGACCAGGAAGGTCTTCTGCGGGTCGATGCGCAGCAGCTCACGCGCGGCGAGCTGATGATCCAGCCAATCCACCGATCGATTCTGCAGATACGCAAGCGGATCATGGCGCGCAGTGCCCGGCAGCTCGTGCTCACAAAACACGGTTTGCTTCTTCCAGGCGTTCTGCTGCTCGGCCGGATCGGCGCTCGGGGTGTCCCCGTGCCAGTCGCCGCGCTGCATCGTCTGCCCACCATACCCCCACGCCGATATTCCGCGCGAATCGATGACCTGGCCCTTGACATGGAAGCCGCCGATCAGAAAGTCGTAGCCGGTGTCCTTCAGATACTGGAACACCGAGCGCGAGTCCTGTCCCATCAGAATCGCATGCGAGGGGTCATAGTGGATGCGGAATTGCTCGCCGACCCCGTGCCGTTCACAGATCCGGTGCAATGCAATCCATGGACCCGGGGCATAGGCGATGTTGTTATGCCAGGTGTCGGTGATGTTCCAGCCCGGCATGGGACACTGCTCGACTCGAAACGTCAGCCCGCGGGCTTTGGCCTGCTCGAGCAGCGGCACGAACACCTCTTCGAACATCATCAAATTGGCGTCCATTGCCAGCAGGGGATTTCGGCCTACAAAGCCGGTAACGGCATCCGTGCCGAGCAACACCGCGGCGTCGAAGACGCGCAGCATCAGCTCGTGCTTCTTCGCGCGCACTGATTCGTCTGCGGCGAGCATATTGTCGAAGTAGGCGAGGTCCGACAGGCCGACGCCCGTGGATTGCATGGCGCGGCGCACGCGCGCTGCGCGCGCCGCACTGAAGGGCTGGCGCAGATCGAGGGTGTTGGCCACAGGGTCAAGAAGTGCCGCGGCCGGGACATCGCTTTGCGTTGGGTGCAGCGCAGCGGAGAGCTCGATATTGGGGCAACCGAGCTGCCGGGCGAACTCCAACCACTCCTCGATGGCCAGATCCGGGTCGGCGTCTCGCCGGTCGCGCGGAGTCAATTCCTGTAATGCGGCCGTAAGTATGCTGAGCCTCATGGGTGTCGGCCTGAACTCTCTCGCTGGCGATTGCGGTTCTGGTGACCTTGTGCGTTCGATCAAGATGGCGTGCTCCGTGCATGGGCGTAGGTGAGCGCCTCGTTGCGGAACGCCGCCGCGAACAGCGCGAACACCACGGCCGCAAAGCCGGCCGGGAACAGCCAGATGGACTGCCAGTCGTGCGCGCCGCCAGCGGCGTACCGGTCGTCGATGAGGCCGGCGGCCCAGAACCCGATGAGCATGCCAACACCGTAGGTTGCCAGCGTTATCAGGCCTTGGGCTGCGGCCTTGTGCCGCGCGCCCGCCTTGGAATCGGTGTAAATCTGGCCGGACACGAAGAAAAAGTCATAGCAGGCGCCGTGCAGCGCAATCCCGACGATCAGCATGAACGCCAGCTCATGGGCATTGCCGAACGCAAACAGCAGATACCGAGCAGCCCACGCGAGCATGCCGAGCAGGAGCGTGGTCTTCATGCCGAAGGTCTTCAGAAACACCGGGATCAACAGCATGAACGCAACTTCCGACATCTGCCCGATGGTCTGCTTGCCCGTCGCGTTGGCAACGTGAATCTCGGTGAGAAATTGATTGGCGTTCTGGTAGTAGAAGGCCAGCGGGATACAGATCAGGATCGAGGCGAGGAAGAATACGGCGAAGTTCCTGTGTCGCAGCAGGGCCAGTGCATCGAGGCCGAGGAGATGCGCGAGGCGTGGCGGTTGCCCAGGCTCCCGCAGCGGCGGCGTGCGCGGCAGCGTGAAGCTGTAGAGGCCGAGCGCCAGGGAGGCAATCGCGGACATGAGGAACGTCTTGGCGAGCAGGCCCCGTGCGATGCCGCCATGCGAATCCCAGGCGAAGCCGTAGCTGATCAGGAGCCCCGCGACGATCCAGCCGATCGTGCCCCACAGGCGAACGCCGCCGAAGTGCCGGGCGGGCTCGTCCATCTGGCGGAAGGAAATGGTGTTGACCAGCGCCAGCGTCGGCATGTAGAGAATCATGTACGCGAGCACGCAGGGATAGAAGGCCTGGAAGTGCCGCGTGCTGTAGAGCGCGTAAAGCAGCAGGGCGCCTGCGATGTGAATGGCGCCGAGCAGCTGCTCGGCATTGAAGTAGCGATCCGCGATGAGCCCGACGACGAAGGGGGCGATGATGGCGCCCCAGGATTGCGTGGAATAAGCGAGCGCGGTCTGTGCGCCGCTGGCGTGCAGGGTCGAGGCCAGGTAGCTGCCCAGCGTGACGAACCAGCCGCCCCAGATGAAGAACTCCAGGAACATCATGGTGCAAAGACGCACTCGGATCAGTCGGCTCACCGGGTCGCCATCTCGTGGCTGGCGCAGACGACCGCGATGAAGCGCTGCTGCAGCGCGAGCAGCAACTCGATGGCGCGCTCCCCCGATTCGATGGAGAAGTCGCCGACCGCGGTCAGCGCGGGGTTGAATCGCGCGTTCGACTTCTGCAGCGCCACTCGGTAACCCTGCTCGCGGTCGATGCAGACTGGTTTTCTCAGTAATCGATTGCGATAGAGTAGCACAGCCCCGGGCTGCCGCTGACGTGCGGCCGCCCTGACTTCACAAGGACGACCATGTCCAGGTGTACTCGCAGACGCTTCCTGGGACACACGGGTCGATACGCTGCCGCCGCGCTCATCCTGAACGGCCTGCCGCGAGTGATCCGTGCGACACCGCTCGGCAAACCCGTCGGAATCCAGCTTTACACCGTCAAGGACGAGATCGGGCGGGATCCCGCCGCTACGCTCAGGCAGCTTCGAAGGATCGGGTTTGGCGAAGTCGAGACCGCGGGGTTCGGTCAGCTCTCCGCCGGGCAGTTCCGGCGATTGCTCGACGACGCGGGTCTCACATGTCCCAGCGCGCATCTTCGGTTCGACATGAGCAATCTGGATTCGGCCTTCGCCGACGCGCACGCCCTGGGCGCGAGATACGCCGCCAGCGGATCGCTGCGCTCGCTGGCAGCCGATCCGCAATCGCCGGGCGGCGTGCCGCAGGCCGGCATGAGCGCGGATGAGGCGAAGCGCACCGCCGAGCTCGCCAACCGCATCGGCGAGCAAGCCGCGCGCGCCGGTCTTCAGTACGTCTATCACAATCACGACTTCGAATTCGTCGCCGAACGCGGCGCAGGCGTCGGCTACGACCTGCTGCTGCGGGAAACCGATGCGCGGCTGGTTCAATTCGAGATCGACTGTGGCTGGATGATTTTCGCGGGCCGCGATCCGGTCGACTATTTCAGCAAGTACCCGAACCGCTTTCCGATGATTCACGTCAAGGACTTTCTGCGCGACAGTGACCCTGCGGGTGCGAAGCTCGGCGCGATGCACGGGGCGGAGCTCGGTCGCGGCGTGGTGGACTATGGGCCGATCTTCGCCGCCGCGGAAAAGGCGGGGCTCCGACATTACTTCTTCGAGGAGGAAGGTCCGTTCCACGTGGGTCCGATGCAGGCCGCGCAGGTGGCGTACGACTACTTGCGCGCCATCCGCTGATCCGCTGCAATGCACGATGCGACCCCTGCAGGCTCAGGGCAGTTGAGAGCGCTTGTGGACGACCACTCCTACGATGCAATCGTCGTCGGTACGGGCATCAGCGGCGGCTGGGCCGCCAAGGAGCTGACCGAGAAGGGCCTGAAGACCCTGGTGCTCGATCGCGGGCGCATGGTCCGGCATGGCGACTATCCGACCGCCATGAAGGATCCCTGGGAGCTGCCCTACGGGGGCCGCGCCACACAGGAGGATCTCAGGCGTCACGCCATCGGCGCGCGCAGCAATGTGATCACGCAGGCCTCCAAGCACTGGTTCGTCGATGACCTGGACAATCCGTACATCGAGATTCAGCGCTTCGACTGGATACGCGGCTACCACGTCGGCGGGCGCTCCATCATGTGGGGCCGGCAGAGTTATCGCTGGAGCCCGATGGATTTCGAGGCGAATGCGCGGGACGGCATCGCGGTCGACTGGCCCATCCGCTATGACGATCTCGCGCCCTGGTACGATCATGTCGAGGGCTTCATCGGCGTCAGCGGTCAGGCCGAGAATCTGCCGCAGCTCCCGGACGGGAAGTTTCTGCCGCCGATGGAGCTCAATTGCGTGGAGCAGCGCTTGCGGCGCGTGCTGGCGGACAGATTCGGCCGCACCCTCACCATCGGGCGAGCGGCCCACCTGACCGCGCCGCTCGCACACAGTCCGCAGCGCGGCACCTGCCAGTACCGCAACCTGTGCATCCGCGGCTGTCCCTTTGGCGCCTACTTCAGCAGCAATTCCAGCACGCTGCCGGCCGCCGAACGCACCGGCAACATGACGCTCGTTCCCAACGCGATCGTGCACGAGCTGCTGCACGACGCAAGAGGCGGTCGGGCGCGTGGCGTGCGCGTGCTCGATGCCCAGAGCGGTGCGCAGACCGAGTACCTGGCGCGCGTGATCTTTCTGTGCGCCTCGACCTTCGGCTCGGCTTTCATACTGCTGAATTCGGTTTCCAGCCGCTTTCCGAACGGCTTCGGCAACGACAGCGGCGAGCTCGGCTGCAACATCATGGACCATCACCTCGATGTCGGCGCCGGCGCGCGGGTCGACGGGTTCGAGGATCGTTACTACAGCGGGCGCCGTCCGAACGGCTTCTACGTGCCGCGTTATCGCAACCTGGGCGCCGACAGGCGCGACTACCTGCGCGGCTTCGGTTACCAGGGCGGCGCGGCGCGGCTCGACTGGACCCGCCTCATGCACGATGCGACGCTCGGCGCGAGCCTGAAAGCCAAAGCCGCCGCGCCCGGACCGTGGTATGTGTGGATGGGTGGCTTCGGCGAGGTGCTTCCGTACCACGCCAATCGCGTCACCCTCGATCGCACTCACAAGGACAGGTTCGGCCTGCCAGTCCTGGCGTTCGATGCCGGCCTGAAGGAGAACGAGCTGCGCATGCGCAGGGACATGAAGAACGACGCAGCCGAGATGCTGGAGGCGGCCGGTTACCGCGACATACGCCCCTTCGATCAGCAGATTGGCCTCGGTCTCGGCATCCACGAAATGGGCACGGCGCGGATGGGCAGGGATCCGAAGACCTCGGTCCTGAACGAGTGGAATCAGGTGCACGCCTGCAAGAACGTCTACGTCACCGATGGCTCCTGCATGACTTCCGCGGCGTGCCAGAACCCCTCCCTGACTTACATGGCGCTGACGGCACGCGCGGCGAACCACGCCGTCGATGAGCTCAGGCGAATGAATATCTGAGGAGTGCAACCGTGAACCGCCGCGAAGTGCTGCAACAGGTCGCCTGGCTGATGGGCGGCACGCTGTCCGCGCCGGCAATGCTCGGCGTGCTCGACGGCTGCCGGGCGGCGGAAAATCCGACCTGGAAGCCACGATTCCTCAGCGAGGGGCAGGCGGAGCTGGTGGCCGAAGTCGCGGAAATCATGATTCCCCGTACGGCCACGCCCGGCGCAAAGGATGTCGGCGTGCCGGCGTTCATCGACGCCATGTTGAAAGATACCTATCCGCGGGAGGATCGCGAGCGTTATCTGAGCGGCCTCGAGGCATTCGATGCGGCCGCCCGGGCCGCGCACGGCGAGGGGTTTGTGCGGCTCGACGCGCCGCGGCGGCTGGCGCTCGTGCAACGGATCCACGATATCGCGCTGGCCGAGGAGAGCGCGGCGGGGCCGCACGCGCGCACCTTGCGACGGCCCTTCATCCTGATGACCAAGGAGCTCGCATTGCTCGGTTTCTTCACCTCGCGAGTCGGTGCCACTCAGGTCCTGCAGTACGTCGCCATACCGGGCTCCTATCACGCCTGCGTGCCGCTCGCGCAGGCCGGCGACGGCAAAACGTGGGCGGTCGAGACGGGCGGGCGCTTCTGAGCGGCGCCGAGGAATTCCGCCGCGCCACACGGCGTGCCGCGCTCTACAGGTTCAGCCAGACCGACCCGGCCCGCGAGCTCGCGACCGCCTGGGCGATGAAGCGCAAGCCGCGCAGGCCCTCCTGTACCCCGGGGTAATCTCGCACCGGTGCCTGACCCAGGCCGACTCGGCGCACGTCCTCGATGAAGCCGCGGTAGATGTTCGCAAAAGCCTCGAGATAACCCTCCGGATGCCCGGCCGGCATTCGAGTGACGGCTTTGGCCGACGGCCTCAAGTAGCTCTGTCCGGTCCGTAACCGCTCCCAGGGACTGCCAGCGCGCTTATAAATGAGTGTGCTCGGGTCCTGCTGATGCCACTCCAGCCCCGCCTGGGATCCGTAAACCCGAATCGAGAGCCTGTTTTCCTCGCCGCAGGCGACCTGCGAGCAGATGAGCGTTCCCTTGGCTCCGCCGCGCAGTCTCAGCAGAATACTGGCGTCGTCATCCAACCGCCGGCCCGCTACAACGCAGCTCAGGTCCGCACACAGGGCCTCGATCTGACCGCCCGTCACGAACTCGAGCAGATTCTGGGCGTGGGTACCGATATCGCCCACGCAACCACTGAGGCCGGCCCGTGCCGGATCGGTTCTCCAGGCGGCCTGCTTGTTGCCGCGGCTCTCCAGTGGCTCCATCAGCCAGTCCTGGGTGTATTCGACCATGACCTTGCGGATCTCCCCCAGCTGCCCAGCACGCACCATGTCACGCGCCTGGCGCACGGCGGGATAGCCCGTGTAGTTGTGCGTGAGCGCGAACAACGTCGGGCCGGCTTCAACGAGGCGAACCAGCTCCTCCCCCTCGGCGAGCGTCAAAGCGAGGGGCTTGTCACAGACGACATGAATGCCTGCCGAGAGGAAGGCCCTCGCTACCGGGTAATGCAGATCATTCGGGGTCGCGATGATGACGAAGTCGATGCCTTCCCGATCGGCTGCCTCGCTCGAGGCCATGTCCGCATAGGAGGTGTAGGTGCGCTCGAGAAACCAGGCGGCGGCACTTTCGCGGGCGATCTCAGGGTGAGAAGACATTGCACCGGCGACGATCTGTGCCTGGCCGTCGAGCTCGGCGGCAATGCGATGCACCGATCCGATAAATGCGCCACGCCCGCCACCGACCATACCGGCACGAAGGCGGCGCAATGGCTTAGGGGTTGCAACGTTGCTCATATCGGACGCATCGCGAGGCATGGCAGTCGATCGCTCAGGCGCCGCGGACGGCGCGCGGGAAGTCTAAGCGCCAGGCCGGCGGGATGCGATAGCCCCGGCAGATGACGTGCATGGGGTCCTTTGTTAGTGTGTCGAAACCATGGGCCCGTCGGCACTGACCGGCGCTCCGACCCGGACCGCCGCATGAAGTTCCTGCCACTCATCTGGTCCGGCATCTGGCGCAAGCCCGGACGGACTATCCTGATCTTCCTCCAGGTCAGCGTCGCCTTTGCGCTCTTTGGCGTGCTCCAGGGGCTGAAAACCGGCGTCGCACACGCGGTCGCGGCCGCGCGCGCCGATCTGCTGCTCGTCCACAGCCGCGAAAGCTATATCCTCCAACCGCTCCCCTTGGGCCTGCTCGATCAGATCCGCTCGGTACCGGGAGTGAAGGTGGCCATCCCCGTGGAGCTCACCGGCGCCACTTATCAGAAGCCCACCGAGGGGATCGGCATCGTGGCGGTGAGTCCGGAGGATGACTGGCCGTCCCCGCAGAAAAATGGCTCGACCGACTGGGCGTTCGATGTCGTGGGCACCTTCACCGACAGCGACGTCGGCGTCGGTCGGGCCCGATTCGTCCTCATCAGTTTTCCTTACTTCGATGAGGCCCGCGCAGCCGGCAAGGCCACCGTGAATCATTTCAACGTCGCGGTCTCCGATCCCAAGCTCGCCGTACCGGTGGCCGATGCCATCGACCGGCGATTCGCCAATTCGTCCCACGAAACGAAGACCGAGTCGCTCCGCGAGCTGGCGCAGGCGAACGTGCAGCGCATCGGCGACTTTGACTTCCTGCTCCAGGCAGTGGTGGGCGCGGTGCTTGTGGCACTGCTCTTTGCGACCACCACCATGATGATTCAGTCGACTCGCGAGCGCACACCGGAGCTCGCAGTCATCAAGACCCTCGGCTTCACCGATCACGCGGTGTTCCTGCTCATACTCGCCGAGGCGCTGGTGATCTTCCTTGGAGGCGCCGCGCTCGGGCTTGCGCTGGCGACGCTCACGCTGCCGTTGGCAGCGAGATTCGTACTCGGACTCTCGATGCCGGGTGTGGTCGTCGTGATCGGTCTCGTGTCCGGGGCGCTGATGGCGCTGGTGAGTGCGGCCGTCCCGGCGGCGCTCGCGGCGAGGCTGAGAGTGGCTACGGCACTGGGCGGCCACGGCGCGGCATGAGCTTCGCCCGACAATTCGCCGCGCTGCTCGCGATGAGCCTGTCGGACTTCGCTCAGCGCATCGGCTCGGTCCTGACAATCATCATCGGCGTGACCTGTGCGGTCGCGGTACTGGTCTCGATGTTGTCGATGGGTGCGGGGGCGCGACGTGAGGCGTTGGTCAACGCACGCGACGACCGTGTGGTGCTCAGCAGCCTCGGCGCGCGGGGCATCGGCAGCAGCATCCCGAGGGACGAGGCCGACACCGTGCTTAACCTGCCGGGGATCAGGAAAGGCAGTGACGGTAAGCCCCTCGTGGTGTTTTCAGCCGTAGTGCTGATTGAGGCTCGCCGGCGTCTGACGGACAGGCGCATTTTCTTTCCAGTGGTTGGGATCACCGGCGCCTTCACGAAGGAGTTTGATCCGGCATTTCACCTGACCGAAGGCCGGACGTTTCACCCGGGACTCTTTGAGCTCATCGCCAGCAATCCCTGCGTTCGCCAGTTTGCGGGATTCGAGATCGGCGCCAGACGCTCGATTCACGCCA
>VBNH01000074.1 GCA_005878095.1 Gammaproteobacteria bacterium | reverse complement strand
GCTCCTGCAAGCCGCTACGTAGTATCCCCGATTGTGAGCGCGCGCACGCCGGCACGCGCGGCGGGTCCGTAAAGTCACGCTCGATGGAACTGTTTCTGCACCTGTGGGACGAGCTCGATGATGTCGCCGGCGCCTGTCGCCACGTGGCGACGTCGACGGCGCGCGAAATCGCTGCCGCGGCCGGGCCGTTCATTGCCGCGGCCTCCGAGGTGCTGCTGGCCGGCGCGGCGACGTTGCTGCTCGCCCAGCGGCACCTGCTGAACTTCCCCGCCTAGCCCGTACCGGCGCGATGCCGGCGTCGCCCGCGCCGTAAGTGCCCCCTGGCGGCACGCGGTGCTTGAAAATCCCGCCGCCGCTCCCAAGATGGCCCGTTTGCGGAAGCGCCCCGGTGCGGCGTGTCCGCGGATGGCGAGCCATGGAATCCGAGCACAAACCGCGACCGAACCCCGAACCCGCGAGCGCACGGCAGACGCACGGCTTCCAGGCCGAGGTGCGCGAGCTGCTGAAGCTCATGATCCACTCCCTCTACAGCCACCGGGAGATCTTCCTGCGGGAGCTCCTCTCCAATGCCTCCGACGCCTGCGATCGGCTGCGCTTCGCAGCGATCGCAGACGGCGCGCTGCTTGCCGAAGACCGCGAGCTCGCCATCCGCATCGATGCCGACCCAAGCGCCGGCACACTCACCATCACCGACAACGGCATCGGCATGACGCGCGAGGAGGCCATCGCCAACCTCGGCACCATCGCGCGCTCGGGTACCGCGGAATTCTTCCGCTCGCTGTCGGGGGATGAGCAGAAAGCCTCGCAGCTCATCGGGCAGTTCGGGGTCGGCTTCTACTCGGCGTTCATCGTCGCCGAGCGCGTCGAGGTGCGCTCGCGCAAGGCCGGAGTGCCGGCGGAGGCGGGTGTGCGCTGGGAGTCGGGCGCCGACGGGGAATTCACGGTGGAGACGCTGACGCAGCCGGCCCGCGGTACCGCGGTCACGCTGCACCTCAAAGCCGACGCCCGCGAGTTCGCCGATCCCATGCGCGTGCGCGGCCTCATCCGGCGCTATTCGGACCACATCGGCTTTGCGGTGCGCATGCGCAAGGGCGAGCCGCGCGAAGCGGCGAGCGCCCGCGCAGGGACGCGCGGGCCGGAAGCGCGTCCAGGGACGGACATGAGCGGCGAGCCGCGCGAAGCGGCGAGCGTCCGCGCAGGGGTGCGCGGGCCGGAAGCGCGTCCAGGGAAGGACATGAGCGAGAGCGAGGCGTCGCTCGAGTACGAAGTGGTCAACCAGGCCAAGGCGCTGTGGACGCTGCCGCGCGCGCAGATTTCGGACGAGGAATACCGGCAGTTCTACCAGTACCTGGCACACGACTTCACCGATCCGCTCGCCTGGAGCCACAACAAGGTGGAGGGCAAGCGCGAATACATCAGCCTCCTGTACCTGCCGGCGCGCGCCCCGTTCGACCTGTGGCAGCGCGAGGCGGCGCGGGGCGTGAAGCTGTACGTGCGCCGCGTGTTCATCATGGACGACGCCGAGCAGTTCCTGCCCCTGTACCTGCGGTTCGTCAAGGGCGTGGTGGACTCCAGCGACCTGCCGCTGAACATCTCGCGCGAGATCCTGCAGCAGGACCCGGAGGTTGAGGCCATCCGCAGCAGCCTCACCAAGCGGGTGCTGGATCTGCTCGCACGCCTTGCGAAGGACGAACCGCAGAAGTACGCGACCTTCTGGAAGGAGTTCGGCGCGGTCCTGAAAGAAGGTATCGCACAGGATCTGCCCAACCAGGGCGCCATCCTGCCGCTGCTGCGCTTCGCCAGTACCCACGCGAGCGACAACGACCCGTCGGTGAGTCTCGACGACTACCTTGCGCGCATGAAGCCCGGACAGGAGCGGATCTATTACGTGATCGCCGAGACCCTGGAAGCTGCCCGCGCCAGTCCCGCCATCGAGCGCCTCAAGGAGCGCGGCCTCGAGGTGCTGCTGCTCGCCGAGCGCATCGACGAGTGGGTGATGGGCCAGCTCGAGACCTACGAGGGCAAGCGCTTCAAGGATGCCGCGCGCGGGGACCTGCAACTCGGCGCACTGGCGAGCGATGCCGATCACAAGCAGCACAATGCGCAGCTCAAGGAGAGCAAGGGGTTGCTCAAACGCATCAAGGACGCGCTCGGGGAGCGCATCACCGAAGTTCGCCTCAGCGAGCGCCTCAGGGAATCGCCCGCCTGCCTGGTGCTCGGCGAGCATGATATGCCGGAACGCATGCGGCGCATCCTCGCCGCTGCCGGTCAGAAGACCCCGCAAGCTCGCCCGGTGCTCGAGGTCAATGTGGAGCATCCGCTGCTCAGATACCTGGACGGGCTCACCGATGCGGGGCAGTTCGCCGAGCTCGCGCAACTGTTGTACGAGCAGGCCCTGCTTACCGAAGGCGCAGCGCTCGCCAACGCCCCCGAGTACGTGCAGCGCCTGAACCGCCTGCTGGTGCGGCTCGCGGCGCCGCCGGGCGCGGCCTCCTGAAGATGCGGGTGCTGCGGCCCCCGCACGCAGAGCGCTTGAGCCTCGCCGGTCCCGCGGGGCCTCTGCAGGCGCTCATCGAGACCGCGGTAACCGAGGTGGAGGGGCCGCAACCCGTCAGCGCCTTCGCCGTGGTCTGCCACCCGCATCCGCTCTACGGCGGGACCATGGACAACAAGGTCGTGTACACGGTGGCGCGCGCGCTCGAGCAGCTGGGGGCACCGGCCATCCGCTTCAATTTCCGCGGCGTCGGCGCGAGCGCGGGCAGTTACGACGAGGGTCGCGGAGAGACTGCGGATGCACTGGCGGTGATCGCCTACGGGCGGCGGCGCTGGCCGCATGCGGCCCTGTGGCTGGCGGGATTTTCCTTTGGCGGCGCGGTGGCCGTGGGCGCGGCGGCACGGGCCGGCCCGCAGCGCCTCATCGCCGTGGCGCCGGGTATCACGACCATTGCGCTCACGGATGCCGCGCCACCGGCCTGTCCGTGGCTCATCGTGCAGGGCGACGCGGATGAGGTGGTGCCGCCGCAGGCGGTGCGCGCCTGGGTCGACACACTGTCACCGGCTCCCGAGTTGCGGGTGCTGCACGGCGCGGGCCACTTCTTTCACGGGCGCCTCAACGAGCTGCGCGACGTGGTGCTGGCGTTCATGGGCAGGCATGAGGCGGTGATCGGCGGGATGAGCGCCTGAAGACAAAAAAGCCCGGCAGGAGCGCGCTCCTCCCGGGCTCTTGTCCGCGGTTGCGGAAAAAGTCCGAAAGCAGCTACTGGTTGACCATTCCCTTCAGGTTCTTCAGGGGCATGACGCGGACCTTCTTGCTCGCCGGCTTGGCCTTGAACATCATCTTCTGCCCGGTGAATGGGTTGATGCCTTCGCGGGCCTTGGTCGCCGGCTTCTTGACGACCTTCATTTTCAGCAGCCCCGGCATGGTGAACAGACCGTTACCACGCAGGCTCTTCTTGATCACACCGCCGAGCGAATCGAAGACGCCTCCGACCTGCTTGCGGGAGAGCCCGGTGTCTTTGGAGATGTGTGTCAGAACTTCCGACTTCGTCGGTGCGCCACCCTTTTTCGCCATTTTGCGCTACTCCTCGAGGATTTGCCGTTGCGAAACGCGGCGCCGAACAGCCGCGCGAGAGAATCGGCGCGGAAAATAGCACATGCGCACGCTTTCGCAAGCGCTTTTTTCCGTTGGGTGTTGCGAAAGTGCCTTTTTTCTCAGGGTTTGCGTTGCGTGACGGCTGCAGTGCGCGCGGGCGTGACCGCCGCCGCCGCCCGCACGCACCGCGGCGGTGCGCGCCAATGCTGGATTCTCGTTGCGATGTCGGCGCTAAGCGTGTGTTCCGTCAGCGCAACGCAGCGCTGCGGTGGGCGATGCGCGCGCATCCGCGCTTCAGCGCATCAGGATCAGGACCGCCTGGATGGCGATGATGGCCCACAGCGGCGACAGATCCAGCCCCGCGACCGCCGGGATCAGCCGCCGGATCGGCCGCAGCACCGGTTCGCACAGCGTCGCGAGCACCGACTGGAGCGGGGAGTAGCCGCCCGGGGCGATGAGACTGAGCAGCGCGTACAGGAAAATCGCGGACAGATAGGTCCACAGCAGCGTGCGCGCGATCTCGGTGAGCACCGGGCGCACCCACAGGAGCGGCGGCGGAAAGCCCAGGCCGTGCAGAGCGAAAATGCAGCCGACGTCGACCGTGGCGATCACCAGCACCGCGACCACGGAGGCGGTGTCGAGCTTGCCGATGGGGGGCAGCACACGGCGCAGCGGCAGGATGAGCGGATTCGTCATCCGCACCACCGCCTGACAGAGCGGATTGCGGAAGTCGGCGCGCGTCCACTGCAGCAGCAGGCGGGCCAGAACCACGAACAGCGCCAGCGACAGCAGCGTTTCGACGATAAAGATGATCGCGCTCATGAGTCACCGGCGGTTGGGATCAGGTCTGGCTGCTCTGCGGCCAGCTCGCGCCCGCGCAGCGCCGCGGCTTCGAGCGCGCGCGCCACGGTGGCGCGCAGGCCCGCGTCCTCGAACACGCGCAGCGCCGCCTCGGTCGTGCCTCCCCGGGAGGTGACCTCGGCCCGCAGGCGCGCGAGGTCAGGATCCGCGCAGTGAGCGAGCAGGCCCGCTCCGTGGAGCGTGGCGGCGGCCAGGCGCCGCGCGGCCGCTGCCTCGAGCCCCAGCTCCGCGGCGGCCTCGGCCAGCAGCTGCGCGAGCAGAAAGAAGTAAGCCGGGCCGCTGCCCGAGAGCGCCGTCACGACATCGAGCGCCGCTTCCGTGGGAACCCACACGACTTCGCCCACCGAGCCAAGAATCTGCTCGGCGATGGCGCGCTGCGGCGCCGCCACGCCTGGCGGGGCAAACAGGCCCGTGGCCGCGGCGCCCACCAGCGCCGGCCGATTGGGCATGGCGCGCACCACCGCGACGCCCGGCCCGCACCAGGCCTGCAGGGTCGCCACGCGCAGACCGGCGGCCACGGAAATGAGCAATGGCCCCTGCGCACCCCACTGCCCCGCCAGGGCGCCGAGCACCGCCGCGGCTTCCTGCGGTTTCACCGCGAGCACCACCACGGCGGCGCCGCGGACCGCCGCGGCGTTGTCGGCGCCGGCCGTGATGCCCAGATCACGCGCCAGCGCCTCGCGCGCGGCAGCGACGGGCTCGCCGACACTGAGGTGCTCGGGCCGCGTACCCGAGCGCAGCAGCCCGCCGATGAGGGCGCGGCCCATGTTGCCGGCTCCGAGTATGGCGAGGCGCCTGTTGGTCATGCGGGCGCTATTGTACGGGTCTTGGGCCAAACAGCGCCGTCCCGAGGCGCACGATGGTCGCCCCTTCCGCAATCGCCGCTTCGAAGTCACCGCTCATGCCCATCGACAGGGTGTCCAGCCGCGCGCCGGTGGCGTTGAGCCGCTCCAGAAGCTGGCGGAGCCTCGCGAACCACGCGCGCTGGCGCGCCGAGTCGCTCTCTTCCGGCGGAATGCACATCAGGCCACGGAGCGAGAGGCGCGGCAGCCCCGCCACCGCGGCGGCGAGGCCGGGGAGCTCGGCCGGCGTCACCCCGCCCTTGGTGTGCTCGTCCGCGAGGTTCACCTGCAGGCAGACGTTCAGCGGCGGCGCGTGGAACGGGCGCTGCGCGGCGAGGCGTTCGGCGATCCTGAGCCGGTCGAGTGCGTGCACCCAGGCGAAGCCTTCCGCGATCGGGCGGGTCTTGTTGGCCTGCAGCCGCCCGACGAAGTGCCAGGTGAGCTGCCGATCACGCAGCGCGGCAATCTTGGCCAGCGCCTCCTGCAGGTAACTCTCGCCGAAGTGCTCGAGGCCGCAGGCGGCGGCGGCGGCGAGCGATTCCAGGGGTTGCGCCTTGCCGACGGCAAGGAGTGTGACCGACTGCGCACTCCGCCCGGCGTCGGCGGCGGCGCGCGCCACTCTTTCGCGCACGGCGGCGATGCGCTCGGGCAAATTCTGCGGACCCATTAACATATTGGACGTGTGACCCCTCCGTTATACTGCCGGCCCGCTCAAGGCGCAGACTCGCACGTCCGCTTACTGCACCTTAGGCCGCGCCGTTCCCAGGAGCATCAATGGCCGTCGATATCGCGCAACTCCTCGCCTTCGCCGTCAAGAACAACGCCTCGGATCTGCATCTGTCCTCGGGAGTGCCGCCGATGATCCGCGTCGACGGCGACATGAAGCGCATCAATATGCCGCCGCTGTCGCACAAGGAAGTGCACTCCATGGTGTACGACATCATGAACGACAAGCAGCGCAAGGCCTACGAGGAGTTCTTCGAAACCGACTTCTCGTTCGAGATTCCAAAGCTGGCGCGCTTTCGCGTCAATGCCTTCAACCAGAACCGCGGCGCGGGCGCCGTGTTCCGCAACATCCCGTCGCTGATTCTGTCGCTCGATGAGCTGAACGCGCCGAAGATCTTCCGCGACCTGTGCATGCTGCCGCGGGGACTCGTGCTGGTGACCGGTCCGACCGGCTCGGGCAAGTCCACCACCCTCGCCGCCATGGTCAATCACTGCAACGACAATCGCCCCGACCACATCATCACCATCGAGGATCCGATCGAGTTCGTGCACGATTCCAAGCGCTGTCTCGTCAACCAGCGCGAGGTGCACCGCGATACGCTCGGCTTCAGCGAGGCGCTGCGTTCGGCGCTGCGCGAGGATCCGGATGTCATCCTGGTCGGTGAGATGCGCGACCTGGAGACCATCCGCCTGGCGCTCACCGCCGCCGAGACCGGTCACCTGGTGTTCGGCACGCTGCACACCAGCTCCGCCGCCAAGACCATCGACCGTATCGTCGACGTGTTCCCGGGCGAGGAGAAGGACATGGTGCGCTCGATGCTGTCGGAGTCGCTGCGCGCGGTGGTCTCGCAGACGCTGATGAAGAAGAACAGCGGCGGTCGGGTGGCGGCGCACGAGATCATGATCGGGACGCCTGCGATCCGCAACCTCATCCGCGAGGGTAAGATCGCGCAGATGTACTCCTCCATCCAGACCGGCGGCGCGCAGGGCATGCAGACTCTCGACCAGTGCCTCGCGGAGCTGGTCGCCAAGGGCACGGTCAGTAAGGAAGAGGCGCGCTACAAGGCGCAGAACAAGGACTCTTTGTGATGCGCTGCGCGCAGGATTCAACGGGAGAACGCCGTGGACCGTGACCAGGCCATCAAGCTGATGCAGGACCTGCTGCGGCGGGTGACGGAGAAGAAGGCCTCCGACCTGTTCATTACCGCGGGCTTCCCGCCGGCGATCAAGCTCGACGGCGAGATCCGGCCGCAGAGCGAGCGCGCGCTCACCATGGAGCAGTCCGCGACGCTGGTGCGCGCCATCATGAACGACCGGCAGACCAGGGAATTCGACGCCACCAAGGAATGCAACTTCGCGATCGCCCCGCCGGGCATCGGGCGCTTCCGGGTGAGCGCTTTCGTGCAGCAGGCGGCGGTCGGCTGCGTCATCCGGCTGATCAACGCCAAGATCCCGACCTTCGAGGAGCTCGACCTGCCCCCGATCCTCAAGGAGGTGGTGCTCAGCAAGCGCGGTCTGGTGATCGTCGTCGGCGGCACCGGTTCGGGCAAATCCACCACGCTCGCCACCATGGTCGGGTACCGCAACGACAAGACCCGCGGGCACATCGTCACCATCGAGGACCCGGTCGAATACGTGCACACCCACAAGGGCTGCGTGATCACGCACCGCGAGGTCGGCGTCGACACCGACTCCTGGCACTCCGCTCTCAAGAACACCCTGCGTCAGGCGCCGGATGTGATCCTGATCGGGGAGATCCGCGACCGCGAGACCATGGAGTACGGCATCCAGTTCTCCGAGACCGGGCACCTGGTGCTGGCCACGCTGCACGCCAACAGCGCCAACCAGGCGCTCGACCGCATCGTCAATTTCTTCCCCGACGAGCGCCGCGACCAGCTGCTCATGGATCTGTCGCTGAACATAAGGGCGCTGGTGTCGCAGCGGCTGATCCCGCGCGAGTCGGGCGCCGGGCGCATTGCGGCGATGGAGATCATGCTCAACTCGCCGCTCATTCAGGACCTGATCTTCAAGGGCGAAGTCGCCAAGATCAAGGAAGTGATGTCGCGCTCGACGCGCCTCGGCATGAAGACCTTCGACCAGGCGCTGTACGAGCTGTACGAGACCGGCCTCATCTCCTACGAGGACGCGCTGCGCAACGCCGACTCGAAGAACGAGCTGCGCCTGCGCGTCAAGCTCGAGAGCAAGCGCGAGCACAAGGTGGTCGACGACGGCGGCGCGCTGCGCATCGTCGAGGAAGAGCAGGGCCACAAGCTGTGAAGGCGGTCAAGGAAGCGAAGCCGCTCGATACCACGCTCGGCGCCGAGAACGGCGCGCAGCCGGAGCCGGCGGCGGATGCGGTGAGCGCGCTGGTGAGCGCGCGTCACCCCACCCTCAACACCAAGCCGCTGTTCAAGCTGATGGTGCAGAAGAAGGCCTCGGACCTGTTCTTCACCTCCAACGCGCCCATCAAGATCAAGATCGAGGGCCAGATCCTGCCGGTCAACAAGCAGGTGCTGGCCCCGGATACCGTGCGCCAGACCGCCCTCGCGCTCATGTCCCCCGAGCAGCGCGACCACTTCCTGCAGGAGTGGGAGCTCGACTTCGCGATCTCGGAGCCCGGGCTGGGGCGCTTCCGCGTCAACGTATTCATGCAGCGCGGCAGTCCCGCGATGGTGCTGCGCTACATCACCGCCGACATGCCGAAGCTGGACTCGCTCGGGCTGCCCGAGATAGTCAGCGAGCTGGTGCTGCTGCGGCGCGGCCTGGTGCTCATGGTGGGCGCCACCGGCTCGGGCAAATCCACCACGCTCGCGGCGATGATCAACCACCGCAACGAGAACGGCTCGGATCACATCGTCACCATCGAGGATCCGATCGAGTTCCTGCACACCAACAAGCGCTCGCTCGTCAATCAGCGCGAGGTGGGCCTCGACACCAGGAGCTACTCGCGCGCGCTGCGCGGCGTGGTGCGTGCCGCCCCGGATGTGATCCTGATCGGCGAGATCCGCGACCGCGAGAGCATGGAGGCGGCCATCAGCCTGGCCGGCACCGGGCACCTGGTGCTCTCCACCATGCACGCCAACAACGCGGCCGAGTCGCTCGACCGCATCATCAATATGTTCCCGCGCGAGCAGCACAACCAGATCTTCCTCGACCTGTCGCAGTACCTGCGCGCCATCATGGCGCAGCGCCTGGTGATGGGTAAGGAGAACCGGCGCGTCGCCGCGGTGGAGGTCATGATCAACACCCCGCATATCTCGACCCTGATCAAGAAGGGCGACGTGGTGTCGATCAAGGAAGCCATCACCACCAGCACCGAGCGCGGCACCCAGAGCTTCGACGCGGCGCTGTATGCGCTCTACAAGGGCGGAAGAGTGACGCTGGAGGAGGCGCTGTCCAACGCCGACTCGCGCGCCAATCTGGAAGCCAAGATCAACTTCGGTTAGGTCGGCGCCGCCCATCAGGCCCCGCGCGCAAGAGGTTCGCTCCGCAGCCTTCGCTTGACGGAGGCGGCCAGGGCAGCCGCCGGCCGCGTGCCAATCCAGTTGGTGGTCGCAAGGTCCCTGGACTCACGCACTGCGCTGGCGCATCAGCGAGGCCGGCACACGGTGCGCCTTGGGGCGGCGCGAGATTTGGCCGCCTGGCTGCGCAAACCTCTCGCGCGCGTGTCCCGCAGGTCCCGCGCTCGTGGGGGGCGGAGTTGACATGCCGTCCTCGCCGGCCGGATATTTTCCTGTCGGCCATACCTTTGCGGCTCTCGGGGACCTCACCATGATCACGATATCCGCCTTTCGCTGGGTTCCCCCCTTTGCACAGGGCCAGGTGCGGGATCTGCGCGTACGCTGGGCGCTCGAGGAAGCGGGACTGCCTTACAGGACGCGTCTGCTGGAGCAGGGCGATCAGGACAAGCCCGACTACCGCGCGCTGCAACCCTTCGGCCAGGTGCCGATCCTCGAGGAGGACGGCCGTGTGCTGTTCGAGAGCGGGGCGATCGTTCTGCACATCGGCGAACGCAGCGAGACGCTCCTGCCGAAAGACCCCGCCGCGCGCGCCCGCGCGACGCAGTGGCTGATCGCGGCGCTCAATTCCATCGAGCCGCACATCATGAACGTCGCGGTACTCGGCCTGTTCTATGCCGACCAGGAGTGGGCAAAGCTGCGCCGCCCGAGCGCGGTGGAATTTGCGCGCCATCGCCTGAGCTGTCTGGCCCAGGCGCTGGGCGAGAAGCCCTGTCTCGACGGCGAGCGCTTCACGGCCGGCGACCTGATCATGACCACCGTGCTGCGCATCCTTCCCGAGCTCGTGGTGGAGCCGCGTCTGGTCGCTTATGTCGAGCGCTGCACGGCCCGCCCGGCTTTCAAGCGCGCGCTCGATGCGCAGCTGCGCGACTTCCGCGCCGCCGCGTAAGCCTAGCCGCCGCCCTTGGCCTCTGGTCTGCCCGCGCGCCGACTCTCGTCCGGCGCGCGGGCAACATTCCACGCGTCGATGAACTTCCAGATCTGCGCGTCGATCTCGCGCCAGCGGGAGAAGTTCCTGACATGCGTACGCCAGGCGATCCGCACTCCGCCGTAGCGTCTCGAGAAATACCGTGCCTGCATCAGCGGAACGGCGGCATGGAGCATGATGTCTTCCTTGCTCGCTGCGTCGCGCCTGCCGTAGCAGGTGATGCGCTCCGAGCGAGCGCGGCCCTGGTAGCAGCGTAGCCCGTGCATGTCCTGGTAGTCGTTCGGGTTCAACAGATCCTTGAGCGAGCGCTTCAGCATGTTGGGCGGATACTCGCCGGGCGCGTCCGGATCCGCTTCATGCGCGTCGCCGGCATGCAGGTAGATGACCTCGACCCGGTTCTCGTCGGACTCGTTCCGGTAGTTCTCGAGCGTGTAGCCGGTGAAATCCGGCAGAAAGAAATCGAACCGCGCCTCCGAGCGGTCCGACTGCTGCGAGATGAGTGCCCGGGTCGCGCTCTGGTCGTGGGAGATCGCGGAGCGCTCGTACTGCAGTGGTATCTCGAGCGTGAGAGCGTCCGTGATCTTCAGGGGCTGCGTGTGCCCCTGGGGCCAAGCGCTCAGAGTTCGCACGGCCTGATCCGCCGTCGCGATGCGTGGCTCACCGAGTTTCTTCGCGCAACCCGTGGTTGCAAGGGCGATGGCACAGATGGCCGGCAGTGTGGTGGCGGGCAGATTCATCCTCGCGCCCCGCGGCCTCTGACGAGCAGGGCGACCCGCGAACTTTCAGAACACCGCGTAGGCATCGAACACCGGCCCGTCCACGCACACGCGCTTCATCGCCGGCCCCGCGCTGGTGCGCACCTGCACCGTGCAGCCGGCGCAGCCACCGACCGCGCACGCCATGAACTCCTCCAGCGACACCTGACACGGCACGCCATGCCGGCGCGCCAGGTTCGCGCTGGCCTCGAGCATCGGCGTCGGCCCGCACGCGAAGACCTCGACTTCGCCAAGCTCCGCGGCGCCCAGGGAACTGAGCCATGCATCCGCCAGCTCGGTGACCAGGCCCGGGAAGCACCCCGGCAGGTCCGCGCCACTCGCCAGACGGCTCGGGACACCCCATTCCTCCAGCAGCGGCATGCACGCGATGGCACCCGCCGGGATACCGGGCACGATCAGCCTCGAGGGCCGGGTGCGAAACGGGAACGGCACCTCCGACCCCATGAGCACGAGCGGCTTCCACGCCGCGCCGCCGTCCGCGCGCAGCCACTCGGCGAGGAACACCATGGGCGGGATGCCGACGCCGCCGCCGAGCAGCAGGGTCCGCGGCCGCCCGGGATGGGCCACGAAGGGGCGCCCGATCGGACCGAGCACGCTCAGCTCCTCGCCCACCTTGCGGCGGGCGAGGGCGTGCAGCCCCGGACCGAGCGTCTTGTACAGCATCTCGATCCAGCCGCCGCGCGCATCCGCCCGCATGATGGACAGCGGCCGGCGCATCGGGATGGCGGCATCGCACGTGACGTGCGCGAAGCTGCCCGGCTCGGCATGGGCCGCGCAGCGCGGTGCGGCGACGCGCAGCACGAACTGCTGCGCGTCGTGGGCCTGCTGCGAGATGACGCGCGCCCTCTCGAGGAAGATGGTGCCGCGGGCGCTGGAAGTCATCGCCGGCCCGTCACGCCCCACCGGCGCGCGAGGTGAGCACTTCGGCCAGCACCGCCATGCGCACCGCGACGCCGTTGCGTACCTGGTCGCGGATCACCGACTGCGGTCCGTCGGCCACCTCGGAGGCGATCTCGATGCCGCGGTTCATCGGCTGGGGATGCATCACGATGGCGTCCGGCCGCGCCAGGGCAAGGCGCTCGCGCGTCAGTCCCCAGGCCGCGAAGTATGCCGCGCCTTGCGGCAGGTCCCCCTGGCCCATGCGCTCCTTCTGGATGCGCAGCATCATGACCACGTCCGCGTCCTTGAGTCCGGTTGCGAGCTGCGTGTGGCGCGTACAGCCTGCGAACTCGTCCCGCTCCGGCATCAGGGCCGGCGGCGCCACGATACGCAGGTCGCCGACGCCGAGCGTGTGCAGTGCATGCCAGGCGGAACGCGCCACGCGCGAATGGCGGATGTCGCCCACCATCGCGACCGCGAGCCCCTCGAAGCGCTGCTTGCGCTGATACACGGTGAGGGCATCCAGCAGCCCCTGGGTCGGGTGCGACACGTGCGCTTCGCCCGCGGACAGCACGCTCACGTGGGGAGCCACGTTCGCGGCCACGAGTCCCAGCACGCCCGCTTCGGCGTCGCGGATCACGAAGGCGTCCACGTGCAGGGACTGCAGGGTGTACACCGTGTCGAGCATGCTCTCGCCCTTGACGCGCGAGGACAGCTGCACCTCGAGATTGACCACCTGCGCACCCAGGCGCTTGGCGGCCAGCTCGAAACTCACGCGCGTGCGGGTGGAGGGCTCGGTGAACAGATTCGCCACCGTAGCCCCGGCGAGCGAGCGGCTCATCGCCGGTGTCGCGCCCAGGGGGCGCACGAAGCCCTGGGAACGCTCGAGCAGCCGCTCGATCTGTGTCCGCGGCAGGCCCTCGAGCGTCAGCAGGTGGCGCAGTGAGCCGTCGGCGCGCAGCTGGTCAGTCATCACACTCCCCGACATCGCGTCCTCTTGAAGGCGCCCGCCCGCACCGGCCGCCGCACTCAGCCCCGCTCGCCGGCAAACCAGCGTGCCAGGATCACCGCCGCGGCGGCGCTGTCGACGTCCGCGCGCTGCACGCGCCGCCGGCGCTTCCCGCTCGCGCGCCGCGCCTTGAGCTGCGCGCTCGCCTCCAGGGACGAGAAGCGCTCATCGACCAGGTGAACGGGTAGCGCGAAGCGGCGTTCGAGCTCGGCCGCGAAGCGGCGCGCCGCGGCGCTTAAGTCGCCCTCGCTGCCGTCGGCATTATACGGGGCCCCCACCACCAGAAATCCCGGGGTGAGCGCGCGCACTTCACGCGCGATGGCCTGCCAGTCGGGGTTCCCCCGGAGGGCGGCGGCTGCGGGCCGCGGCGCGGCGCTGCGTGTCAGCGTGTCGCCGCAGGCGATGCCAATGCGTTTGAGTCCGAAGTCGAAGGCGAGGACGGTCTGGGCGCGGGTCATGCCTTACGCATGGCCGGCTTCCGGGCTCAGGCGATCGACGTCGATCCCGAGCAGCCGCCAGGCACCGGCCCAGCGCTCCTCGAACGGCAACTCGAACACCACCCGCGGATCCACCGGCATGGACACCCAGGCGTTGTCGCGCAACTCGCGCTCGAGTTGGCCGGACTCCCAGCCTGCGTAGCCGAGAGCGATGAAGGCATCCGACGGGCCCTCACCGCGCGCCATGGCCGCGAGCACATCCCGCGAGGTGGTCACCTGGATGGTATCCGACACTTTGTGGGTGTGGTCCCACTGCCCGCCCGGCCGGTGCAGCACGAAGCCGCGGTCGGTGTGCACGGGCCCGCCGCGCAGCACGGGCTGCGCGGCGATGTGCTCACTGGAGGGCTCGAGTTTCATCTGCGAGAGCACATCCGAGAGCTTCATCGGCAGCGGCTTGTTGAGCACAATGCCGAGCGCGCCCTTGTCGGTGTGCTCGCAGATGAGCGCCACGGTCTGCGCGAAGTTCGGGTCGGCCAGCTGCGGCATGGCGATCAGCAGATGGTTCGTGAGGCTGCCGCCCTCGGCCTCGGCCAGTCCGGTGCCTTCGCCACCGGCCCCTTCACTCCGGGCGCCGCTGCCCGTGGCGCTGTGCTTGCCGCCCATGTCCCCAGTATGGGCATGGCGCCTGCGACTCTCAAGGAACGCTTGACAGGGTGCCGCGGGCGACACGCCCGCCGACGAACTGCCATTCGTAGGCAAAGCGCAACACGCGGTATTGAGCGGCCAGCTCGGGCGGGAACGGATCGAAGGGACTCGCCAGCCTCAGGATGGCCAGCGCCGCCTGGTCGAGCTGCGGGTTGCCGCTGGTGCGGCGGATGACCACCCGGTCGAGCCTGCCGTCGGCCGCTATGCCCACCTCGACGACCGGGCTTGCCTGAGTGCCGGCGCTCCGGGCCGCGGTCGGATAGTTGATGGTGCCGATGCGCTCCACCTTGCGCCGCCAGGCATCCAGGTAGGGTGCCAGGGTTGCCGCACGCGTGTCCGGCGTGACCCACAGCTCCTCGCGCTCCGGCCCCCGCAGCTTCACGGGCCCTTCCTCATCCTGCGGTCCGGGCTGTGCGACCGAGGGCTCGTCAATGAGCAGCGGCCGCTCGCGGACCGCGTCGCTGCCCGCGTCGGTGAGGTAGCGCACGTTGGTGTTCCAGGCGACGGTGGTGAGGATGCGCTCGTCCTGGCCACCGGAGGTCGCGCCGCTCGAGGTGAGGGAGTCGCCTTCGGGGCTGCCTTCGTGTCTCACCTTGGGGGCGGAGGAGGAGCGGTTGTGGGGCGCCACCGGGTCGCGGGTGTTGCCCGAGCCCAGCTGCGTGCGCTGCGCCAGGTAGGTCGCTTCAGGGTTCTTGTCAGCCTCCGGAAGCTCGTCCGAGACCAGCAGCACTTCCAGTCCCGGCGCGCTCCCCCGGTCGCCCGCGCTGGCGCTGAAGGTGAGCCCGAGTATGACGAGTCCGTGCAGCAGGCCGGCCAGGAACAGCATGGTGAGCAACCGGTCCCAGACCGGGGCCTTGCCCTCCCGCAGCATGAGCGCGCGGCGCGCCATGGCTCGCTTCAGCCCGCGGCCGCGCTCGCGGGCGCGCGGCGCGGCGCGCCGGTGAGGCGCCGCTCGATGGCCGTCATCAGCAGCTCCCCGATGCGGATCCCGAACTGCTTGTCCAGCTCGCGGATCCCGGTGGGGCTGGTGACGTTGATCTCGGTCACGAACCCGCCGATCACGTCGAGGCCGACGAACAGCATGCCCTGCGCGGCCAGCGCCGGCCCGATCTCCCCGGCGAGCCAGCGATCGCGCTCGTTCAGCGGCCGGCCGACGCCGCGGGCACCGGCGGCCAGGTTGCCGCGATGATCGTGCGCGGCGGGGATACGGGCTAGCGCGTACGGGACCGGTTCCCCGTCGATCAGCAGCACGCGCGCGTCACCCGATTCCACGATATCGGGAATGTAGCGCTGTACGATCGCGAAGCGCTGGCCGTAGTCGGTGAGGGTCTCGAACACCACGCGTGCGTTGAGATCGTCCTCGCCGAGCACGAAGATCGAGCGACCGCCCATGCCGTCGAGGGGCTTGCAGACGACCTTGCGCTGCTCGCGCAGGAAGCCCGCCATCTCCCCCATGTCGCGCGTGATCAGGGTCGGCGCGCAGCACTGCGGGAACCAGGCCGTATAGACCTTCTCGTTCATGTCGCGCAGCCCGCGCGGGCGGTTGACGATGAGCACACCCTCGCTCTCGGCGCGCTCCAGGATGTAGGTGCTGTAGATGTACTCGGTGTCGAACGGCGGATCCTTGCGCATCAGGATGCACCCCAGGGCGCTCAGGGGCTCGATGGCCGGCTCCCCCAGGGTGAACCAGCTCGCGGGGTCGGCCCGCACACTGAGCGCGCGCATGCGCCCGTACGCGACGCCGTCGCGCAGCAGCAGATCGCGCTGTTCGAGGTAGGCAAGCGCAAAGCCGCGGGCCTGCGCCGCAAGCAGCATGGCCAGCGTCGAATCCTTCGCGTAGCTGATGGCGCCGATGGGATCCATCACCACGCCCAGTCGCCTGAGAGCGGTCATCCGGTCCTGCCAAGCCCCTAAGCCTTCAAGCGCCGATTATGCTCAGTGCAGCGCGAATATGTCTGCCCCGGCGATGGAAGGCGTTGAAAACGCGGCCGACCTTCGAAAAACGTGACGCGCATGGCATAGCAGGGGGTATACCGATATGTTAAAACCCGGTTGCGCTTGCCCCGTTGTGGGGGGGCCCGTAAAACTACACGGCTGGTGTGGTGGCTGGCGCAAAGCCCACGTTTCGCGGGGGTCAAAACCCGCCACGCGCGCGCGTGGTTTCTCAGGTCCGTGGGCCGTTAAACCGTGATGGAAGGAATCGCCTGACCGTGAGCGGCAGCAACTCGAAGTTACAGGGGCTCAAGGTGCTCGTCATCGACGACAGCAAGACCATCCGCCGCACGGCCGAGACGCTGCTGGCGAAGGAGGGCTGCGAGGTGTTCACGGCGATCGATGGCTTCGATGCGCTCGCCAAGATCGCCGATCATCAGCCTGACATCGTGTTCGTCGACATCATGATGCCGCGGCTGGACGGCTACCAGACCTGCTCGCTCATCAAACACAACAAGGTGTTCCGCTCCATACCCGTGATCATGTTGTCTTCCAAGGACGGTCTGTTCGATCGCGCGCGCGGTCGCATCGTCGGCTCGGAGCATTACCTCACCAAGCCCTTTACCAAGGACGAGCTGCTCTCCGCGATCGAGACACATATCGGGAGATGATCGCAATGGCCCTGATCCTGATCGTTGACGACCCGCCCCCTGCGCAGACCTTCCTCGGGAGATGGTGGTCATGGCTTTGATCCTGATCGTGGACGATTCGCCCCCTGCGCAGACCTTCCTCGGGAGATGGTGGTCATGGCTTTGATCCTGATCGTGGACGATTCGCCCCCTGCGCAGGCCTTCCTCGGGAGATGGTGGTCATGGCTTTGATCCTGATCGTGGACGATTCGCCCACCGAACTGCACGTCATGCAGAAGGCGCTCGAGAAGCATGGCTTTCGCACCGCGGCCGCCGCCGACGGCGCCGAGGGCGTGCGCCTGGCGCGTGAGATGAGTCCGGATCTGATTTTCATGGACATCGTCATGCCCGGCATGAACGGCTACCAGGCCACGCGCGCGCTGGCGAACGATCCGCGCACGCGCACGATTCCGATCATCATGGTCACGTCCAAGGGTCAGGAGACCGATCGCATCTGGGGGCTGCGCCAGGGAGCGGTCGATTACATGATCAAGCCCGTATCGCCCGATCAGCTGGTCGCCAAGGCGCAGGCGACCCTGTCGAGCTGACGGGCCAGCTCGAACCCATGACCGAGCCGTCCCCGCCACCTGAAGTTGAGCTCAAGTCCCTGCGGGACCGGCCGTTCGAGCTGCTCGCAGAGCTCGAGCGGCGCGGCCGCGCCACCTCCGCGCAGGCGAATCCCGAGGCCAGCTCGGGGCGCGAATGGGTCGGGGTGGCACTGCGCATGGCCGGCGATCTGTACCTGGTGGCGCGCGAGGAGACGCGCGAGGTGCTGGGCGTGCCGGCGAGCACCACGCGGGTGCCCGGAGCCAAGGCCTGGATCAAGGGCCTCGCCAACGTGCGCGGCCAGCTGCTGCCGATCATCGACCTGCGCCAGTTCCTCGGCAGCGGCGTGACGCCGGTCACGCGCAACACCCGCGTGCTGGTGGTGAATCACCGCGAGATTCCCGCGGGGCTCCTGGTGGATGAGGTGCTGGGTTTCCGCCGCTTCGCGGAAAACGAATTCTCCGGCGACGCTCCCCCCACGGTGGCGCGCTGCGAGCGCTATCTCGCGGGGGCGTTTCGCCGCGCCCACGAGCAATGGCCGGTCCTCAGCCTGCGCTCGGTGCTCGAGAGCCCGGCGTTCACGGAGGCCGCAGCATGAGCCCTGCGGTTGTCACGGTGCGCCCGCCGACCGCCCTCGCCCTGCTGCTGGCGGTTGCGGCGGTGCTGCTCATCGGCAGCGGCGTGTCCTACACCCTGCTGCAGCCGCGCTCGGCCGCCAGCCCTCGCGCGCTGCCGGTCGATGCGCTCTACAGCCTGGCGCTCGACGCCAGCGCCGCGGTGGCCGGCGATGCGGCGGCGCTGGCGCGTTTCCAGCAGCGCCGCAAGGAGCTCGAGGATGCGGCCGCGCGTGATCCCGCCGCGCCGTTCACGAGCGATGCGCGCCGCACGCGCCTGATGAGCAACGCCGCGGCGCTGTTGAGTGCGCGGGGTGCCCTGGCGGAGGCGGGCGATGCCGCGCGCGAGACCGCGCAGCTCGTGCCGCGGCTGCTCACCGAATCCGGCGCACTCGGCGCGAGCCTGCCCGCGCCGCTCGCCCCCGCAGTCACGGCAACCCTGGAGCGCTTCGAGGCGCGCGCCCAACGCCTGCAGCTGGATGTGACCGCCCTCACCCAGGGCGCGGCCGATCCCGGGCAGGCGGCGCAGCGCATCGCCGAGAGCAGCAACTACCTGGGGCAGGTCATCGCCGGCTTCGCGGGCACCGGCTCGGCTCTGGCGCTGCCGCGCGTGAGTGCGCCCGAGGCCCTGAAGCGCCTGAAGGCGCTCGACGCCATCTACACGGACTTGAGCGCCAGCGTGCGCCGCGCCGTGGCCGCCGCGCCCGCGCTGCCGGCGGCGCAGGCCGCGGCGCGCGCCATCGCCCTGGATGCGCGCGACATTGCCGCCGCCGCCGCGCCGTCCGCCGCCGCCGGCATGCTCGTGTGGGCGCCGCTGCTGCTGCTGGCCGCGGGACTCTCGCTGTTGATCGCGGCGCTCGTCGCGACGCTGCGCATGGGCCGCGCGGTCGAGCGCCAGCGCGTCTCGGCGGATGCCCAGCGCCGCGAGAGCGATCGCAACCAGCAGGCGATCCTGCGCCTCCTCGATGAGCTCTCGAGTCTCGCCGACGGCGATCTCACCGTGCAGGCCACGGTCACTGAAGACATCACCGGCGCCATCGCGGATTCCATCAACTACGCGGTGGACGCGCTGCGGGGCCTGGTGACCACCATCAACGGTTCGGCAATCCAGCTGGAGAGCGCGACGCGCCAGACGCAGGCGCTGTCGCAGCACCTCGCCAGGGCGAGCGGTGCGCAATCCAAGCAGATCGGCTCGGCCACCGAGTCCGCGGCCAGCATGGCCGGCTCCGTGGAGGAGGTGTCCGGCAACGCCGAGCGCGCCGCCGACGTGGCGCGTCATTCGGTCGAGGTGGCGCACAAGGGGGGCGACGCCGTGCGCCGCACCATCGACGGCATGAACGCCATCCGCGAGACCATCCAGGAGACCTCCAAGCGCATCAAGCGCCTCGGCGAGAGCTCGCAGGAGATCGGCAACATCGTCGAGCTCATCAACGACATCGCCGAGCAGACCAACATCCTGGCGTTGAACGCCTCGATACAGTCCTCCATGGCGGGCGAGGCGGGTCGCGGCTTTGCGGTGGTGGCCGACGAGGTACAACGGCTCGCCGAGCGCGCGGCCAACGCCACCAAGCAGATCGAGGTGCTGGTACGCACCATCCAGACCGATACCAACGAGGCGGTCGTTTCCATGGAGCGCAGCACCACCGACGTGGTCGGCGGCGCGCTGCTGGCGGAAAACGCCGGCGCCGCGCTCGAGGAGATCGAGCAGGTTTCCAACCAGATCGCGAGCCTGGTGCAGAATATCTCCGGCAGCGCGCGCCAGCAGACCCACGCGGCACAGAACATCGCGCGCAACATGCAGGCTCTCAAGGAGATCAGCGCCCAGACCGCCGAATCGACCAACGCGACCTCGGCCGCCATCGCCAAGCTGGCCGAGCTGTCCGCCGGCCTGCGCAAGTCCGCCGCGGGCTTCCGCCTGCCCGCCAACCCCGACGAGCGCCTCGTCTCGAACAGCGCCATAAGGCGCGTGGAGGATGCCACGCTGAATACGGCGAAGGTGCGGCAGATCTCCGCACTGGGCGGCTCCTAGACTCTATTGCGAGAGCCACTGCATGCCTGAAGTCGCCTCCCAGACATTCGATCTCGTCGGTCGTGAAGTGAACGCCACGCTGGCGGAGGCCCGCGGCGCCCTCGAGACCTACGTCGAACAGCCTGACAACGTCACACTGCTCGAGCGCTGCGCACAGGACCTGCACCAGGTGCAGGGTGTGCTGCGGGTGCTGGAGATCTACGGCGCGGCGCTGCTCGCCGAGGAGATGGAGCACGTCGCGCAGTACCTGCTGGCGACCCACAGTGAGCGCAAGAGTCAGGCCGAAAGCCTCGATGCGCTGATGCGCGCCATGGTGCAGCTGCCGAGCTATCTGGAGCGGGTGCTGGCGGGGGGGCGCGATCTGGCGCTGGTGCTGCTGCCGCTGCTGAACGACCTGCGCGCCGTGCGCGGCAATGCGCTGCTGTCCGAAGGCACGCTGCTGCTGCTCAACCTCAAGTCCGACCAGCAGGCGCAACCGCAGGCGACCGCCCCCGGCGAGGCGCCGATGACCATCGAGCACTGGGCGCGCCGGCTCCGTGCCCGTTACCAGGTGGGCCTCATCGGCTGGATCCGCGGCGAGCGCCTGGAACAGAACCTGGCGATCCTCGGCGCCGTGGCGCGCAAGCTCGAGCAGCTTGCAACCCGCCAGCCGGTGTTCCAGCTGTGGTGGGTGATCGGCGCGGTGATCGAAGCGCTGCAGGAGAAGGGTCTGGAGAGCGGGCAGTCCATTAAGCGGCTGCTGGGGCTCGGCGATCGCGAGATCCGCCGCCTCTACGAGCAGGGCGAGGCGCGCTATGCGCAGTCACCGCCGGTCGAGCTGCTCAACAATCTGCTGTACTACATCGGACGCTCCGAATCCTCGGGCGCCCGGGTAAGCGCGGTGCGCGCCTCGTTCCGTCTCTCGGAGCTCCTGCCGGTCGACGAGAGCATCGAGCAGGAGCGCGAGAACCTGTCGGCGCCGAGTGTCAAGCTCATGCAGACGGTGGCCGCGGCCATCCGCGAGGATCTCGCCAAGGTAAAGGACGTCCTCGACATCTTCGTGCGCCGCGGCGCCGGCCAGCCGCAGGAGCTCAAGTCGCAGGTCGAGATGCTGCGCAAGATCGGCGACACCCTCGGGGTCCTGGGCCTCGGCGAGCTGCGCGCCAACGTGCAACGCGAGACCGAGCGACTGCAGAAGGTCGTCGCCGGCGCGCTCGAGGCCGATGAGGCCACGCTGGTCGAGATCGCCGCGACCCTGATCGGTGTCGAGGACAAGCTCGATAGCCAGCTGGTCGGCATGATCCTGCCGCGGGACGCGGGGCTGCCGCGGCCCGCCGAGGACGGCGAATTTCAGCAGGTGCAGGCGGCGGTGCTGCGCGAGTGCATCGTCAATCTCGCGCGTATCAAGGAAGCCGTCACCCAGAGCGTCGGTGGCACGCTGGATGCGGCGGGCCTCGACAGCTGGCAGGACCTGATGCGCGGCATCAAGGCGGGCCTGCTGCTGCTCGGCAAGCCGCGCGCGGTGGAGATCATCGACGGGATCACCGGGCAATTGCGGCGCGTCATGCAACCGGGCGTTCACGTGCTGCCGCCGGGCTTCGTGGACCGGCTCGCGGACGCGATCGTGAGCGTCGAGTACTACATGGAGACGGTGCAGGCAGGACGCGCGGACCCCTGGTACATGCTCGACAACGCCCAGGGGTGTGTGCAGGCGCTCGAGCAGCAGCCGACCCCTGCGGTGCCCACGGTGGCGCCGTCCGGCGCCGGCGCCTATGCGCCCACGGTGCAGATTCCGAGCCTCGCGCTACGGGAGATGCCGCGACCGGACGCGGCGGCAGTGGGCGCCGCGGCGCCGACGCTGGCGCCCTCGGGCGCCCGCAGGCGTACCGCGCTCGCCGAGCCTGCCGACCCCGAGCTGCTGAAGCTCTTCATCGAGGAGGCGCAGGAGGAGCTCGCCAGGATCCAGCACTGTTTCCCCGCCTGGGATCACAATCCGCTCGAGCGCGATTCACTGGTCACCGTGCGCCGCTCATTCCACACGCTCAAGGGAAGCGGCCGCATGGTCGGCGCACGCGAGCTCAGCGAGTTTGCGTGGGCGATCGAGAACCTGCTCAACCGCCTGCTCGACCAGACCCTGAGCCGTTCCCCGCCGATACTCGAGGTCCTGCGGGCGGCGGTCGGCGCCTTGCCCGAGCTGATCACGCAGCTGCAGACCCGCGAGCCGTTGCGCACCGACGTGAGCGCCATCGCCGCGCGGGCCCATGCACTCGCCGCGGGCCGCCAGGCCCCTGCCCGCAGCGCCGAGCAAGCTGAGGAGGAAGCGCTCGAGCGGCAACCGGCAGGCAGCGCCCCCGCCGGCTCCGGCGCGGCGGCTGGCCGGCCCCCGCCCGCGCGCGCCCCCAGCCTCGCGCCGGGCGCACAGCCCGCCCCCGCCATGACGGCGGCACGAGAGACGGTGCCGGACGACACGCTGCGCGATATCTATGCGCGCGAGACCGCCGCACATGTGGCGACGGTGCGCGGTTACCTCGCGCGCGAGTCGCAGCTTCCCGAGCCGCATACCCTGCCCGAGGACGTCTATCGCGCCTGCCACACGCTCTCGGGCAGCTCGAAAATGGCTCAGGCCCGCCACGGAATTCGACTGGCCGAACCGCTGGATCACTGGCTGCGCCGCGCCTACGGCAGCGGGGTGGGGCTCGGGAGCGAGGAGCTCACCCTGCTGGCGGACTGCATGGCCGCGATGGAATCCGTCGCGACGCACCTGGATGAGCCGACCGGTTACTTCGTCAATCACTGGCAGCTGCTCGAGCGGATCGAGCGCGCCGAGCGGGCCCTGGACGAGCGCATGGCCGCCGCCGGCGCGCACACCGGTGTCTATCCCGCGCTCGGCGCGGCCGAAGCGCCCGCCCAGGAGGCGCAGCCGCGCGACGAGGCGGTCGAGTTCGACCCCGAGGTGGCGGCCATTTTCACCGACGAGGCGACCGAGCTCATCGACGCCTCCGAGCGGGCGCTGTCCGACTGGCGCTCGCAGCCCGACAGCGCGGACTTTCGCCTGGGCCTCAAGCGCCCGCTGCACACCCTCAAGGGCGGCGCGCGCGTGGCGGGCATCACGCCCATGGGCGATCTGAGCCACGAGCTCGAGACCCTCGTCATGGCGGTCGACAATGGCACGGTCGCAGCCGACGTCGCGGTGTTCGATGTGATCCAGGCCAGCCTGGACGAGCTCGCGCGCATGCGCGAGCAGGTCGTCAACGGCCGGCCCGTAGCAGCTGCGCGCGCCATCATCGCGCGCCTGCAGGTCCTGTCGGGCTCCGCTGGGCCGGGCACCCCGCCCCCACCGGCCGAGGCGCCCGCAGCCGGGTCGGACACCACGATGCTCGTGAGGCTGAACGCGGAGCTCGCGCTGAGCCGGGACGAGCGGCGGGCCGGGCAGGCCGACTCGGTGTACGTCGAGCCCCTGCACGCGGAAATCGCCGATGCAGGATCGGGCGAAGCGCCCGCTCCGGCGCCGGCGCTCACGCATGAGCGCGCACCCGAGCCGCACACCGCGGAGGGCCTGCTCGCGCCACAGCCGGTGCCGCCCGGCCGCGAGCCCGTGGCGGGCGGCGAGCGTCAGGAGATGGCGCGCGTGGACGCGGATCTGCTCGACCAGATGCTGAACATCTCGGGCGAGGCGAGCATTGCGCGTGCGCGCCTCGAGCAGCAGCTCGGCTCGTTCGATTTCAACCTGGGTGAGCTGTCGCGTACGGTGACGCGCCTGAAGGAGCAGCTGCGCAGTCTCGAAATCGAGACCGAGGCGCAGATCCTGCACAAGCACGAGGACGAAAGCTCGCACCGCAGCGAGTTCGATCCGCTCGAGCTCGACCGCTATTCATCCATCCAGCAGTACTCGCGGGCGCTGGCCGAGACGGCCAACGACGTGGCGAGCATTCAGCAGCTCCTCGAGAGCCTCGCCAAGGACACGCAGACGGTGCTGCAGCAGCAGGCGCGCACCATCACCGAGCTGCAGAACGGGCTCATGCGCACACGCATGGTGCCGTTCCAGCGTCACGTGCAGCGCCTGGCCCGCATCGTGCGCCAGGCGGCCGCCGAGACCGGCAAGCGCGCCGAGCTCGTGGTCGAGGGCGCCTCCGGCGAGCTCGACCGGCAGGTGCTCGAGCGCATGCTGCCGCCGTTCGAGCACATGCTGCGCAACGCCGTGGTGCACGGCATCGAGACGCCCGAGGAGCGCGTGCACCGCGGCAAGCCCGACACCGGACGCATTCTCCTCGAGCTGCATCGCGAAGGCGCCGAGGTCATGGTGCGCCTCAGCGACGACGGCGGCGGCATGAATCTCGGCGCGATCCGCCAGAAGGCCCAGGCCATGGGACTCATCGGCGCGGGACAGAGCCTGAGCGACGAGGATGCGATCCAGCTGATTCTCGAGCCGGGTTTCTCGACCGCCGGCGCGATCACCCAGCAGGCGGGGCGCGGGGTCGGCATGGACGTCGTGGCCACCGAGATCAAGCGCCTGGGCGGCGCGCTGCAAATGGAGACCAAGGCGGGCGAGGGCACGGTGTTCACCATCCGCCTGCCCCTCACGCTCGCGATCAGCCACGCGCTGGTGGTGCGCACCGACGAGGAGTTCTACGCGCTGCCGCTGCCCACGGTGGAGGGGGTGCTGCGCCTGTCCAAGGCGGTGGTCAGTGCGCACCTGGGGCGCGATGCGGCCGTCTTCGACTACGGCGGACAGAAGTACCGCTTTCAGTACCTGGCGACATTCGTGGGACTGCCGCCCGCGGAGCTGCCGGGGCAGGACGTGACCATTCCGGTGGTGCTGGTGCGCGCCGGCGAGCACTCCACAGGCCTCGTGGCGGATGAGCTGGTCGGCAGCCGCGAGATCGTCGTCAAATCCGTGGGTCCGCAGATCTCGGGCATCCGCGGCATATCCGGCGCAACCATCCTCGGCGACGGCCGCATCGTCATCATTCTCGACATCGGCGCGCTGGTGCGCGCGGAGTGGCGCGCGCGGGTCCAGGCGCCGGTGCCGCCGAAGGAGCGTGGCGACCGGCGCACGTTTGCGATGGTGGTGGATGATTCCATCACCGTGCGCCGCGTGACCCAGCGGCTGCTGGAGCGCAACGGCATGCGGGTGCTGACCGCGCGCGACGGCATGGACGCGGTGGCGCTGCTGCAGGACAACGTGCCGGACGTGATCCTGCTCGACATCGAGATGCCGCGCATGGACGGCTACGAAGTCGCCGCGCACGTGCGCAACGATCCGCGCCTGAAGGACGTGCCGATCATCATGGTGACCTCGCGAGTGGGTGAGAAACACCGCGCGCGCGCCATCGAGCTCGGCGTCGATGACTATCTCGGCAAGCCTTACCAGGAGGCGCAGCTCC
>VBNH01000001.1 GCA_005878095.1 Gammaproteobacteria bacterium | reverse complement strand
GACCGGCGATCCCTGGACCGACATCGCGAAGGCGCAGCTGCGCGAGCGCGAGCTCTACCTGCCCTATACGTTCCTCGAGGCGGGCGCCGGGTTCAACAGCCGCCTGTTCAGCTATGCGCGCACCCTGGTGCGCGGAGCCGCCGAGCGCCCCAAACCCAACACCGAGCGCCTGCGTGAATACCGCGACGCGGCGCTGGCACGCATCGCGCAGCGCCTCAGCGCACCGGTACCCCTCTATCCGGCGCTCGACAAGCTCACCTTGTCTTTCGCGCTCGAGCGCATGCGCGAGTGGCTGGGACCGGACGATCCGATCGTGCGCTCGCTGCTGGCCAAGGATTCACCCGACATGCTGGCGACACGGCTGGTGGACGGCTCGCAGCTCGCCGATCCGAAGCTGCGCCAGCGCCTGTGGGACGGTGGCGCGGCGGCGCTCGAGGCCGCGCACGACCCGATGATCGAATTCGCGCGCAGCGTGGATGCGCCGGCCCGTGCGGTGCGCAAGCGCTACGAGGACGAGGTCGAGGCCCCGGTCGACGCCGCTGCCGAGAAAATCGCGCGCGCCCGCTTTCGCGTGTACGGCACCAGCGTGCCACCGGATGCCACCTTCACCCTGCGCCTGAACGTCGGCACGGTGCAGGGCTGGAAGGAGGACGGGCACGAAGTCGAGCCGTTCACGCGCCTGGCGCGCCTGTTCGAGCGCGCCACCGGCCAGGAGCCGTTCAGGATCCCCGACAGCTGGCTCAGGGTGCAGGGCGCGCTCGATCGAGAGACCCGCTTCGACCTCTCCACCAGCAACGACATCGTGGGCGGCAACTCCGGCAGCCCGCTGATCGATACCGGCGGCCGGCTGGTGGGACTGATGTTCGACGGCAACATCCACTCGATCGCGGGCAGCTTCTGGTTCGACCCCGAGTTGAACCGCGCGGTGGCGGTGGATCCGGCCATCATGTTCGAGGCGCTGCGCAAGGTGTACCAGGCGGACGGGCTGCTGGCGGAGCTGGGCCGCAGGTAACGCGCACCCTCAGGGCTGCGCGCCGGGACGCGACGGGGCGGCGCGCGCCACGATGCGAAACCTGACGCGCATCTCGTCCTGCACCTGCAGCGCACCCAGCAGCGCGCTGAAGGGTGTCAGACCGAGGTCGCTCTGCCTGACAGCGGCCTCGCCCGAGGCCGTGAGCGCACCGCCGGCGAGCCGATAGCTCACCGGCACGCTGATGGCGCGCACCTCCCCGCGCACCGTGGTCTGCACGCGCGCCAGCACCGCCCGCGTTTCGCCACCGGCGTCGCCCCCCGCTTCCCTGCCGCCGGCCGGCGCCGGCTCCCCGGCTGACTCGAGCCGCACGGCGCGCAACACGATCTGCGGGCTGCGCTCGCTGTCGAGCAGCGCGTCCCCGAGCATGTTGCGCCGCGTGCCCTCGCGGGCGGCATCCGGCACATCGGGCGGGAAATCCGGACTGTGCTCCTGCGCGCGCAGCGCCGCCTCATCGACCGTGAGCTCCGCCACCGGGATACGGGCCTCGAAGCTGGTGCGCATGACATCGGCGGGAACGTAGACCGTACCGGTCAGGGCGTGCAGCGCGATCAGATGGTTGTGGCCAGCGCTCGCGAGCGTGCCTCCTCGATACACGCGGATGGTGAGGAGCGACTCATCCGCCACGATGTCGTAGGGGACCCCCTCGTGCGGCGCGGCAGTCTCCGCCGCCACCCGCGGCGGCGCCGCGGAAGGGCGCGGTTGCAGCGGGCAGCCGCTGAGCAGCAGCACGGGCAGCAGCGCGCCGGGCAGCCGGAGTAGGCAACTTCCACTCACGCGCATAAGCTTGGCGCCATGATCATAAGAAATACCCCACTTCGCTGGGGAGCCGTCGCCCAGCTGCTGCACTGGACCATCGTCGTGTTGATCATCGTGCAGGTCACCCTCGCCTCGCTTGCCGAGGATCTGCCGCCGTTGAAAAAGCTCGCCATGCTGGCACGCCACAAATCCGTCGGCATCACCATACTGGGTCTGGCGATCCTACGGCTCGCCTGGCGCTGGCTGAACGCGACGCCGGCGCTGCCTGAGACGCTCAAGCCGTACCAGCGCGTGCTGGCGCGCGGGACGCACGCGCTCATGTACCTGGTGCTGTTCGCCATGCCGCTCTCGGGATGGATGATGTCCTCGGCACGTGGGTTTGCGGTGAGCTGGTTCGGGTTCTTTCAGCTGCCCGACCTGGTGCCGAAAAACCGGGCGTTGTACGAGGCGTTGCTGACCACTCACGAGACGCTGGCCGTGGTGCTGGGAGTGTTGGTCACTGTGCATGCGGGCGCCGCGCTCGGGCATCACTTCATGCTCAAGGACAACGTGCTGCGGCGCATGCTGCCCTTCACCGCCACGACTCAAGGAACCGAGCGATGACCCAAGCGATGAGCCCTCGGGCGATGACGCCCGGCGCGCGTGCGCTGCCCGCGGCCTGGGTCGCCACGGCCGCCGCAGTGTGCCTGGCTGCCGGGGCGACGGGCGCAGCGGCACAGGCCCCCTCCCCCGTCACGCACTACGTGCTCGATCAGGCCAAGAGCACGCTGGAATTCACCTTCATGCAGGCCGGGGCGCAGAACAAGGGCAAGTTCACCCGCTTCCCGGTGAGCTTCGACTTCTCGCCCGGCAACCTCGGCGGCAGCCGGCTCGAAGTCACGGTCGAGATCGGCTCGCTCGACACCGGCGACAAGGAGCGCGACGACACCTTGCGCGGTGAGGACCTGTTTGCGGTGACGAAATTCCCCCAGGCGCACTTCTCCGCCAGCCAGTTCGACAGGACCGCCGCCGGCTATGAAGCGATCGGCAAGCTCACCATCCGCGGCGTGACGCGCGATGCGCGCGTGCCGTTCGCGTTTCGCACCGCCGAAGAGCAGGGCGTCGCGGTCGGCTACATGAGCGGCAGGACGAGCGTCCGGCGGCTCGACTTCGGGGTCGGTCAGGGCGACTGGAAAGCCACCGACCAGGTGGGGAACGAGGTCGGCGTCACGTTCGCGCTGCGCCTCTCGGCCGCGGCCCCCCGCTGAGCAAGGGACAAAACCGGGCCCTCGCCGCGTAAGGCCCGGTCCCTTGCAGGCGGAAAGACCTCCCGCCGAATTCCTACTGCGGTTGAACCACAATATAACCGCCGGTCAGTGCTCGCGATGTCTGCCATTGGCGAGCCTGACCGCGTTCAGTTCCGTATCTCGAACGAAGTCATGATGGGTAATCCCACAGCGCGTCCGCGGGCTACGAACTCTCAACGTCGAGCTAACCGCCGAGGGTTGCGAGGGAGGCGCTGTCGATAGTGCTTGAGGGTAATGATTTCGACTCGCCCGGGTTTCACGGCGTAGATGATACGAAACGGCCGCTCTAACAACTCGCGCAGCTCGGTTTCCGGGTATTCAGGGAGCCGCCGCCCAACCAGTGGCGGTGTTGCCAGTTGGCGCGATCGGCGTACTAGACGAGCCGCCGCCTTGCGCGCGGCAGCTGGGGAGTTCTGGGCAATGTAGGCTTGGATTTCGAGCAGTCGAGCTCGCGCTTCCAAGGTCCAGTAAACCCTCATTCGTCGATGCCGAGTTCCTTCATCAGGTCTTCAACGGCGACGAGGCGTCCGGACTCCGAATCGGCCAATCCGCGCTCGATAGAGGCGCGCAACTCAGCCTCGTACGCTAGATCGTCCCAAGTAGCGGTGTCTGGCAAATTCTCGACCAGCGCATGAGCTTGCTGCTTCAGCGGCGGGGCGTTCGCAGCCATTGTGGACCTCCTGGATCATTCTACTCCGGGCGCAACCGGTAGCGCATTTGGCTGCATCCCGTCAATACGGCGTGCCGTCGCGCCGGGTGAACCTGCCCGGGGCGTGCGGGGGGTTCCACCTGAGGTCCACGTCCGGATAACTGGCGCCATCCGCCGGGTCGCGGTTGCTCACTTCCAGGTACAGCGCGGGTCGCTCGCTGCGATTGATGAGCTGATGAGCGTCGGCGGCGCCCGCGGGAAAACCGGCGCACATGCCGGCGCGCAGAAGCTGCTCACCGCCGTCGGTGCGCAACACCACCTCCCCCTCGAGCACGTACACGAATTCGTCCTCGTGGGTATGCCAGTGTCGCATGGAGGATTCCTTGCCGGGGGGCAGCATGGTCAGGTTGATACCGATGCGGGTGAGCCCGAGCGCATCCCCGAGAGGACGCTTGTGGCGCGGCATGACACGCGAGCGGTAGGGCTCGGGATAACCGCAGCGGGAAATCACCTCGACCCCGCCAGGGTCCAAGGCTGGCTTTTTCACTGACATACTGCCTCCGTAGTTTGACGGCTCCCGACCGTACGGTTGACGCGCGCCGTCTGCTTCAGTGAGCATGCCGTACTTGCATGCCCGAGATACTCGATGACGTCGGACACTGCGTCGACGCGGTGCTGCGCCGCGTCGGACCGCGCATCGTGCTGGCGCTGCCGCTCGGGATCGGCAAGCCCACTCCGCTGGTCAACGAATTCTACCGCCGCGCGCTGCGCGACTCGAGCATCGATCTGACCATCCTCACGGCGCTGTCGCTGCTGAAGCCCGTGGCCCGCTCGACGCTCGAGGCGCGCCTGCTGGCGCCGCTCGTCGCACGGGTGTTCGGCACTTACGTGGAGCCGGAATACGCGCGCGCCATGCAGACCGACACGCTGCCGCCCAACATCCGCATCCTCGAGTTCTTCCTGGCGCCGGGCGCGTTTCTCGATTCCCGCCACGCGCAGCGCCATTACCTGAGCGCGAACTACACCCACGTGGCGCGCGATTGTCTGGCGCGCGGCGTCAACGTCATCGCCCAGCTGGTGGCGCAGCGCTCGATGAACGGCGAGCTGCAGCTGAGCCTCGGCTCCAATCCCGACGTCACCGTGGATCTGCTGCCGCTCATCGAGGGCGCGCGCGCCGCCGGCCGCGACATCGTCATGGTGGGGCAGACGCACGCGCAGATGCCGTTCATGACCGGTCACGCGCTCATCGATCCCGGGCGCTTTGACTTCCTGGTGGACCATCCGCGCTACGACTACGACCTGTTCTGTCCGCCCAATCCGGCGCTCGGCACGGTCGACCACGCCATCGGGGTGTACGCGAGCGCCCTGGTGCGCGACGGCGGCACGCTGCAGATCGGCATCGGCGAGCTGGGTGACTCGCTGGTCTACGCGCTGCTGTTACGGCATCAGCAGAACGCGGCCTGGCGCGGCGCGCTCGAGGCACTCGGCAGCGCAACTGCCGCCCCGCTGATGCAGGCCGAGGGCGGCGCTGCGCCGTTCTCCGCCGGGTTGTTCGCCTGCACCGAGATGTTCGTCGATCAGCTGCTCGAGCTGTATCGCGCCGGGATCCTGCGCCGCCGCGTCTACGACTCGCTCCCCCTGGAGCGGCTGCTGAGCTCGGGACAGACGGGCGAGCGCTTCGATGAGCGGATTCTGGGGCTGCTGGCCGGTGCCGGCGCGGGTCCGCTGCTGAGCAGCGCGGAGTTCGCGCAACTCAAGCGCCACGGGGTGTTTCGCGAGGATGTGGAGTTTGCCGGCGGGCGCGTGCGCGCCGCCGGCGGGGCTTGGATTGCGGCCGACCTCGTCGATCCGGCGAGCCGCGCGCTGCTCGCGGCCGAGTGCCTGGGAAGCGAGCTGGTGAACGGCCAGGTGCTGCATGCCGGGTTCTTTCTCGGTCCGCGCGGGTTCTATGCGGCGTTGCGCGAGCTGCCCGAGAGCGAGCGGGCGCAGTTCGGCATGCGCGGCGTGGCCTTCGTCAACCAGCTGTACGGGGCCGACCAGGAGCTGCGCGTACTGCAGCGGCGCGCCGCGCGCTGCATCAACACCACCATGATGGTCACGCTGCTGGGAGCCGCGGTTTCCGATGCGCTGGAGAGCGGGCGGGTGGTGAGCGGCGTCGGCGGTCAATACAACTTCGTCGCCATGGCGCACGCCCTGCCGGGGGCGCGCTCGATCCTGTGCGTGCGCGCCACCCGCACGCGCCACGGCCGCACCACGTCCAACATCGTGTGGAACTACGGGCACCAGACCATTCCGCGGCACCTGCGCGATCTGGTGGTGACCGAGTACGGCATCGCCGACCTGCGCGGCCGCACCGACGAGGAGATCATCGCCGCGCTCCTCAATGTCGCGGACTCGCGCTTTCAGGGCGCGCTGCTGTCGCGCGCCCGGGCGGCGGGCAAGATCCGCGCCGACTACCGCATCCCGGATGCGTTCCGCAACAACCTGCCGCAGCGCCTGACGCTCGCCTTGCGCGAGCATCGCCGGCAGGGGTACTTCAGCGAATACCCCTTCGGCACCGATCTGGCGGAGGAGGAGATAGCACTCGCGCGGGCGCTGAAGTTCCTCGAGGCGCACACGGGGGAAGCCTGGGGGCGCCTGAAGACCGCCGCCGCCTCACTCGGCGCAGCCCCTGCGAGCCGGCATACTGCCGCGCTCAGGCGCATGGGCCTCGATCAGCCGCGTGGACTCACCGAGCGCTTGCAGCGGCGCCTCATCGTGCTCGGGCTGGATGCGAGCGCCTGAGCGGCCGGCGCGGCGGCCGCGCCGGCCCGCAGCGCCCTGGCCACACTTCAGGGTCCCTTGACCTCGATCTTGCGCGGTCGCAGCTCCGCGCGTTTGGGGATCCGCACCGTCAGGACTCCGTCCTTGAGAGTGGCCTGGATCTGGGCGGTGTCGAGCTCGCGGCTCAGCGCGAAACTGCGCCGATAGAGCGTCGAGCGCACATCCGCGTACAGGGCCTCGGCCTGCTCGGGCAGCTCGAACTGCACACTGCCCTCGAGCAACAGCTTGTCGCCGTCCACGCGAACGTCGAGCCGTTCCCGGGAGACTCCGGGCATGTCGGCCACCAGCGTCAGGCCTTCCTGATCCTCGTAAACGTCGGCCGGCGCACGCATGGCGGATTCCGCCGTGCGGCCGCGCGCCTGCGCCAACGCGCCGTCGGATTGCCGCTGAGTAACTTCATTGAAGTGGGTGCTCATGGTGTATCACCTCCCGATCAGCGAATCTCGATCTGGCGCGGCCGGGACGCCTCGCGCCGCTGCAGGCGCACGCGCAGGATGCCGTCCCGGTAGGTGGCATCGACGCGCTCCGGATCCACCTCGTCCGCCAGGCTTATGGCGCGGCGGAACTCGCCACCGAAGCGCTCCTGGCGGTAGTAGGTTGCCTGCTCCTCGACCGGAATCTGGCGTTCGCCGGATATGGTGAGCAGACCCTGCTGGATGGAGACATCCAGTTTCTTGGGATCCACTCCCGGTGCAAACACGAACACCTGCATTTCTGCAGGAGTCTGGGTGACGTTGATCGCCGGGAAGGTGCCGCGCGGCGATGAGCGGATAGCGCCCAAAGAGGACAAGCCGTCGCCGAGCACCTCGTCCAGCTCCTGATGCAGGCGCCAGAAATCCTCCACCAGCGAATTCTGCGGACTCAACCTACCGAACATACAGCCCTCCTTTCGGTCGTCTGGATCGGACCCGCAGCCTACGGTAGGGTCGCCGGGAGCAACTTCAAGGGAGGATCGCAGCGCCGGCACGGGGCGGGCGGCGGCGGAAACGGACTGTTGTTATCGCGGTACGGACGCCCTCTCAGCGTCCCGACCGCTCGGCCGATCGGTCGAAAGCGCAGAGCAGGTGGGCGGTTCCCAAGTCATCACAGTTTTACTTTAATTTTCATAACCTTAGGCTCGATCTCCCGTTCGCAGACCCTCTAGGATTGATTGCCGCGCCTGCCCGAACGGCACCGACCGGATGGCTCTGACCGTTACACTGCGTCGCGGCCAGCGGTCGGCTGGGTCGCATAAGAGAATGAGTTGCCGCCCCACTTGCAGGCAACGCGACGACGATCTGTGAGTCCCTCCTCCACCGACGGTGCCGGAGGTGCACGGCCAGGCGCCTGATGATGAAGGACTGCAATCCCAGCAGCGTGATCCATGGCGCGAACAGGGCCCAGTCCGGGAGCTTCTGGCTGGCACCGATCAGGCCGACTGCCGCGTAGAACACGCTGAAGGCGACCAGCACCGCGAGCACCTGGCGGCCGCTCAGGCCGGCGCGCATCAGCATGTAGTGAAAATGCTCACGCCCCGCGTGCAACGGCATCTTGCCCCTGGCCACGCGCCGTACGATGCAGCTGAAGAAATCCGACAGCGGCATCAGCGCAAACCAGAGCGCCGCAACCGGG
>VBNH01000174.1 GCA_005878095.1 Gammaproteobacteria bacterium | reverse complement strand
GTCATCATCATGGTCGAGATCTCCATGGGTCTGTTTCTCATGGAGTCGTTGCGCATCACACGGCTGTTTCCCGTGATCGGCGCTCTATCGGACAAAATGCGCGTGCGCATGATCGGGATTACGTTCGCGATCCTGCTGCTGATGGCGAGTATCGAAGCGGGCCTCGCGTACATGCGCGAAGTACTGTTGCAGGACGAGCTGGCGACCAACGCGCTGCTCCGCAGCGACAGCACGGGAGCGCTCGTAAACGCGCATCTGTGGATCACCACGATGGCACAGATGGGCATGGGTTTCATCCTGCCATTCGCGCTCGTGTTTGCCGCCATACCGCTCGAGACCTTCGTGCACTCGCTGCGCACCGTGGTGGGCCTCACGGGTATCGGGGTGCTGCGGGCGCTCGCCCTCATCCTGCGCGTTCTCGGTAACGGCCTGCGCCATCTCGGCATACTGGCGGAGCGGATCTACGACCTGCCGCTGTTCGTGCCGCTGTGGATCGAGGCGAGGGTCGCCGCTGCGCGTGCGGTGCCACCGTCCATCGGGGACGAGTCGCTGCAGGAGGTGCGGTCATGAACTGGCGGCACTTCGTGGGCGCGGCGCTGCTGCTCACAGCCTGCTCGCCCCCGGTACCGCACAACACGGGCGTGTACCTGCTGATCGATACGTCGGGTTCGTACAACCGGCAGGTGAGCAAGGCGGAGCAGATCATCCTGTTCGCGCTCTCGCGGTTGCAGCCGCTGGATTCGTTCGCGGTGGCGCGCATTGACACGGGGAGCTTCTCGGAGAAGAACATCATCGCCAAGGCGACGTTCGACGACCGTCCCAGTACCGCAAACCAGCAGAAACGCGCGTTCGCCAGCCGCGTCGAGAAGTTCGTCGATGAGTCGAAGGCCGCGCCGTATACCGACATCACGGGCGGCCTGCTGCAGGCGATCGAGTTTCTCAACGAGAAGAAGCCCGGCCGCAAGGAGATTCTGATCTTCTCCGACATGAAGGAAGAGCTGGACAAGGGTTACGTGCGCAACATACCGCTTGATTTCAAGGGTTTCGAGGTTGTGGCGCTCAACGTGACGAAGCTGCGCTCCGACAATTTCGATCCGCGCGAATACCTCTCACGCCTCGAAGCCTGGCGCGTCAAGGTCGAGAAGGGCGGCGGCCGCTGGCGCGTCGTCAACGACCTCGACCGACTGGACGGGCTGCTCTAGCTCTCCCTGCCGTCGGGGCGCAGCTGCTGCCCTACCCGACCGGCGTCCAGCGTGTGAGGGCTCGAGGCGTGCCGTTCTTTCTCGGCGGCAGCAGGCGGGTCAGTGATGGTTTGCGTGACGGCATCTGCGCTCGTCAGCCTCGGTGTTCGGGTCCAATGCCGCCCGAACGGCCCGCGTCCAGATCCGGTAACCCGCTGCTGTCATGTGTAGCCCATCGGGTTCGAAGATATCCTTGGGGTTGCCGTTTTCGAGCATCGGGGAGACCACGTCGATGTAATGTAGATCGGAGCGCGTGCCGGCGCGGACTCGTATCGCACCGTTGACCTGGCTTTGAAGAGTAAATTGCGCAAACCGCAACTTCGAAGGCTTCAGCGAGATGAAATAGACCGGTGTCCTCCCGAGCGCCTGCGTCTTGCGCGCCATGAAGGCGTCGAAATCGGCGACGACTCTGGCCACCGACTTTCCCGCGTCTATGTCGTTCTCGCCCGCGTAAAAGACAATGGCGCGCGGTCGATAGGGAGCGACGATCTCGTTGAACCAGCGGTTCACATACTCGATGTGCGAGCCGCCGAACCCGCGGTCGATCACCGGCATCGGCGCCATGTCGGCTGCGAGACTGCCCCTCCATTTGACTATGCTCGATGAGCCGACGAAAAGCACCTGACAGGCTGCAGGCGGCGCGGCCCGATCGGCTTCTAAAAACCGCTCAATTTCCGCTCCAAGCGCCCGCTCCAGGGCAGGATCTGCCGCTGGCTGTGTCTGGGCTCCAGCGCCCGTGGCAAACAGAGCCAGCGCGAAGGCGCACCAAACAACGCGCCGAAGCGCGCTGGAGTGGCTAGAGGTCACGAGCAATCTGGTGTCATATCGTCGACTCGGCGAGCATCCGCCAGCAGGGCGGTCCGGCTGCCGTCCGGCACGCTATCGGCTGCCCGTACGTGCCGTCAATTCCGGCGAGCCGGCCGCGTCAGCCATCGGCGCGCAGACTCATCTGTGCATCCTGCGGCACCGCCCATCGGAGCCGGTCAGTGAAGGCATGGCCGGGCAGGGCGAAGCTTCGGATCTGCGTGGCGCTCACATCGGCCGGCGCCCCATTTGCCGTAGCTCCGGCACGGCAGCACCTGCCAGCACGAGCTCGGAGGCTGGGCACGTCAGTGGCACAATGCACATCGCGATGCACAAAGGCTCGGCGCGCAGACAGCAGATCGAATGAGCGGTATTGCGGGTGCTGTGACCGTCTTCACGATAGGCCATTCGACGCGCACGATCGCCGAATTCGTGGCCTTGCTTGCGCAGGTCGCGGTCGAGTCGGTCGTTGATGTGCGTTCGATTCCGCGCTCGCGGACGAATCCTCAGTTCAACGCGGATATCCTACCCGGATCGCTCGCCGAAGCCGGGATGACGTACCGGCATCTGCGTACGCTTGGCGGCCGGCGCCACCGCAGCCAAGACCAGACGCCGTCGCCGAACACGCTCTGGCGGAACGAGTCTTTCCGCAATTACGCAGATTACGCCGCAAGCGAAGCCTTCCGTGCTGGACTCGACGAGCTGGAAGCTCTGGCGCGGCGTCAGTGTTGTGCCGTGATGTGTGCCGAAGTCCTGTGGTGGCGGTGCCACCGCCGCATCATTGCCGACTACCTGTTGGTGGAGGGGATCTCGGTGGCGCATATCATGGGACACAACCAGGTGCTGCCCGCCACGCTCACGCCAGGCGCGCGCTTGTTGCCCGGTGGGTCGCTCGTGTATGCGATCGAGCAGGAGTAGCCGGCCGAGCCAGCGTTCAACGCTACGGCTACTTCCTCCCGTTGCCAACCAAGGCGGCGGTCACGCCGAGGCCGATGAAAACGCCGCCGGTGACGTAACGTTCCGAGCGCAAGGAGTGACCTTTGCGCTTGATCCATCGCCCAGCCGTGCCGGCGGCTAACGCATAGAGGCCATCGCTCGTCAGGCCCATCAATGCGAACAGCAGACCGAGGAAGGCGATTTGGAATGCCACCGCGCCGCGCGAGGGATCGACGAATTGCGGCAGGAACGCCAAGAAAAACAGCGCCGTCTTCGGATTCAGCAGATTGACGACGAAACCGTCGCGATAGAGCCGCCCCAGGCTACGCCGCGGCAGTTCCAACTGCGCGGCCGGCGTGTCAGTCCGGCTGAGTATCCGCCGCACCCCGATATAGATCAGATAACCGGCGCCCGCATATTTGACGACCGCGAAGGCGAGCGCTGAGGAAGCCAGCAGCGCCGACAGCCCTAGTGCCGCCGCCAGCACATGTACGAGTGTTCCCGTTGTGATACCGCAAACCGAGGCCAGCCCGGCGATGCGGCCTTGCTCGACGCTGCGCGCGACGATGTAGAGGACGGCCGGACCCGGCGTCAGCAGCAGCAGGATCGCCGCCACGGCAAATACGCCGATCGACGCAGCGTTTGGAATGACGATGTCCATGCAGCGAAGCTCCCTTCGGTATGAATGCCGCGGTACCTTAGCCGTTGCAGGACAGACCTGCCAGCGGGATCGAAGAGTTACTGCCGCAGGATGGTCTGCCTATAGCGTCGTTGACGCACGGGCGAGAGGTGGTTGCGCGCCGGGAGAGTGTTGGTCGAGGATGCGCACCTTGGCTGTCTCGTACTCCTCTGCAGACAGCACTCCTATTTCCTTGAGGCGCAGATGCTCGCGCATTTCGTCGCGGAGGTGCTCGGCCTTCGTGTGTCGGCGCGCCGCCGACGCGAGCCGAATGTGCGCCGCGAGCTTTGCCATGAAAGGCCGAAAGACATGGAAGGTTCCAAGGCCGCCGGTGCATTCCAGCAATCTCGCCGCCCCGTGGGTACTGAACAGACTCACTGTCTCAGTCGTCCTGTATACAGCAACGAGCGTCGCGAATGCCCACACCGCTACGACGGTGGCACACACCGGGAGCCAATCGTGCTGCCACCACGGCGTCGCTGACGAGGCGATGTGCGAAGCGATCCCTGACGCCAGGGCTATCAATAGTAGCGAGAGGCTGATCCATCGCCACGCGATGTGTCTCAACCGCCGTGGCGCATCGACGAACCGCAGATCGAGGACGTACTCGAGTACGATGGAGCGTGAGTGCGAGCGTACGGAAAGATAGTAGTAGTCGATGATCTCAAGCTGCAGGACGCGTCTGCGAAGTCGGCTGCGGAACTCGAGTCGCGCGTGAACCGTCCGCGCGTCCCGAAGGTCCGGCACCTGCCGGAAGTCCGACTCGAGCAGGATATGTTCAGTCGTTGGCATCCGAGCGATGCTCGCGTACATCTTTCTCGTTTGATCTTAATCACGCATCGTGGCTGGTTTCTGAGAACTGCGTCTCGCAGCGAGACCAGTGTCCTCATAGAGATATGAACCCTCGGGGTTCTGGTTGACGTGAGGCGCTTCATGGCGATGCGCGGTGGTGCGTGCGGAGTGAATTGGCGCAGGCCCGCTTCACGTAGCCGAGCGCTTCGAGCACGACGCTGGCTTACCTCGCGCGCCTGGCAATCCTCCTCGAGGATGCAGAGAACGGCTTGCCTGCGCTTGCACGTGCTCTCTGGGTTGCTGGAGCAGCTGCGTGAGGCGGACATGCGCATCAGCTCTTATGACCGCCAGATCCGTGCGCTTGCAGAGGCCAGTGAGCCGGCACGGCGACTGATGCGAGTGGAATCGATCGGACCTCAGACCGCGACGGCATTGGTGGCCACTGTGGGTGACCCGCATGTCTTCAAGAACGGACGAGGCTTTGCTGCTTGGCTGGGGCGTATTGCGTGGGCGATCCTCGCCCATGGGACAGAGTATCGACCCGCAGGTCCGCAGACCGCCGTGGCCTGACGTAGGCCAGGCACCGCTGACCCGGAGTCGACATCGAGGAGGTACGACCCCGCCAGAATTGCCAGAGCGTACGAGCTGATGGAAACAGGTCAGACCGACGCAGGATGAACCTGTTAAGCGGTCCGGTGGCGGTGGGGTTTGCCCGCGGGCTCAATGCGAACCTGCCGCGTCGCTGGCTTCTGCTAGCGGCGGCGCTCGCCGGGGCATTGACGTCAGCATATGCTTAGCCTATGCTAGATGGGCTGGTTGCCCCTGGAGGTGGATGGTGAACGCGCGTCGTCATCGTGCGCGCAAGCGCAGCGCTTCCGCGTCATCGCACAAGACTGCAACGAGGGCGGCTCGCCCTGCCGCGACGCGACGTGCGGCGATCTTCCGCAACGGTCGCAATCAAGCCGTACGGCTGCCGCAGGACCTGGCCTTTCCGCAAGACGTGAAGGAAGTGCAGGTGAGCCGCCGGGGCGATGCCATCGTGCTCTCGCCGGTGAGACGCGACTGGGCTTCCTTCTTCGAGCTCGACACGGCGGTCCCAGAGGACTTCCTTGCGCCGCGCGCAGACTCACCACCGCAGTCACGCGAGCCGCTGTAAGACCCGGACGGCTCCGCAGGGGCCCGCGCCATGGCACTTCTCATGCTCGATACGGATATCTCGAGCTACGTCATTCGCCACAGGCCCGCTTCAGTAGCCGAGCGCTTCGAGCACTACGCTTCGGAGCTATGTGTCTCGGTCGTCACGGCGGCGGAGCTGCGCTTCGGGGCGGAAAAGGCCGCTCGGCCGGAGCTCGCAAGGCTCGTCGAGGCTTACCTCGCGCGCCTGGCAATCCTCGACTGGACGGATGCGGTGACTTTCCACTATGCGCGCATCCGCGCGGCGCTCGAGCGCGCAGGCAAGCCGATCGGTAATCTCGATCTGATGATCGCCTCGCATGCCGTGGCGGAGGAAGCGACCGTAGTAACGAACAATGTGCGGCACTTCGCATCGGTGCCCAGGCTCAAGGTAGAGGAATGGAAGTGAGGTTGCCCGGCGTTCGGACGGCCACGGTGTAGGCACGGCGACTCAGGCGTTCAAACTGACTGTCGTTCAGCGGAAGCGGCATGGTGATGATGACGAGAGTTGTGTTGTGGCTGGTGGTCTACTTGACATCATGATGCTGTAGAACTAGCATCATGATGTGCGAACTACACTGACACTTGAAGACGACGTGGCCGCGCGGCTGAGAGCCGAGGCACGGCGAACGGGTCGGCCTTTTAAGACGCTGGTCAATGAGGCTTTGCGGGCCGGTCTCCTGCAAAAGCGTCTGTCGCGACCGAAGCAACAATTCACGATCGAATCACATAATTTCGGGGGATTGCACCCTGGGGTCTCGCTCGACAACATTGGTGAGCTGCTCGAACGGATCGAGGGGCCAGACTATCGGTGATCGTCCTCGACGCGAATGTCTTGCTCTATGCGTACGACTCGAGTTCGTCCGCTCACGAGCGTTGTCGGCACTGGCTCACTGAGGCATTCAACGGCGGAGAGCAGATCGGTCTGCCTTGGCAGACGCTGCTCGCCTTTGTGCGCATTGCCACTAACTCCCGCGCCTTTCGTGTGCCGCTGTCCGGCGAGCGCGCCTGCGTCATTGTGTCGCAATGGCTAACGCTGCCGCAGGTAGTGGTCGTTGCGCCCGGCGAGTCCTTCTGGTCGATCTTTGTGGAGCAGGTGAAGCGGGCGCAAGTACTCGGACCGTTGGTGACGGATGCTGCGCTGGCCGCACTTGCCATCGAGTCCGGCGCAACGCTCTGTTCGACGGACCGGGATTTCCTGCGATTCGAGGGACTGAAATTGGTCGATCCGACGCGTTGACTTCGTCAAAGACCAATGCGCAGTCCACGGAAGCTGGACGCCGACACCGACGCCGACAGCGACACCCCACGGGCCGCGAGCGTGACACCCGACGCGTGGCGGGCTGACGTATGAGCGAGACTAGATGCTGTTTCACAAACGGCCGGCTCAGCGCGCGTAATCTGCACGGGATCATTGAACGCGGTCTTCCATTCACGAGCGCGGACCGCAATCGCTGCGGCTCACATGTTGCGCGACTCCAGGGAGACGTCGGGCGCGCGAACGTCCCCTCGCACCTTCTGTCCGTTCTGGGCCTCAACGGCAGCTGGAATTAACAGGACCAGCACAAGGAGGATGAGAGAATAGAGATCTCTGAGTTTCATGTTCGTGCGCTTCCTTCAGGGATTGCTGCTTCACAGGCATGCCGAGGGAAAGCTGAAGGTCATTCAACGCCACCTGGGAGCGTTCAACCAGCCCGGCAACGCGGGACGCCCAATCGTGCTCGAAGAGTTGCACCCGACGAACAGCGCATTTGATCAACCCGATCGCTTCGTATAGACGAGCGCGCATCAGCCGCTCTTTCGGGACACCGGGGGCGTAACCCGCGAGGAAATTCTCTTGCATCTTTTCTAATCCAGCCTGATGAGACACGACATTCCAAAACTGCCAATCGGCCAGAAAACACCCCACATCGAGCGCTGGATCGGCTGAATGAACAGTACCGAAATCCATCATGGTGAGCCGGTCAGGCGCGACCCAGATGTGTTCGGATTTGAGGTCACCGTGGGTAAAGGTCGGGGGTTCCTGGGGGAGTCGTTCGTGCAGTTCTCGCGCACGGTCGAGCAACGCCTCAATCGCCGAGCCTACCTGCGGGAGTAGCGCGGGAATGTGAACACCCTTCTGGGTAATCAACCGAATCTCAGCAGCAAAATCGTGTGAGCGACCGATGGGTCCGAAAACCTCCACAGGCATCTGATGCAAAGTGCAGAGAGCCGCTCCGAAGCGCCGTAACCACGGTGCGACCTCGCCGACCTGGTGCCGCGCGAAGTCACACAGGGGTGTGCCCGCCGCTCGTGGGTAAAGAACCACTGCGTCCTCCGCCACGCAGGCCAGCGGCCGCAAGCAGTGCGCCGGGCCCCCATGTTTTTCGAGCCACTCTGCTGCTGTGCTTGCTACACGAAAAAAGCGCGCCGCGTCTTCCCGGCGAAAGACGCGGGCTCGGTCTTCGGGGATGTAAAGCTTGGCGAATACGGTTTCGGCACCGGCGTCGAGTGGGTCATAACGCAGGACGTGCCCCTTACGGGGGCGGTATTTAATAGACGTAACCCTATATTCCCGGCTCCGGAATGGATCGGATTCCGCGAGTCCAGTCTTCGCGAGCATGGCGTGCACGTGCTGCGGATCGGACAAGCGGACGAGTTGGGTGAATCGCGGGTCTAGCGGCGACACCCAAACATGCATGCTCCAGTCGCGAAACTCCGTCCAGAGTTGTTGGAATGGGAACGCCACGCCACGGCGTACCGCTTCGGCTTGAATCTTGGCAAGAACAGTCGCCTCTTCGTACGGATCTGCCGGTGCATTTGGTGCCCAAGTTACAGCGATCGAGCGAACGTAATGTCCTTTGGGGCTTTCGGTATCAACAAACGTGTCGTAATAGGCTGTGATCTTGCGACCGGGCTTGAAACGCACTTCCGTCAGGCGGAACGGCCCAACGGCAGCCCCTGGGGGAAGAATGGCTCTCAGCTGATCCGCCAACACTTCCTGGGTTGACGCGGAGAGCAACAGTCGTTGGACACTCTCCGGCGTGGTGCGTCCCGATAGCACCTCGGCAATGTTCATTTCTCGACTTCCCTTCCGCCACGATAAGACACAAAGAAAAACCAATTCTCAGCGTGCATACTGCCAAACGCTTGCCAGTCCAATCCTCTGCACTTACGTGCACCACAACTCGCCCCCGGCGAGTCCGAGCCCCTTACCCAGGCAAGGTCGACGAAGTGGGCATGCTCCCTCTGCCTCATCACCAGGCGGCGTCATCAACTCACGCCACCCGGGATGGCTGTTCGATGCTCACGGTTGAAACGGGCTTGTGGCCAAGGAGTAATTCCTCGATCTGTCTTGCGCGCACATCGATCGTGAACGAACGCGCGACGAAAGCGGCGGCTGCTCGACCCATCTCGTCGCAGCGCATTCTGTCCTGCGAGAGCGCCAGGAGGTGTTGCTGGAACTCGTTGAGATCCCTCGCGAGCAGGCCGGCGCGGCCGGGCTCCGTGGTCATTCGAGCTAAGTCGGTGTCCATGCTAACCAGCGGACGGCCACAGGCCTGCGCCTCAAGAAGCGCTAGACCCGCACGGTTGCCCTCGGCCTTCTCAGGGAAGGCGAAGAAGTCGCAGGCGGCGTAGTACCAACTGACGTCGCTATGCTCCACCATGCCGGCAAGGTGGACGCGTCCATCAACCTTTAGCTTTGCGGCCTCTTCTTGTACTTGCCGGCGTCCCGGGCCATCGCCAACCACGACCAGCAAAGCTTTTGGCGGGAGCGCCGCGAAGGCGCGGATAAGGTCGAGGACCGACTCCGTTTTTGAAGGCCGGTGGTCTTCCGCGCTTCTTCGGACCGCGAGACGGCTGACGCACAGGATAACGGAGGGTTCCTGCGGAAGCCCCAACGCGCGCCGCGCTTCCTCGCGGGAGGGGATTATTGTCCACGGCTTTATGGGGCACGGCAACAAGCAGATCCGTTCCTCCGGCACGCCCTGGGAGCGAATGTCCTGCGCGTCCTTCGGCGAAAACGCTTCGATCCAGTCCGCCCGCTGCAAGGATTGCCGGTAGGCAAAGGTGAAAAGCTTTCGCCACGCTCTCGG
>VBNH01000033.1 GCA_005878095.1 Gammaproteobacteria bacterium | reverse complement strand
GCGCGCACCGAGGCGCCGTAATGCTGATTGCGGCCGAGCACCCGGAAATAAGAAGCGCCCAGGAAGACGATCAGCTCATCCTTGTACCCGGGTGAGTGCAGCGGATAGTGCACGCGGAAACCCGCGAAGCCGAGATTCGCCGCAGCCTTCGGCAGCCTGAGCAGCGGCCCGAAGGTGAAGGATTGAGGGTTGTAGGCGATCGGGCTCGCGCCGGCAGCCGTTACCTCGACGATATTTACGCGCTGCCTGACATGGTAGCCGCGGTGGAAGAACTGCACCTCGAACAGCGACTGGCCGCGCCACAGCGCGCTTTCGGGGCGAAAGCGAATGTCGCGGTATTGATCGTAGCTCAGATTGGCGAGTGCCGCCGGTAGCGCGGCTGGCATCGGCCGATAATCGTGTGCCGCGCGCTCCTGCGCCAGCTGCTGCACATTGGCGAACGCGAAGGGTTGAGGTTGGGCGGCCCGTACGGTCTTGTCCGTAGCCGCCCCGCCATGGCGGTGAGCCTGGGTTGTCGGCGCGGCAACGGGCCCGCCCGAGCTCGTGGCTGTGTCTTGCGACAGCAGTATCGACGCGAGCAGAAGCACGGCGATCACAGCCGCCTGCCGCAGGCGAGGCCACATGCACGCACCTGGGTTCTCTTAAGATTACAGAATGCAGAGCACCGCATGGTACATGGAAAGACTATGACCTGGCTCTACTTCCCCTGCGGCGCCCCCGCTGCAATCGTGACCAGCACCAGGCCGTCGGGCGGAATTTCGAGCGCGAGCGTGCCGGCGTCGAGCGGGCGTGCGACCGCCGCAGGCAATGCGGCCGCGGCACGCAACTCGCCGAGTTGGCGCTGCGTCGGATAGCGCGGCGATCCCATCCTCAGGTACGCCGGGTGAACATTGCCGTGTTCGGCGTCCAGTGACTGAACGCTCGCGGTGCGGGCGGCGCTGTTCTGCAGAGTCAGTACCACCTTGCGCGCCTTCGCAATCGAGCCGATCTCGGTGTAGTTCCAAATGGCGAGCACCAGTGCTCCGTCGCCCCGGCGCGTCAGCAGCGCGCCCTCGACATCGGCCGTGAACCGCTCCTCGCCGAGTTGGTGCAGCAGGGCAAACGCGTTGAAGGCCGGCTTTGGAATGCCACCCACGGCCAGGAGCCCGAAGCCTCCGTAGAACGGCGTCTTCACCACACCGCCCTCCTCGAACACGTCGGAGAACGTCCAATAGGACATGTCCTGTACCAGTCCGTCGCATTGGCGGACGGTCTCCGCCAGCCACGGTCCCATGAAGGGGGCGTCGGTCACTTGCGGGTGGTTCGCGTAGCTGGCGTTGAATTCGCTCCAGATCAGCGGCAAGGACGGCAACGGGGATGCCTGGATTTCGGCATGCACCTTCTCTACGGCGCGACATACCATCCGCTCGCGCCCGATGGGCGCAACGGACCCCAATACGTTCTTCGCGGTATCGTCGCCATAGACGTGTGTCGAGACGAAGTCGACCGGGACACCGCTGTGCTTGCAGTGTTGAATGAATTCCGGAACCCACGCGGCCTGCGCCGTCGCCGGCCCGCCGACGCGCAGGCGCGCATCCACCGCCTTCAGAGCTCTGGCGGTGTGATCGTACAAGGTCCAGTAAGTGGACTGCTTGGGCTGGCCTGCCCAGAAATCCAGATTGGGCTCGTTCCACACCTCGAAGTACCAGCGGCTGACCTCGTCGATCCCGTAGCGCTCGATGAGGTGCCGTGCGAACGCCGTCATCAACCCATCCCAGCGGCCATAGTCCTTGGGGGGTGAGACCACCGGACGGTACCAGAAGCTCTGGCGTATCTCGCGGCCGGCGAGCCGACGCGGCATGAAGCTCAGCTCGACGAACGGTCGAACGCCGTTGGCCAGCAGACCATCGTACACCTGGTCGACGTACGAGAAGTTGTATACGGGCTCTCCCCGCGGATCTTCCGTGTACAGGCCCAGCTCGTCGTGGAGGATGCCGTGGAAGCGGATATAGGCGACCGCCGTGACGCCGCGCACAGCGCGCAGGTCCTGCCGATAGCTCTCGCGCAGCGTCAGCGCCGCGCGTCCGGATCCAAACATGCGCTCCCAGAAATGCGGGAATGGCCGCGTCGGCGCCGCCGCATCCACCGCGATGCGGTCCGCACCGACTTGTGCGTCTACTCGCGTGACGGCGAGCGCCAGTACCAGTAAAGCGATCGACGATCCGCAGGACCGCCAGCAGCCAGGGCGGGCGAGGGCTCCTGCCTCGGTCACGGGGTTGGCGCGAGCGGACTCTGCGCCAGCAGCGCAGCAGCAGTGAGGGGATTCTGCACCAGCGGGTATTGCTCGGGCGGACCCGGCGGGGGTGGTGTCGGCCCGAGCGGAGACTGCTCGAGCCAGCCACCCGAGAATCCGGCGCGCTCCAGGCCCTCGCGCACGTACGAATTGCCGTGCATGACCCGCCACACCAGCGCCGAACGATAGTTCTCGATCATCGCCAGTATCGGTCCCTGATCGATGCCGATGTAGTCCTGGTCAACCCAGCCCGGGAGCGTCGGCTGTGGTGGGCTCTGCGGGCCGGGGAAGCTGGCGTTGAACGCGTCCAGGAATCCGTACGAGGAGTAGATGGAGGTGCCAAAGCGGTGGTACATCTCGAGCGCCGCCGGCAGCACGATCTCGGGCGCAAAGGGGAGCGAGCTGATGGCGGCGGTTGGAGCGATGGTGCCGTCGTCGACGATGCGGCCCAAGGCCACGCCGCGTGCGGCGTACTTCAGGAAGCGGCGATCCCCACCCAGATTCGACTCGCGGGCAGGTCCGGGGCCATCGGAAGCGCTCATGCCCCACACGTTCTTGCCATATCCCTGCCATTGCTTCGGATTCGCGATGGCGTACCGGCGCTGCGCGTAAGTGGCCCGGCGGCTGTTCTCGAAGTAGTCGAGTCCATGCTCGCGCATGTAGGAATCCTGAATGCCGCGGAAATCCACCCATACGTGCGTGTACTGGTGGCCAAAGAGGGGCGCGAAGCTCAGGTAGGTCTGGTCGTAGAGCGTGCCCCAGTACTTGTCGTAGCTGCTGGTCCACAGCGTCCAGGCCTGCTCGTCGACGGGGTGAGTGGGGGAGCCCAGGGCGAGCAGGTAGACGAGCATCGCCTCGTTGTAACCGTTCCAGTCGCGGCGCGCGAACCCCTCTTCCGGGGTCCAGGCAAGCGCGACCGCCGGCGGGCGCGGCTGGGCC
>VBNH01000032.1 GCA_005878095.1 Gammaproteobacteria bacterium | reverse complement strand
CTCACGCTCTCCGCGATGCGCGGATCCGCGAATCTGCCTACTAACGCGCAGCAGCGCACCGGAAAGGCCAAGGCAGCCCCCTGTAACCCGCCAGTATCGCGGGCGGGCCTTTGTAACACGCTGGCGCGCCTTTCAGCCAATGGCGCGATTCACATCCCCGGCAACGGCCTGGCGAGGGCTTGCTTGACGGTCGCCGCACGCCAAAGCTAGCTTTCCGCCTGCGGCTGTGCATGATCGGCTTATGGCACACGATCGGGACGAGGCACTAGGCGAGCGGGCTCAGCACCTGCTGCGCATACTCATCGAGAGTTACATCCGGGACGGTCAGCCGGTGGGCTCGCGGGCGCTGTCGCGCGAATCCGGACTGCAGCTCAGCTCGGCCACCGTGCGCAACGTCATGGCGGATCTCGAAGAGCTGGGGTTCGTCGCCTCACCCCATACCTCCGCCGGCCGCGTACCCACTGACAAGGGCTACCGTTTCTTCGTCGACACCCTGCTGCAGCTGCGACCGCTCGATGAGGCGGCGAGCGCCGAGCTGCGCCGCCAGGTCGAGGCGAGCCGCGAGCATCCGACGGACCTGATCGCCACGGTGTCGCAGCTGCTGTCGAGCGCGACCCAGCTCGCCGGTGTGGTGACGCTGCCGCGCACCCGGCAGGCCTCCATCACCCAGATGGAGTTCGTCGCGCTGTCGGAGAACCGGGTGCTGGTGGTAGTGGTGTTCAACGACCGCGAGGTGCAGAACCGCATCATCCAGCTCGAGCGCCATTACTCGCCCGACGAGCTCAAGCGTGCTTCGAACTTCCTGAACGAGCAGTTCCGCGGGCGCACGCTGCCCGAGGTGCGCCAGGAGATCCTGCGCCAGCTCTCCGAGGCACACGCACACATGAACCAGATCATGCTGGAGGCGATCGCCGTGGCCCAGCAGGTGTTCGCGGGCGGCGCGGAAGGGCGGCTCGAGTACGTCATCAAGGGCGAGACCAACCTCATGGGCATGGCCGAGCTCACCGGCATGGAGAAGCTGCGGCGGCTGTTCGAGGCGTTCAACGAAAAGCGCGACTTTCTGCACCTGCTCGACCAGAGCCTGAAGGCGGAAGGGGTGCAGATCTTCATCGGCCATGAATCCGGCTACCAGATCCTCGACGATTGCAGCGTGGTCACCGCGCCTTACGCGGACGGCGACTCGGTGGTCGGGGTGCTCGGGGTCATCGGGCCGACGCGCATGGCCTACGAACGGGTCATCCCCATCGTCGAGATGACCGCTAAACTGCTCGGCGCGGCCTTGAATTCGCGGCGCTGATCCCCCACCCCGGGGGTGCCCACCCGCGCCTGCGTATGCGGGGAGGCTTGGGGGATTTCCGGAGGTTTTGAGCGAGATGACTGCCAATGAGTCTGGAGGCGATCGGCAGAGCGGTGCGGCGGAGCCAACGGCCGTGCTGCCGGAGACGGCGGCGCAGCTGGAGGAGATCGAGCGGCTGCAGCAGGCGCTGGCCGAATCCGAAGAGCGCGCCAAGAGCCACTGGGAGCAGTACCTGCGCGCCGTCGCCGAGCTCGACAACATGCGCAAGCGTGCGCAGCGCGACATCGAGGCAGCCAACCGCTACGGACTCGAGAAGTTCGCCGCGGAGCTGCTGCCGGTGAAGGACAGCCTGGAGCTGGCGGTGCAGAACGCCGGGCGGGCGGACGCGAGCAGCCTCAGGGAGGGCCAGGAGGCGACGCTGCAGCTGCTGTCCCGGGCGCTGGAAAAGCTGGGGGTCAGCGTGATCGACCCGCTCGGTGAGCCCTTCGATCCGGAGCGGCACGAAGCCATGATGACCAGGGAGTCCGGCACCGCCGAGCCGAACTCGGTCCTCGAGGTGGTGCAGCTGGGGTACGAGCTCAACGGCCGGCTGCTGCGCCCGGCCCGGGTAGTCGTCGCCAGGGAGCCGGCGCGGGCTTGAAAGCGCGCGCGAGCACCCCTAAGAAGTGGGCCTGGCATCCCTCTTTTGACGGAGATTTCGGGGAGTGAACCCATGGCAAAGGTAATCGGTATCGACCTCGGCACGACCAACTCGTGTGTGGCCATCATGGAGGGCGGCAAGCCCCGGGTGATCGAGAACAGCGAGGGCGATCGCACCACGCCCTCCATCGTCGCCTTTACCAAGGACGGCGAGGTGCTGGTGGGCCAGCCCGCCAAGCGCCAGGCCGTGACCAATCCCCACAACACCCTGTTCGCCATCAAGCGCCTCATCGGCCGCAAGTTCGAGGACGAGGTGGTCCAGCGGGACATCAAGATGGTCTCCTACAAGATCACCCGCGCGGACAACGGCGACGCCTGGGTGGAGGTGCAGAGCAAGAAGATGGCGCCGCCGGAGATCTCGGCGCGCGTGCTCATGAAAATGAAGAAGACCGCCGAGGACTATCTCGGTGAGCCGGTGAGCGAAGCGGTCATCACCGTGCCGGCCTACTTCAACGATTCGCAGCGCCAGGCGACCAAGGACGCCGGCCGCATCGCGGGCCTGACGGTCAAGCGCATCATCAACGAGCCGACCGCCGCGGCGCTTGCCTACGGGCTCGACAAGCAGGGGGGCGATCGCAAGATCGCCGTCTACGATCTCGGCGGCGGCACCTTCGACATCTCCATCATCGAGATCGCGGAAGTCGACGGCGAGCGGCAGTTCGAAGTGCTGTCGACCAACGGGGACACCTTCCTCGGCGGCGAGGACTTCGATCTGCGCATCATCAATTTCCTGGCCGAGCAGTTCCAGAAGGAGTCCGGCGTCGACGTGCGCAAGGACCCGCTCGCCATGCAGCGCCTGAAGGAGGCCGCCGAGAAGGCGAAGATCGAGCTGTCCTCGACCCAGCAGAGCGACATCAACCTGCCGTACATCACCGCCGATGCCTCGGGACCGAAGCATCTCAATATCAAGCTGACGCGCGCCAAGCTCGAATCCCTGGTGGAGGACCTGGTGCAGAAGACCGTGGGTCCGTGCCGCACCGCCATGAAGGACGCCGGCCTCGCCACGGCGGATGTGGCCGAGGTGATCCTGGTGGGCGGCCAGACGCGCATGCCACTGGTGCAGAAGTACGTGAAGGACTTCTTCGGCAAGGAGCCGCGCAAGGACGTCAACCCCGACGAGGCGGTCGCGGTCGGCGCCGCCATCCAGGCGGGCGTGCTGGCGGGCGAGGTGAAGGACGTGCTGCTGCTCGATGTCACCCCGCTGTCGCTCGGCATCGAGACCCTCGGTGGCATCATGACCAAGCTCATCGAGAAGAACACCACCATCCCGACCAAGGCGGCGAACACGTTCTCGACCGCCGACGACAACCAGACCGCCGTGACCATTCACGTG
>VBNH01000073.1 GCA_005878095.1 Gammaproteobacteria bacterium | reverse complement strand
CGGCGGATGACCAAAGACGCGCCAGCGCCCCGACTGATCGCCGAGAACCGCAAGGCGCGCTTCGACTACTTCATCGAGGAGCGCTACGAGGCGGGACTGGCGCTGCAGGGCTGGGAGGTCAAGGCCATGCGCGCCGGGCGCGCGCAGCTGCAGGAAGCCTATGTCTATCTGCGCGGCGGCGAGGCGTTCCTCATTGGCGCGCATCTCTCGCCCCTGCCCACCGCCTCCACGCACGTGACCCCCGACCCGGTGCGCACCCGCAAGCTGCTCATGAGGCACAGCGAGCTGCAGGGACTGATCGGCGCGGTGGAACGGCGCGGCTACACGCTCGTGCCGCTGGAGCTGTACTGGAAGAACGGCCGCGCCAAACTGCAGGTGGGGCTCGCCAAGGGCAAGAAGCAGCACGACAAGCGCGCGGTGGAGAAGGAGCGCGACTGGCAGCGCGACAAGGCACGCCTGTTGCGGCGCGGCTGAGAAGACGCGCGGGCTTGCCCCAGGTGGTATGCTGGTAGTGTGAAAGCTGAAGGGGGCGACCGGTTTCGACGCGGGTTACGAACCTTCAGGGGCGTACCGAGGTGCAGTGCCCTCGTTAATCCTGCTGCAAATCATAGTTGCCAACGACGACAACTACGCTCTGGCTGCCTAACCGCAGCTGACCTCTGACCGGCTCGTGCCTGTGCGACCGAATCAGGGGACGCGCTCACAGGATCGCGCTCCGGCGTGCGACAGGCCGGTGCGTTAAGAGTCACTGGCCGCTGGCGTTGCGTCTTCCCTGCTCCTCGGGTAGCGCCGCGCGAGAAACAAAGAGAGAGCTACGTACGTAGATCCTGAAGTCTAGGACTTGCGGACGGGGGTTCGATCGAGGGTCGCGCCAAATCGCGAGGTTTGGCTGATAAACGGAGCTCACATCGGCGAAACCTGACGGCGCCTCTCAAGTCAAGGGGCGGCATGGCAACGTCGAGGGGTAGGAAGAGGGCCAACCTCAGGCCTGCCCTGTAGAGACTCATAGACCCGCCGACGGCGCATCGCCTGGGCGGGCACTAGGATCCAGCTGGCCCATGGCGGCTGGATAACACGCTCCGCGTCCACGCACTGCGTAAGCGGTGCGCGGACGAAGGCATAGTCCAGCCCGCGGCGAAAGCCACGGATGTGCTGTCCCCCCGCCTCCACCAACCGGCGGTTCCCGGCCCTAAGGGGCCGGGAACCGATGCCCGGGCCGAACGCCAGGCGCACGCCAGCACCAGCCGCACCGCGCGGCGCCGCCCGAGCGTCAGGAATCGCACCGCCCGTCGAGCGAGACGAGCGTCCCATACAGGTCCGGCCGCCGGTCGCGGAACACGAACCAGTTGTCGCGCAGCCGCGCGGTGGCCTCGAGGTCGAAGACGTGGATCAGGACCGCATCGCCCTCCTCGGGCGCCTCGGCGACCTTCGCGCCCATGGCGTCCGCGATGAACGATGAGCCGTAGAAGCGGATGTACAGTCCCTGCGGGTCCTGCAGCGAGCGCTCGAGTCCATAGCGGTTGGCGGCGAGGAGCGGGATGAGATTGGCCGCCGCGTGTCCCTGCTGGGTGCGCTGCCAGTGCTCGCGCGAGTTCACCGGCAGTGCCGGAGGCGGCTCGGTGCCGATCGCGGTCGGAAACAGGAACAGCTCCGCCCCCATGAGCGCCATGACGCGCGCGGTCTCGGGGAACCACTGATCCCAGCAGATGCCGACGCCGAGGCGCGCGAAACGCGTGCTCCAGACTCTGAATCCGGTGTCGCCCGGGGAGAAGTAGTTCTTCTCCTGGTAGCCCGGCCCGTTGGGAATGTGCGACTTGCGGTACACGCCCAGGTTGGCGCCGTCGGCGTCCAGGATCGCGATCGAATTGAAGCAGGCGGGACCCGCGCGCTCGAAGAAGCTGATCGGCAGCACCACGCCGAGCTCGCGCGCGATGGGTGCGAAGTGAGCGACGGCGCGATTCTCGGCGGCCGCACGCGCGAGGCCCAGGTGACGCGCGTCCTGCTCGATGCAGAAATACGGCGTCTCGAACAGCTCGGGCAGGAGGATGACCTGCCCGCCCCGCGCGGCCGCCTGGCGCACCAGCTGCTCAGCCCGGGCGATGTTGCCCTCGATGTCCCAGTCGCAGGCCATCTGGATGGCGGCCACCGTCACCGCTCGGGGCGTGCGCCGGAAGTGCTCAGGGTCTCTTGGCATCGAAGGCCCTAGGTGCGCACGCGGCGCTCGGCGAGGGAGCGGTTCACCTGCTCCGTGATGCGCATGGCGGTCTCCAGCGCCGTGAGTCCGGCCTCGCCCGGCACCACCGGCGCGCGGCCGCTGCGAATGCACTCGAGGAATGATTCGACCTCGGCCTTGAGCGCATCGCCGGGCTCCAGACTCTGCTCCTCGATGGTCACCGGCAGCGCGCCCGGGGCGTCCGCCGGCACGCGCTTGCGGATGAGTGTCAGGATCTTCTGCTGCAGATCAAGCGACAGATAGGCGTCGTCCTCGAAAATGCGCATTTTGCGCTCGGTCTTGAGGCTGACCCGCGAGGCGGTGGCATTCGCGACGCAGCCGTTGGCGAAGCGGATGCGCGCGTTGGCGATATCGATACCTTCCGAGAACACCGGCGTGCCGACCGCGTCGATGGACGTGATCGGTGCGCCAACGATGGTCTGCACGATGTCGATGTCGTGGATCATCAGATCGAGCACCACGTTCACGTCGGTGCCGCGCTCGCGGTAGGGCGCGAGGCGGTGACATTCGACGAAGCGCGGTGAACGCAGATGCGGCTCGGCCGCCAGTATGGCTGCGTTGAAACGCTCGAGGTGCCCGACCTGCAGGACGCGCTTGAGGCGCGCGGCGAGCGCAATCAGCTCGCGCGCCTGCGCCGGCGTATCGGTGATCGGCTTCTCCACCAGCACGTGCGCACCGGCTTCGAGGAAGTCACGCGCGATGGCAAAGTGCGCCGGAGTCGGTGTGGCGACGCTCACCGCCTCGACGCTGCCGAGGAGCGTCCGGTAGTCGCTCACGGCGCGTGTTTTGAGCTCGGCGGCGAGCTGTTCACGCGCCTCGGGCCGCGAATCCGCGACCGCGACGAGCTCGCAGCCGGCCGCCTGCGCGTATTTCTGTGCGTGAAAGCGGCCCAGGTAGCCCACGCCGATGACCGCGGCTCTGATTTTCTGCATGAGAAGGCTATTATGCCCGCCCGCGCGGCGACCCCGAGCAACGAATGCCCCCACCGCCCCCGACCGAAGGAACGGCACCCCTGGAGCGCCTGGCGCACCTGCGCGATACCTACGGCACACTGCCGCGAGCGCAGCGCGAGCTGGTCATTTTCGGCCTGGCGCTGCTGTGCGGGCTCATCGTGATGCCGTTTCTCATCTGGTTCGCCGGCAGCCGCGTGCTCGGGCCGTATACCCACGGCCAGAATGCACACGCCGGCCCGTTCGCCCTGCTGGCGGATTTCTTCCTGGGGCTGGTCCACGGGTCGGCGGTGTTCTGGGCCGTCGCGCTCGGGCCGGCGGTGCTGCTGCTGCTGATCCGCCTGTTCGTCGCCCTGGTGCGGGCGCTGCCGGCGTCCGGCGATGACTGAGGCGCGGCCGGCTCGCCCGCGTAGGCCCTGGACCACGGCGCCTCACCTCGGCCAGTACATCCACACCGCCATGGCCAGCATGGCCAGGGTCGCCCCATGGGCGCCGAGGCGCCAGGAGCGCTCGCGCAGCTCCCCGTAGAAGCTGCCAGCCGCGGCCGCGGAAAACAGCGTAAAGACCGCTATCGCGCGCAGCAATGGGGCGCGCTCGGGGGCGAACCGCGCCTCGTCGGCCGGCAGCAACAGGATGACAATCCAGGTCATCAGGAGCCCGATGGCCAGGGCCACGGCCGACCCCATGACGATTCCCAGCAACGCTGTCAGAGGTCTCATGATGTGAGGGCCGTACTTGCTAAAGACGAACCGCACGCTCTACCTTAGCCCCAAGAGTCTACCGAACCTGCGAGCCCTCATGACGACCCTAGCCCTGCGCCGATCCTCCGGGTGGATAACCGCCGCGGCCCTGCTGGTACTGGCCCTGGCGCTTGCCGGCTCCGCGCAGGCCCCGGCCGGCACCTCGGTACTGCCTGCGGGGACGCTGGCGCCCTCCGACATCCAGCGGGCGACCGCGCGCCGGGTCGGTCGCATCCTCGAGGAGGCGCACTACAGCCGCGCGGCGCTCGACGACCGGATGTCGGATGTGGTCTACCACCGCTACCTGGAGTTCCTCGACGGGCAACGCAGCTACTTCCTCGCCAGCGACATCGAGGAGTTCAACGCCTACCGCCTGCGGTTCGGTGACATGATCCGCACCGGCGACATCGATCCGGCGTACCTGATCTTCGCGCGCTTCCAGCAGCGCAACCGCGAGCGCGTGCAGCATGCGATCGAGCTGCTCAAGAGCGAACCTGACTGGACGGCGAACGAGTCGTTCGAGTTCGACCGCCTGCACGCCGCCTGGCCGGTCGATCAGGCCGCCATGGACGAGTTGTGGCGCAAGCGCGTCAAGAACGATGCGCTGTCGCTGATGCTCACCGGCAAGACTTGGCCGGATGCGGCCGAGGTTCTGCGCAAGCGCTACGAGCGCGTGCTCAAGCGCGTCGACCAGGTGACCAGCGAGGACGTATTCGAAGGTCTGATGAACGCCTACGCGCGCGCCTTTGATCCGCATTCGAGCTACTTCTCACCGCGCAGCTCCGAGGAGTACCGCATCCAGATGAGCCTCAACTACGAGGGCATCGGCGCCTCGCTCCAGGTGGTGGACGACTACGTCACCATCATGAACGTGCTCGAAGGCGGCCCGGCGGCGGCAGCCGGCACGCTCAGCACCAACGACCGCATCATCGGTGTGGGCCAGGGACACGAGGGTCCGTTCACCGACGTCATCGGCTGGCGGCTGGATGACGTGGTGCAGCTGATCCGCGGCAAGGCCGGCACATCGGTGCGCCTGCAGGTACTGCCGGCCGGCGCGGCCCCCGGGAGCCCCGAGAAGGTCATGGAGTTCGTGCGCAACAAGGTGACGCTCGAAGCGCAGGCCGCGCATAAGGAAGTGAAGACCGTGGCGCGCAACGGCCGCACGCTCAAGATCGGGGTGATCACGGTGCCCGGGTTCTACCAGGACATTGCCGCGCAGAACGCCGGCGACCAGAGCTACCGCAGCACCACGCACGATGTGCTGAAACTGCTGCGCGAGCTCAAGAGCGAGAACGTGGAGGGCCTGGTCCTCGACCTGCGCGGTGACGGCGGCGGCTACCTCCCCGAGGCCACGGCGCTCACCGGACTTTTCATCAATCACGGCCCGGTGGTGCAGCTGCGCGATACCGCAGGCAGGCTCGAGGTGCTGGATGACCCGGAGCCCGCACCGGCCTACGACGGTCCGCTGGCAGTGCTGGTCGACCGGCTGAGCGCCTCGGCTTCGGAGATCTTCGCTGGCGCGATCCAGGACTATCACCGCGGCGTGATCCTCGGCCAGACCACCTTCGGCAAGGGCACGGTGCAGAACCTGGTGCCCCTCGATCGCTGGTCGCCGAAGCCGGTGAACGGACAGCTGACCGTGACCATCGGCAAGTTCTACCGCGTCACGGCCGAGAGCACCCAGCACCGCGGTGTCGAACCTGACGTGCCGCTCGCCTCGCCTCTCGACATCAAGGAGATCGGCGAGAGCGCGCTGGAGTCCGCCCTGCCCTGGGATCGCATCGCGGGCGTGCCCTTCAGGATGAGTGCCGGCACGGCCGCCGCCCCGCCGGTCGCGGCACTGGCGACGGAGGAGGATGCGCGCGCGCAGCACGATCCGGACTACCGCTGGCTGGTGTCGGACATCGCCGCCATCGACTCGGTGCGCGGGCAGCACAGTGTGTCGCTCAACCTCAAGGCGCGGCGCGAAGAGCGCGCTCGGATCGAGGGCGAGCGCCTGGCGCGGGAGAACAGCCGGCGGGCGGCGAAGAATCTGCCGCCGCTGAAGAGCGTCGAGGAGCTCAACAAGTCCAAGGACGAGGCCGCCGACGTGGTACTCGAGCAGGCGACCCAGGTCATGGCCGACATGGTGACCGGGACGCACCCGCAGCCACCGCAAAAGACCGCGCGCGCCAGCTAGCCGCCGGCCAGCGCCCCGCCTGCGAGCGCCGCCTCTGCGCGCCCCCCGGCGCGGGCTCGGACTGTCAGCGCAGCAGGATCCGGAACAGGTCCCAGGTGTCCTCGGCGAGCACGTTTGGCAGCGGCGCATCGGCCTGCGGCCCCGCCGCCGGCAGCACGTCGCCTTCGGTGAACGCGAGTGAGTTCGGCGCCGGCGAGGTGTCGGCCTCGCCGCGGTAGCGCGCCACGCGCTGCAGCCTCTCGCCGCGGGCCCGGATTTCCTCGGTAACACCGGCGCGCGCGCTGATCAGAGTGTGTGCGCGCGCGATCTGCCCCATCAACAGCACGCATTCCCTGGGCGAGCCGTAGTCGTCGGCGGTCTCACGACGGGCGGTCGCCTCGCGCGCCAGCGTGAGCATCGGGGCCTTGAGTGGCGTCAGGCGCAGGCACAGCGCTTCCGCATAGGCAATGGCGGTGAGATTGATCGCGCGCCGCGCCGGCAGCGTCAGTCCCGGAAACTCCGGTGTGGCCTCGCCGGCGATTTCCTCGAGGGCGAGCCGCGCCTCGCCGAGGGACACCCCGGCGCTCATCACCGCCGCGGCGGCGACGGCGATGCGCCGCTGCAGCGCGCGGCGCTCGAAGTAGTGCCACAAGCGGGTGAGCGCCGCCCGCTCCTTTTCCAGCGCCGCGAGCTGCGCGGTAGCCTGCTCGTGCGGCCCCTGGGCCGCGCGCAACACGCCCTCGGCGGCCTGGCGGCGGGCGAACTGGCGGCGATTGTGCTGGGCCAGGTGTGCACGCCGCTCGCGCTCCTCCTGCTGCCGCACCAGATCGGCGATCAGCTGGCTGATGAGCTCACGGCCCGTCTGCCACAGGTGGCGCAGCTGATAGAACACCAGCGCCGGGTAAGCGGTCTCGGCGGCGCCCAGGCGCCCCTCGAGCGTATTGAGCATCTCCTGCACGCGCTGGGTGGCCGCCTCCTGTTGCTTGAGGAGGTCCTTGAGGCGGAAGGTCTCCTCCTGCAGCCCGCCGTAGGCCTTCTTGAGCTCGGCGCGGTTGCGAAACAGCGCCAGCACCCGGTGGTCCTCATCGGGTTGGCCATCCGGGCGGAGGCTGAGTTTGAGAAAGCCGAGTTGACGCAGCGCCTTCATGAGAGATGCGGCGGCCGACCGCCCTTCCTCATGCGCCGGTTTCTGGCTCCGTGCTGGATGAGAAGCGATGACCTCGCTCCACGCAGTATTCCAGCCACTTATTTAACATCATGTTCCGCGCCCAGCGCTGATCCAGTTCACGCTCCGCGCGAGTGCGCAGCGCCCGCAGCAGCGGCTGACCGTGAACCGCGGCCCATTGTCGCGCCTCGACCAGGTGCGCGTCATGGTAGATCCGCACCTGCATGTCGGGGTACGGCAGGCAGCCGTGCACATGGGGCAGCAGATAGGTCAGATTCACGGTGCTGGTGTACGCGGAGCGCTCAGTGACGCTGAGAACGAGGTCACAATCGCCACGCACGCTGGACCGATACCGGCCGGTGAGCGCCGTCAGCTTGCCGGCCAGCCAGCCGAACCGTATGAAGTTGCTCTCATACAGTCCCATGAGCGCGACGAAGCTGCGCGGCCGCGCGCGCCACGAAACCGGGGTCTGTGTGTCAGTGAGAAGCACGCGCCGACTATAACGCACAAGGCTTGCCCTGCAAGCCGATCGCGGCGCGAATTTATCGCTGCCGGCGCCCGGCCGGCGCTTGCAATTTTCGTGCGACCTGACACGCGCGCCGTGAGTCGTGCGACAATATCCAGCTGCAGGGCGCGGGCGCTACGGGCGCAGCCGCCGCTCGATGCCGCTGGTGTTCAGAATCCGGCTGGCGATCTCCTCGATGGAGCACTCGGTGGTATCGAGCCACGGCAGCGCGTAGCGCGCGAACAGCGCCTCCGCGGTGCGCAGCTCGTACTGCACCTGCCGCTGCGAGGCGTAGCGGCTGTCCGGGCGGCGCTCGGTGCGGATCTGCTGCAGGCGCTCCGGTTTGATGGTCAGCGCATAGAGCTTGGAGCGGAACGGCTCCAGGCGCGGCGGCAGTCTGCCGGCTTCCAGATCATCCTCGGTGAGCGGATAGTTCGCGGCGAACACCCCGTATTGCAGCGCCAGGTACAGGCAGGTCGGGGTCTTGCCGACCCGCGACACCCCGACCAGCACCACATCGGCGAGCGCATAGTCGCCGCCGCTGCCGTCATCGTTGGCGAGCGCGAAGTTGGTGGCGTTGATGCGTGTCGTGTACGCGGCGAGATCGGCCATGCCGTGCGCCCGGCCGGCGCGGTGCGTCGAGCGCGTGTCGAGCTCGCGCTCGAGCGGACCGACAAACGTCGAGAACAGATCGAGGAACAGGGCATTCGCCGCCACGACGATCTCGCGCAGCTCGTCCTGCACCAGCGTGCTGAACACGATCGGCCGCAGCCCCTCCTCCGCGGCCGCGCGGTTGATGCGCCGGACGGCTTCCTGCGCCTTGTCAACGCTCGACACAAATGGCAAAGTCACCGGGCGAAATTCCAGCCCTTCGAACTGCGTCATGAGACTGTGGCCCAGTGTTTCCGCAGTCACACCCGTCTGGTCCGAAACGAAAAATACCGTTCGACGGCTCACGGCGCGAGTGTCCCCTCCGGGCTGGTGCGAGCGGTGAACAGTGTTTCACCCGGGGCGCGCGTCGGCAAGCGCCAGGCGTTGACCTGCAGGAGCGTTCTTGAAAGCCTACGTCATCCCCTTCGAGCAGCTGACGATGCGCGACGTGGCGACGGTCGGCGGCAAGAACGCCTCGCTCGGGGAGATGATCGGCTCGCTCGGGAGACTCGGCGTGCAGGTGCCCGGCGGCTTCGCCACCACCGCGCACGCCTACCGCGAGTTCCTCGAACAGGGCGCTCTGGCGGCGCGCATCCGCGGCGAGCTCACCAAGCTCGACGTCGATGACGTGGCGCGGCTCGCCGCCACCGGAGCGCGCATCCGTCAGTGGATTCTCGCCACCCCCTTGCCGCCCGCCCTGACGGCGGCGGTGAGCGCGCAGCTGCAGCGCATGAGCGCGGGCGGCGATCTGGCGGTGGCGGTACGATCCTCGGCGACCGCCGAGGATCTGCCCGAGGCCTCCTTCGCCGGCCAGCAGGAGAGCTTCCTCAACGTGCGCGGCGAGGCTGAGGTGCTCAAGGCGATGCACGAGGTGTTTGCCTCGCTGTTCAACGACCGGGCGATCTCCTACCGCGTGCATCAGGGGTTCGATCACGCCGCGGTGGCCTTGTCGGCCGGCGTGCAGCACATGGTGCGCAGCGACCTGGGCGCGAGCGGCGTCATGTTCACGCTCGACACCGACTCGGGCTTTCGCGAGGTGGTGTTCATCACCGCCGCGTGGGGCCTGGGCGAGACCGTGGTCCAGGGCGCCGTCAATCCCGATGAGTTCTACGTCTACAAACCCGCGCTGCGCGCCGGCAAGCTCGCGATCCTGCGCCGCAACCTCGGCGCCAAGGCGGTGAAGATGGTGTACGCGCCGGCGGGCTCACCCGCGCGCGTGCAGACGGTGGCGGTGCCGCCGGCGGACCAGCGCCGCTTCTGCCTGAGCGACGCCGATATCGTCACGCTGGCGCGCCAGGCGCTGATCATCGAAGAGCATTACGGCCGGCCGATGGACATCGAGTGGGCGCGCGACGGCGCCTCGGGCGCGATCCTCATCCTGCAGGCGCGGCCTGAGACGGTGCAGAGCCGCGCCGGCCGTACCATTCAGCGTTACGCCCTCAAGGGCCGCTCGCGGGTGCTGGCCACCGGCCGCAGCATCGGCCAGCGCATCGGCGCCGGGGCCGCGCGCGTCATCCGCGACGCGGGCGAGATGGCGCGCGTGCAGAGCGGCGAGGTGCTGGTCGCCGACATGACCGATCCGGACTGGGAGCCGGTCATGAAGCGCGCCGCTGCGATCGTCACCAACCGCGGCGGCCGCACCTGTCACGCGGCCATCATCGCGCGCGAGCTGGGGATCCCCGCGGTGGTCGGCTGCGGCGATGCCACGCAACGTATCCGCGAGGGACAGGACGTGACCGTGTCGTGCGCCGAGGGCGACACCGGGAACGTGTACGAAGGGCTGTTGCAGTTCGAACGCACGCAGATCGAGCTCGATGCGCTGCCGAAGATCCCGGTCAAGATCATGATGAACGTCGGCAACCCCGAGCGCGCCTTCGATTTCGCCAACATCCCGCACTGTGGCGTGGGGCTCGCGCGGCTCGAGTTCATCATCAACCGCATGATCGGCGTGCATCCGCGCGCGCTGCTCGAGTTCGACCGCCTGGACGGGGAGCTGCAGGAGCAGATCCGCGTGCAGATGGCCGGATATTCCACCCCGGTAGACTTCTACGTGGAGAAGCTCGCCGAGGGCATCGCGCAGATCGCCGCGGCGTTCGCCCCCGAGCCGGTCATCGTGCGGCTCTCGGACTTCAAGTCCAACGAGTACGCCAACCTCATCGGCGGCAGCCGCTACGAACCGCAGGAGGAGAACCCGATGCTGGGCTTCCGCGGCGCCGCGCGCTACGTCGACGAAACCTTCCGCCCCTGCTTCGAGCTCGAGTGCCGGGCGCTGAAGCGCGCGCGCGAGGCCATGGGCCTAACCAACGTGCAGGTCATGGTGCCGTTCGTGAGGAGCCTCGCCGAGGCGCGCCAGGTCACGGCACTGCTCGCGCAGAACGGCCTGCAACGCGGCGAGCAGGGGCTCAAGGTGATCATGATGTGCGAGCTGCCCACCAACGCGCTGCTCGCCGAGCAGTACCTCGAGCACTTCGACGGCATGTCCATCGGCTCGAACGACATGACACAGCTCACCCTGGGACTGGACCGCGACTCGGCGATCATGGCGGGCCACTTCGATGAGCGTGACGAGGCGGTGCGCAAGCTCCTGGCGATGGCGATCAGCGCCTGCCGCAAACACGGCAAGTACGTCGGCATCTGCGGCCAGGGTCCGTCGGATCACCCCGACCTGGCGCGCTGGCTGCTCGAGCAGGGCATCGAGAGCATGTCCCTCAACCCCGATACGGTGGTGGAGACCTGGCTGTTCCTCGCCCAGGCGCCGCCGCCCGGCCGGGCCTCCTGACACCCGCTGCGCGCACCCCACGCATTGCGGCGCAGCGCCGTGGGCGGGCGCGGCTACGCGCGCGAGCGATCCCGGACCTTCGCCTCGGAGGCGGTGCGCTCGTTGTCGTCGAACGGCTCGATGTCGACGTGCTCGAGCGTGGCGCGCTCGAGGCAGCGCACGTTGACGCTGTAGCCGTCGGGATTGGAGCGTGGCACGTAGAATGACTTCACGCCGCAGCGGCGGCAGAACAGATGCCGCGCCGTGCCGGTGTTGAAGCGGTATTCGCTCAGGCTCTCCGCCCCGCGCAGCAGCCGGAAGCGCGTGCGCGGCACGATCAGGTGCAGGTAGCCGCTCATGCGGCAGATCGAGCAGTTGCACTCGCTCGCCGTGAGGCGCGCCGGCGCATCCACCTCGAAGGCAACCGCGCCGCAATGGCAGCCGCCGCGATGCGTCACCAGCGGCACGGCCTCAGGCGCTCCCGCTGCCGGCGTAAGGCGGCGCGAACAAGCGCGCGCGGTAGTGCCGCAGCTCGCGGATCGATTCGTGGATATCCGCGTGCGCGAGGTGGGTCCCCTGCTTGACGAAACTCTCGGCCACCGCCGGCGCCCAGCGGCGCGCCAGCTCCTTCAGCGTGCTGACGTCGAGATTGCGGTAGTGGAAGAAGCATTCGAGCTCGGGCATGCAGCGCGCGAGAAAGCGACGGTCCTGGCAGATGCTGTTGCCGCACATCGGCGAGCTGCCGGCATTGACCAGCGGCGCGAGGAACTCGAGCGTGCGCTGCTGGGCCTCGGCGACGCTGGTGCGGCTCGCGCGCACCCGCGCCAGCAGGCCCGAGGAGCTGTGCTGGCGCTGATTCCAGTCGTCCATGCGCGCCAGCACCTCATCGGGCTGATGGATGGCGAGCACCGGGCCATCGGCGATGAGCTCCAACTCCCGGTCGGTCACCACGGTGGCGATCTCGATGATCGAATCGGTGTCGGGCTTCAGACCCGTCATCTCCAGATCGATCCAGACCAGATAGTCGCCGCTGGGCATGGGCGCGTGGGTAGTGATAGCGTGTAATGACCGCGCAACAGGCGATCCAAGTGTAGCAGACGACCGCTCACCCGCCGCATGAAGCAGACTCTGGTTGGACGCGTGATCGCCACCTTCGGCCGGCACCTGCTGGTACGCGACGCCGACGGTGAGGAAGTGCGGGCACGTCCGTTCGGGCGCGCCCTCACCGTCGTGTGTGGCGACGAGGTGCGCTGCCGCCTCGATGCACGCCACGATGAGGTGCACGTGGTGGAAGTGCTGCCGCGGCGCACGGCGCTGTATCGCGCCAACGTGCGCGGCGGCGCCGAACCGGTGGTGGCCAACCTCACGCGGCTGCTGGTGGTGCTTGCGCCGCTCCCGGCACCGGACCTGTTCGTCGTGGACCGCTACCTGGCGGCGGCCACCGCCGCCTCACTCCCCGCAACCCTGGTCGTGAACAAGAGTGACCTCGGCATCGACGCGGCGCTTACCGCCGAGCTCGCGGTGTACCGCGACGCCGGCTACGGCACCGTCACCTGCTCGGCCGATAGCGGCAGCGGGGTTGCCGAGCTGTGTGCCGTCCTGACGCCCGGCGCGCTGGCCGCCCTGGTCGGACAATCCGGGGTTGGCAAGTCCTCGCTGGTGCGCCGGATCCTGCCGCAGGTGCAGGTCGCGATCGGCGCACTGGTGCGCGCGGAGGATGGTGGACGGCACACCACCACCGCTGCGCGCCTGTTCGATCTGCCACACGGCGCCGCGCTGATCGACTCCCCCGGGGTGCGCGACTTTGCGCCCGCCGCCGCGGCACTCGATGAGCGCACCCTCGGCTTCGTGGAGGTGGAGCGCCTGGCTCCCGGGTGCCGTTTCACCGATTGCCGCCACCTGCGCGAGCCGGGATGCGCGGTGCGCGCGGCAGCCGCGGGCGGTGCGCTGCATGCGCGCCGCTACGAGAGCTACCGGCGGCTGCGCCGTCTGCGTGAGGAGCGCTAACTGACCGACTGCCGCCCGGCGAGCGCGTGCGCCAGCGTGCCGCCGTCGACGTACTCGAGCTCGCCCCCGACCGGCACGCCGTGGGCGATGCGGCTGGCGCGGACGCCGCGCCGCGCGGCCAGCTCACCGAGGAAATGGGCCGTCGCCTCGCCCTCGACCGTGGAGTTGGTGGCCAGGATCAGCTCGCGCACCCCGCCCTGCGCCAGGATCGCCTCGAGCTCGCGCACGCCGAGCTGCTCGGGGCCGATGCCATCGAGCGGCGACAGGTGCCCCATGAGCACGAAGTAGCGGCCGCGGTAGCTGCCGGAGGACTCGATCGCGACCACGTCGGCGGGCGACTCGACCGCGCACAGGAGCGCTGCATCGCGCTGCGGCGCTGCGCAGATCGCGCACAACTCCCCCTCGGTGAGCATGCGGCAGCGCCGGCAGCGGGCCACGGACTCGAGCGCCGCATCGAGCGCCTCGGCCAGCGCCCGCGCCCCTGGCCGGCCCTCCTGCAGCAGGTGAAACGCCATGCGCTGCGCAGTCTTGGGCCCGACTCCGGGCAGGGTGTGCAGCGCGTCGATCAGGCGGGCGAGATGCGGCGAATGCTTCATCGCGCACGCTTCAGAAGGGCAGCTTCATTCCCGGCGGCAGCTGCAATCCGGCGGTCAGGCTCGCCATCTTCTCCTGCACGCGCGCCTCGACCTTGTGCACGGCGTCGTTGGTCGCGGCCGCGATCAGATCCTCGAGCATCTCGCGGTCCTCGCCGCCGACCGCGGGCTCGATCTGCACGCGCTTCACTTCGTGGCGGCCGCTCATGGTGACCTTCACCATGCCGCCGCCGGCTTCGCCCACCACCTCGATGTTGCCGATCTCGGCCTGGGCCTTCTGCATGTTCTCCTGCATCGCCTGGGCCTGCTTCATCAGGTCGTTGAGGTTGCCTCGCATGAGAGCACTGCCTGTCAGGCGCTGCGCGCCCGGATTGGGATTTCATTTTACCGGACGCACGCTGTCGGGCAGCACGGTCGCGCCAAAGCGCTCGCGCAGACCCTGCACGCCCGGCTCGGCCTCGAACGTCCGCCGTGCCGCTGCCAGCTCCTGCTCGGAGACACGCCGTGCCAGAAGCGCCGGCGTCTCCGCGCCCGCACCTCCGACCTGAAACTCGAGCCGCACCGGCTCGCCGAAGTAGCGCGACAGCGCCTGCGCCAGCTTTTCCTCCTGCGCCGGCGTGCGCACCGGCTGGTTGCGTGCATCGAGCGCCAGACGCACGACCGCCCCCTGGCGGCCGACGAACACGCAGTGGCTGGCGAGCTGGCGCGCCGCGCCCGAGAGCTCCAGCGCGTTCACGATCGTTGCCCAGGGGTCGGTGGCGCTCGCGGCCTCGGCAGGACTACCGGCGCCGGACGGGCCGCTGGCCCCGGGAGCGCTGCCGGCACCCGCAGCGCTCGCCGCCGCGCGCGCCGCGGGATCCGCGGCCGACGTACGCGTCACGCTGGACTCGCCCGCCGGGCGAAAGGCGATCATCCGCAGCAACGTCATCTCGAAGCCGGTGCGCGGCTCGGGAGCGAGCCCGAGATCGCGTCGGCCGATGATCGCGATCTGGTAGAACAGCTGCACGTCCTCGGCGGTGAGAGCGCGCGCGAGCCGCTCGAGCAACTCGGGGGGGTACAGCTCGTCGCCCTCGTAATCGCTCACCGCTTGGCGAAGGCCGATACGCACCAGCAGCGCCGCCAGCTCATCGAGCACCTGCGCGTAATCCGGCGCGAACTCCTCGAGCGACTGCGCGCTGCGCACCAGGGCGGCGGTGTCGGCGGCCGCCAGCAGTTCCACGATGCGCACCACGTGATCGCGCGAGATCGTGCCCAGCATGGCGCGCGCCTGTGCCTCGCCCGCCTGCCCGCCGCCGAACGCGATCAGCTGATCCAGGAGCGACAACGCGTCGCGCATGCTGCCGTCGGCCGCCTGCGCCACGAGCTTGAGGCCGGCGGCGTCGAACCCCACCCCCTCCTGCTCGAGAATCCGGCGCATGTGAGCCGCGATGTCCGCGACCGGCAGCCGTTTCAGGTTGAACTGCAGGCAGCGCGACAACACGGTCACGGGCAGCTTCTGCGGATCGGTGGTCGCGAGCAGGAACTTCACGTGCGGCGGCGGTTCCTCGAGCGTCTTCAGCAGCGCGTTGAACGAGTGCGCCGAGAGCATGTGCACCTCGTCGATGAGATACACCTTGTAGCGGCCGCGCGCCGGGGCGTACTGCACGTTATCGAGCAGCTCACGAGTGTCGTCCACCTTGGTGCGCGAGGCCGCATCCACCTCGATGAGATCCGGGAAGCGGCCGGCGTCGATCTCGCGGCAACTCGCGCACTCACCGCACGGATCGGCCGTGACACCCTTCTCGCAGTTGAGGCACTTGGCGAGGATCCGTGCGATGGTCGTCTTGCCGACGCCGCGCGTGCCGGTGAACAGGAACGCGTGATGCACGCGTCCGCTCTCGAGCGCGTTCACGAGCGCACGCCGCACGTGCTCCTGGCCGATGAGCTCGGAGAATTTCTTCGGGCGCCATGTGCGCGCCAGCGCGGTGTAGCTCATGAACGGTCCCAAAATGTGCGTGCAGTGGAGGCGGCCCGCACCAGCTTAAGCCCCGGCACCCGACATCGCCGCTGCCGCTGCTGCCTTCCGGCCCTGACGGGATTCACGACTGGTCGTCGCGGAGAAACCGATGCGGGCCACCACAGTCATGTCGCGCCGTTTCGGTGGCGGAAAGGGTGGGATTGTTCGCGGCCGGACGGCCGCTCATCCCTCGCTTCGCTCGGGACCGACCGCAGGACTGCGGTCGTCTCCCACCCTCTCGCCGCTGAACTGAATCCTCCCGCCCCGGGCGAACACCATGCACGACTGTTTATCACCATTTGGCGGAGAGGGTGGGATTCGAACCCACGAACACCCGTTGAGATGTTACTGGAATTCCAGTCCAGCGCCTTAGACCGCTCGGCCACCTCTCCAATCAATTACTTACGCATCAGCCCTGCCGCGGCGGCGCGGGCGACCGGACCTTGAACGGCGGCGGCTCATCCAGACACGGCTCCCTGCCCTTGCGCGCCGGAGGCGCCGGCTCGTTGAGCGCCGGTATGCGCAGCGCGCTGCCGGTCTCGGGGGCATCGAGTCCGGCGGGAATCTTCAGCGGCGCAGCGCTCTTCGCGCCCATGTACGCCTGCGGCCCGTGACAGGACTTGGCCCGCAACGCGTGGCAAGCGCTCAGCGCCAGCAGCAGCGGTGCGAGCCACACGATTGCGCTAACAGACTTCATTCATGAACCTCGTTCGCCTTCGCAACAGCCGCGGTGCGCGGCTTCAGGGCAACGCGCCCGCCGCGCGCGCAGCCGCCCGCACGCCTGCCTGATACTGCTCCGCCAATGGCGTGAGCGGTAATCTTATCCCGCTCGCGATGAGACCCATCTGCGCCAGCGCCCACTTCACCGGGATCGGATTCGCTTCCACGAACAGCTCGCGGTGCAAGGCGCTCAAGCGCTCATCGAGCCGCCGCGCCTCGGTGCCGTTCCCGGCCAGCGCCGCGGCCACCATGTCCGACATCGTACGCGGAGCCACGTTGGCGGTGACGGAGATTACCCCGCGCGCCCCCGCGGCGATGCTCGCGCGCGCCGTGGCGTCATCACCACTCAGAACCACGAAGTCCCTGCCGCAGCTGTCGATGAGCTCGCGCACGCGCGGCGCTTCCGGTACCGCCTCCTTGACGCCGGCGATTCCGGCAACCCTCGACAGGCGCGCCACCGTCGCCGGTTTCATATCGACCGCCGTGCGCGCCGGAACGTTGTACAACAGTAGCGGCTTGCGCGCGGCCGCGGCCGCCGCGGCGAAGTGCAGGTACAGTCCCTCCTGCGTCGGGCGGTTGTATGCCGGGGTCACGAGCAGCAGCCCGTCGATGGGCAGCTGCGAGAGCCAGCCGACCCGCTCCACGGTGTCCGCGGTGCTGCTGGTACCCGCCCCGGCGATCACCGCCACACGCCCGCCCAGCTGCGCGCACGCGCGCTGCGTCAGCTCGCGCAGCTCCGCGTCGCGCAACGTCGCCGACTCGCCGGTCGTGCCGCCGACGACGATGCCGTTGGTGCCGTTCGCCAGGTGGAACTCGAGCAGGCGCGCCCAGGCTTCCAGATCGACCGCGCCGTCGGGTCGCATGGGAGTGACGATGGCAACCAGGCTGCCGGAAAACATGAGACCTGCATGCGTTGCGCGGGGGAGCGTCTGATGTTACGAGTGACCCTTGCGTCTAAGCAAGCCTCAAAGCGCGCGCCGGCCCGCCGAGGTCGCAACCCGCCGCCGCTCCCGGTACACTTCCAGCCGGGCGAATCGCCAGCAGAACACCCGCCACCCTCAGATGAAGCAGCACCTGGCCGTTTCGGCGATCGGTAGCGACCGCACGGGGATGGTTCATGAGCTGACCCGCGTAATCAGCGAATCCGGCGGCAACATCAGCGAAAGCCGCATGGCGAACCTCGGCACGGAATTCGCGATGTTGTTGCTGGTGTCGGGCAACTGGCACGCGCTGGCGAAGCTCGAAACCGAGCTCAAGCGTCTCGCCGAGACGAGCAACCTCAGCATTCACCTGAAGCGCACCGAGCCGCGCACGCCGCGCACCGACATGCTGCCGTACTCGATCGACGTGGTATGCCTCGATCAGAGCGGCATCGTCTCCGGGCTGTCGGGTTTCTTCGCCACGCGCGGAATCGACATCGCCGAAGTCTCGACCCGCAGCTACCCGGCCGCGCATACCGGCGCACCCATGTTCGCGGTGCAGATGATCGTCAACGTGCCGAGCCGCATTCACGTGGCGCACCTGCGCGAAGAGTTCATGGAATTCTGCGATTCGCTCAACCTCGACGCCATTCTCGAGCCGGTCAAGTCCTGATCAAAGAGATGACAACGATCACGGCGCCAGGTGAGAGTGCCAGGTCATGCGGAGCAAGTCCTTGAAGCAGCGCGGCGTCTATGAACCGGGTCCCACTGCCGCTTCGGGCGAGTCACGGGAAACGAAGCCCCGCTCGCGCGCCGGGCGGCGGCTGTTCGTTCTGGACACCAACGTGCTCATGCACGATCCGACCGCGATCTTCCGCTTCGAGGAGCACGACGTGTATCTGCCGATGGTGGTGCTCGAGGAGCTCGACGCGCACAAGACGGGCCTGTCGGAAGCCTCGCGCAACGTGCGCCAGGTGAGCCGGTTCCTGGACGACATGATGCGCGACGCCACCAAGGAGCAGATCGACCGTGGCCTGCAGCTGCCGAGCGGCTACTCGGGCAACCATGGCAAGAACCCCTCCACCGGGCGGCTGTTTTTCCAGACGCGCCAGCTCCCGAGCGTGCTGCCGGACGGCCTGCCGGGGCAAGGCGGCGACAATGCCATCCTCGCGCAGGTGCTGGCGCTGCAGAACGAGCACAAGGACGAGCGCGTCATTCTCGTTTCCAAGGACATCAATCTGCGCATCAAGGCGGCGGTGCTCGGCGTGCACGCCGAGGACTACTACAGCGACAAGACCCTCGAGGATGCCGACATCCTCTACAGCGGCATGACGGCGCTGCCGGCGGACTTCTGGGAGCGGCACGGCAAGGACATGCGCTCGTGGAAGGAAGCCGACCGCACCTTCTATGAAATCACCGGCCCCGCGGTGCGCGACTGGCGGCCGAACCAGGGAGTGTTCGAGGACATCCCGGAAGGCATCGAGGGCCTGGTGCGCAAGATGAGCGGCGATACCGCCACCATCCAGCTGACGCGCGACCATCGCAACGAGCGCCACAATGTCTGGGGCGTCACGGCGCGCAACCGCGAGCAGAACTTCGCGCTCAACCTGCTGATGGATCCGGAAATCGACTTCGTCACGGTGCTGGGGCCAGCCGGCACCGGCAAGACGCTGCTGGCGCTCGCCGCCGGCCTCATGCAGACGCTGGAAACCAACCGCTTCGTGGAAATCATCATGACGCGCGTGACCATTCCGCTCGGCGAAGACATCGGCTTCCTGCCCGGCACGGAGGAGGAGAAGATGGAGCCCTGGATGGGTGCGCTCATGGACAATCTCGAGGTGCTCACCGGGTCGCAGGAGGGAGGCAACTGGGGCCGCGCGGCCACCAACGACCTGTTGCGCAACCGCATCAAGATCCGCTCGCTCAACTTCATGCGCGGGCGCACCTTCCTCAACCGCTTCCTGATCCTGGACGAGGCCCAGAACCTCACGCCGAAGCAGATGAAGGCGCTGATCACCCGCGCCGGCCCCGGCACCAAGCTCGCCTGCCTCGGCAACATCGCCCAGATCGATACGCCCTACCTTACGGAGATGACCTCCGGTCTCACCTATGCCGTGAATCGCTTCCGCGGCTGGCCGCATTCCGGGCATGTCACCCTGGTGCGCGGGGAGCGCTCGCGGCTCGCCGATTTCGCCTCGGACATCCTCTAGGTGTACGCTTGAATGTGTCCCGCAGAGCGTCTTTGTAAGCCTCTGTAAACGTGGGGAAACTCATGACCGCCATCGGCGGTCAAAGTCCGATCATGCGCCGTCTCCCGCCGGCCCTCGTGGCCGCCCTCCTCACCGTTGCCAGCGTCGCGTTCGCGGACGACCCGCCATCGACGCAGCCGATCCTCAGCGCCCCCACCGCCGGCTCGGACCTGCCCGACATGGGCAGCCCCGCGGCGGCCGTGCTGTCGCGGACCGACGAGTACCGCCTCGGGGCCATGGTGGCCCGCGAGCTGCGCGATCAGAACGCGCTGATCGAGGACCCGGAGCTCAGCGAGTACGTGAACGGGGTGGGCATGCGGCTCGCCTCGCAGAGCGCCGAAGGCGGCCGGGGCTTTCAGTACTTCGTGATCAAGGACCCCACCATCAATGCGTTCGCCGTGCCGGGCGGCTTCGTGTTCATCGACGCGGGGACGGTGCTCGCCAGTTCGAGCGAATCGGAGCTGGCGGGGGTCATGGCGCATGAGACTGCGCACGTGACGCAGCACCACATCGCGCGCATGATCCGCGCGCAGAGCCAGCAGAGCATCACCTCCGCGGCCGCTCTTTTGGCGGCGATCCTGCTCGGCGCCATCGGCGGCGGGCAGGCGATCGAGGGCGGCATCGCCGCCGCCGAGGGCCTCGCCGCCCAGCAGCAGATCAACTTCACGCGCGACAACGAATGGGAAGCCGACCGCGTGGGCATTGGCTTTCTCGCCGGCGCCGGCTTCGATCCCAATGGGATGGGTCAGATGTTCGAGACCATGAGCCGCCACGAAGGACTCGCGGCGACCTACATCCCCGCGATGCTGGTCGATCACCCCGTGACCTCCGACCGCATCGCCGAGCAGCGCGCCCGTGCAGCGCAGTTTCCGCCCCGCAAGGGCAAGGACTCGCAGAGCTATGAGCTCATCCGCGAGCGGGTGCGCGTGCTGACCGCGAGCGGCGATGTGGACCTCGCGCCGGCTTACGCCCAGAAGCTCGCGCACGGCCACGCCACGCTCGGCAACCGCTACGGTGAGGCGCTGGCGCTGATGAGCGCCAATCGCGCCGATGAGGCGACCCGGATCCTCGCGCCACTGGTGCAGCAGCACGAGGCGCTCACCCTCCTGCACGTCGCCCTCGGCCAGGCGCAGGCCAAGGCCGGACACCTGGACGAGGCACTGGCGACTTTCCAGCACGGCCAGCAACTCTTTCCCCGCAACGTGCCCCTCACGGTGCGCTACGCGGAGACACTCATGGCCGCGGCCCGGCCCGCCGACGCGCACAACATGCTGCTCGACCTGTTCAACAACGTGCCGCCCACGCCGGACCAGATCCGCCTCACGGCCCTCGCCGCCAGCGCCGCGGGCGATGCCGGCGACGCCTATTTCTACATGGGCGAATACCAGATCGCGGGCGGGGACCTGGTGCTTGCGGCCCAGCAGCTGCAGCTGGCACTCGCCTCTCCCAACATCAGCACCATACAGCGGCAGCGCTATCAGGCCCGCCTCGATGAGGTGCGCGACTACCTCGCGAGCACCCGCAAGCGCCGAGTGACCGACAACGGCGACGGTCGGGGTCAGTCCGGCCAGCGGCGCGGCGGCGGGCGCTGACCCGGGCGCATGGCGCGCGGGATTCGCCGCGCGCGGCTGCTACAATGCGCGCTTCGTTTGCCTCCCGCACCCCCCATGCCATCGACAATCCGGCTGTCACTGTTAGCCCTCGGTCTGCTGCTGGCGCTCGGCTGCGCGGCGCTGCCGCCCGCGAAACGCGAGCCGCGTGATCCGTGGGAGCGCATGAACCGCGCCACCTATCGCTTCAACGACAAGTTCGACCGGGCGATCTTCCAACCGGCGGCACGCGGCTACCGCAAGGTCACGCCGCGGTTCGTGCAAACGGGAGTGAGCAACTTCTTCGATAACCTCGAATATCCGCTCGTCATGGTCAACGACCTGCTGCAGGGCCAATTCACGCCCTTCGTATCGGACACCGGACGGCTGCTGCTCAACACCACGCTCGGCGTCGGCGGTCTGATGGATCCGGCTACGCGGGTGGGCCTCGACAAGAACGATCGCGATTTCGGCCAGACCCTCGGCAAGTGGGGCGTCGGCACCGGACCGTACCTGGTGATTCCGATTCTTGGCCCTTCTGATGTCCGCGACGCGGTCGGCCGCGTTGGCGATGAGTACGGCAATCCGCGGCATTACATCCGCAACACCTATGTCGATTACGGCCTGGCGCTGTTGCGAGCGATCGACACGCGCACACGCCTGCTGGACGCGCAGGGCGCCATCGACAGTGCCTACGATCCGTACGCCTTCGTGCGCACCATCTACCTGCAGCACCGCGACTTCAAGGTCAACGGCGGGCAATCACGCGACGAGGAGCGGCAGGAGCAGAAGCTGCTCGAGGAATCGGAGCAGGACCAGCAGATGCCCGAAGGCTCATCGGCGCCGCCGCATTGATCGAGGCGGCGCGCCGGCGGCGGGCGCATCTCAGACGCCGCGCTCGAGCAGCTCTTCGACCTCACTGATCCGGCCCAGCGCCACCAGACCCTGCGGCAGATGCGTGTACCGCAGCGCGCGGCCGGCGCGCTTCATGGCGCCCAGCCAGTCCAGCAGCACCGCGAGACCGGCGCTGTCGGAGCCGCTGACGCCACCGCAATCGACCTCGAGCTCGCGCGCGGCGGCGCTTGCGAGGCAGTGCAGGCCCTGCTCCCTCGCCTGGCGCGCGGTCGCAAACGTCAGCGGCCCGCGGGCCACGAACCGTCCATTCGCCGACGCCGCCAGCTCGAACGATCCGCTCGCCCCGGGCGCCGCGGTTTTCATCCGCCCTTGTCGCCGGTCTGCTTACCGATCGCTCCGGGCTTCTCACCCGCCTCGAGACGCTTGATGACCGCGTCGATCCCCTGCGCCTCGATCTGTTCGCCGAAGTCCGTACGGTAGCTGTTGACGTAGCTGATACCGTCGATCACCACGTCCCACGCCTTCCAGCCCTGCGGCGTCTTGTGCAGGTAGTAGTTGACCGCCACGCGATCGCCGTTGGCGCGCTTGACCTCGGTGCGCACCGTGGCCCGCGTCGCGTCCGGATCGACCCTGGTGGGGAAGATCTTGAGCCGGTCGGCGGTGAAGTCGACCAGCGCGCTGCCGTAGTTGGTGAGCAGTGAGTGATAGAAGGCATCGATGAAGTGCCGGCGCTGCTCGGGAGTCGCCGTGCGCCAGTGCGTACCGAGCACCAGGCGCGCCGAAGCCTCGGTGTCGAAGTGCGGCAGCAGGTACTGGTCGACCAGCTGCCCGACCCTCGCCGGATCACGGCGGTACGCATCGCGATCCTTGTCCAGACCCCCGAGCATGCCCTGGGCGGCGTTCTGCACGACCTCGGTCGGTCCTTCGCCGGCGGGCGCGGTCGCTGCGGGCACGGTCGCTGCGGGCGCGGTGGTTGCGGGCGCGGTGGTTGCGGGCGCGGTGGTTGCGGGCGCGGTGGTTGCGGGCGCGGTCGCCGCGGGCGCGGGCTGCGCCCGCAACGCGTTCGGGAGGGCGCACGCCAGCCACAAGCCGGTCAATACCACTGTCGTGTGTCTCATTTCTTCGGCTCCACCTTGCTCTGGTTGTCAGCGCCCTGGCCGTCGCCCCCGCCCTTGCTCGCGTAGTTCGCGAAGAACTTGTTGATCAGACTCTCGAGCACGATGGCGGACTGAGTGTGGTCATAAAAACTGCCGCCGTCCTTGAGGTAGCTGTCGAGTCCTCCGGCGCTGATACCTACGTACTTGCCGCCGAGCAGTCCCTGAGTCTGGATGCTGGCGTAGCTGTCCTCGGGAATCTTGTTGTACTGGAAGTCGATGCGCAGGGTGACCACGGCCTTGTAGTGCTTGGAATCGAAGCGGATGCCCTCCACCTCGCCCACGTGCACCCCCGCCATGGTCACGGGGGCGCCCACTTTGAGGTCGCCGACGTTGTCGAACTCGGCGCTCACGTGATAGCCGGCCTTCGGCGCGCCGAACTTCAAACCGCTCGCCGGCAGCTGCGTGGTCAGAAACAGCAGCGCGGCGAAACCCAGCAGCACGAACAGGCCGGTACCGATCTCGAGAGTTCGATTGGCGCGCATGGATTCAAGTCTCCCGTTACAGGAATGCCGCAGTCAACACATAGTCCAACAGCAGCGTGATCACCGAGGAGGCTACCACGGTGCGCGTGGTCGCGAGCCCGACCCCTGCCGCGGTCGGCTCGGCGTGATAGCCCTCGTGCACCGCGATCAGGCTGCAGGCGACGCCGAACACCAGGCTCTTCACCACGCCCTGGGTGACGTCGCGCAGCTCGACCGAGCCCTGCATCTGCGACCAGAACACGCCCTTGTCGACCCCCATCAGCTGCACGCCGACGAGCTGCGCGCCGTAGAGCCCGATGAGGCTGAAGATCGCGGTCAGCAACGGCATCGCGACCACGCCGCCGAGAAAGCGCGGCGCGGCGACGTGGCGCAGCGGATCGACCGCCATGATTT